>JACQVW010000640.1 GCA_016209535.1 Planctomycetota bacterium | reverse complement strand
CTGGCCGCCCTGGCCGCCGGGCGCCCGGGAGAGGATCACCGTACCACCCTTCGCGGGCACTGTCACGTGACAGGCCGCCCCGGGGCCCAGGAGGAGGGTGTCCTTGAAGAGGACGATGCTCCTCACGTCGCCCTCCAGGCGGAGGCCCCGGTGGAGCGTGAGGACCGCCGTGGGGCTCAGGGCGGTCGGCAGCTTGAAGGTGAGCCGGCAGGCGGGGCCCAGGTCGATCCTGTCGCCGTCCTCGAGGAGCTTCCGCTTGACGGGCTGCCCGCCGACCTGGACGGGGCCTTGCGCCGCCACGAGGAAGTAGTCCTCCTCGCTGCGGAGCACCTCGGCGTGGTAGCCCGAGAGGTCCGCGGGGAGGGCGATGGCGGGCCGGGCCGAAGAGCCGGACCGGCCGAAGGAGACCCTGTCGTCCCCGAGGAGGAGGTAGGTGCCCACGCCGTCGATCCAGAGGTGGAGGCGCTCGTGCCGAGGGACCGCCACCGCCGTCGAGTCGCCGGCCGGCAGGCTCGCGGGCCTCGGCGCGCCGCCGCCCGGCGGAGGCGGCGAGGGCGAGGGCGCGGGCCGCGCGAGCGCGAGGGGTCTCCCGAGGGGACCGGCGCGGAGCAGGGGGAGGGCCTCGGTGATCTTCATGAGCTCGCGGAGGCACTCCTCGACCCAGGCGGCGCCCGGGAGCGCCTTCTCGAGCCGTCCGGCGAGGACGCGGGCCTCCTCGAAGGCGTCGCGCTGGAACGCGTCCGCGGCGTCGCGGGCCAAGGAGAGGCGGCCCGCGAGCCGGCGGGCCTCGATGCTCTCCGCCGCGAGGCCCTCGATCTCCCCCAGGAGATCCGCGGCCGTCTCGAGGCTCCCCTCGAGCAGGGCCTTCTCCGCGGCGGCGGCCGCCGCCTGCTTCACGTCGGCTCGTAGTCCCGGCATGTCCGTGTGCCTCGGGTCGCTCTCCGCGGCCTCCCGCGCCGCCCGCAGCGCCTCGAGGAGGTCGCCCCGCTCGAGGTGGGCCCGGGCGCGGGCCCGGGCCTCGAGCCCCTTCCGCTCGCGGCTCTCCACCTCCCGCCGGAGGCGCGCCGCGTCGAGCGGGCCCGAGGCATCCCCGAGGGCCTCGAGCCCCGTGCGGAAGCTCCCCGCATCGAGGTGGGCGCGGGCCGACTCGAGGGCCTCCCGCGCCCGGCGCTCCTCCTTCTCCCGCGCCGCGATCGCCTCGCGCACCTCCTGCCGGAGCTGGGCGGCGCGCGGCCGGTCACCGCCGGCATGGACCGCCCTCTCGACGTCGAGCATGGCCTCGCGGAGCCTGCCCGCGGCCAGGTGCCCCCCGGCGCGGTCGAGGAGGGGCTCCACGAGGCCCTCGAGGAGCTGCTGGCCGCCGCGCAGGTCCCGGATCGCCTTCTCGCTCGCGATGGCGAACGCCTCGTCGAGGCGGCCGTCGTGGAAGGCGTTCTGGGCCTGCTTGAGCCGGACCTGGAGCTTGAGGTCGAACATGGGAGCGCGGGAGGAGGGAGGAGCCGCTCGTGGAAGCGAAAGCCGGGACGCTATTCTACTCGACCCGCGTCGGGCCGATCGATCGGCTCACCTCCTCTCGGCGGCGAGGGCCGGGGCCGGGAGCCCCTCGGCGCCCTTCCTCGAGAAGTAGGCGTCGACGCGCTCGACCACGTTCGACTCGCTCACCGTCTCGACGGGGATCGTCTCGATGAACTGGGCCTCGCGGGCGAGGACGCGCTGGGCGACCTCGAGGCGCTTCTTGAGCTCGGCGATGACCTTCTGGGTCTTGGCGAGCTTCGTGTCGTCGAGGCGGAACTCGCTGCCCGAGGCCTGGCCCTCCATGAGGCGGAACTGGCCCTCGAGGGCCTCGATCTGCGCCGCGAGCTCGACCTTGGCGAGGCGGGTCTTCTCGAGCTTCGCCACCGCCGCGTCCAGCGAGCGCTTGCGGTTCCTGAGGAGGTCCTCCTTGCCCGAGAGGAGCATCTCGGCCGTCCTGAGCTGCTCGAAGCGCCGCGCGAGCTCGTCGACGAGGTCCGTGCGGCGGTACTCGCGGCCTCCGATCTCGTAGGAGGCGAGCTGCGCGTCGAGCTTCCCGCGCAGCTTCTGGACCTTCTCCGACTCCTTGGCCACGGCCTCGTGCTGGCGCGCGATCTCCTTCTCGAGGTTGGCCACGTCGACCTCCTCGGCGGCGACGAGGCGGAGGTTCGCGTGCATCTCGGGGATGAGGTCCTCGAGGAGGTCACGCGCTCTCTGGATCTCGAACTCGACGGGGATCGAGTCCTTCACGGCGGTCTTGAGGATGCGGCTCGAGCTCTTGAGGTAGCTCCCGAAGCCCGTCCCGACGCAAACGCCCCCGACGAGGCCCAGGACCAGGGCGCCCGCGAGGATCCTCTTCGTCCATTTCCACATGGCGATCTCCTGCAGGTGAGAGAAGGGACCGCTCGCCCCGGGGCCGAGACCCATCGTGCCGGCCCTCCGGCGGCGAGCCATGCCTGGGAGTCTCGGGGGCCCGGAGGGGATTTCACCGGCGCCTGGCGGCCCTGCGAGGCGGGCGCGTCGGAGCCGGGGGCAGGGCGCCTCTCGGCCTTGCGCGGTGGACGCGGCTGCGGCCGCGGGCCCGGCCCTGGCCGGCGCCCCGCCCTCCGGAGGCGGACCGGGAACGCCGCATGCTCTGGCGCCGCAAGGCCTTGGCGCAGAGGGAGTCTGGCGAGTCAGACTTCTGGAACCTGCCAAGGTGAAGCCGCCCTGCGGGTGCGCGAACGGGTTCTGGGGCTAGCGGCGCCGGAGGACACGCCATGCAGCCGCTCGCCGCGCACTGCACCCCGGCCAGTCCGGAAGCCCCATCGGGCGCACCCCCATCTTCTTGCCCAGGGGCGAGTGTTATCGTATCGTTGATCGTATGAAAGTCACCGCTTTGATCCCCGACGACCTCGTCCGGTCCGTCCAGACGCACACCGGTGCGAAGACCGTCACGGAAAGCCTGATCACCGCCTTGCGCCAGTGGCTCGAGCTTCAGGAGATCCGCAAGTTGAACCGCGAGCTTCGGCGCAAGCCCCTGCGGTTCCGCTCCGGGTTCAGCGCGGAGAAGGTCCGCGGGATCAACCGGCGCTGATGATCCTCCCGGATACGTCGATCTGGATCGAGTTCTTTCGTGGTCGCGAGCCCGTTCTCACGGCGCTGGCGGATCTCATGGAGGGCGGGGAAGTGGTCGCTGTCGAGTGGGTGTTCGGCGAGCTCCTGCAGGGCACACGGAGCGTCCAGGAGCGCAGGGTCATATCCTCGTACTGGAGCAACCTGCCCAAGGTCGGCGCGGGTCCGGGAGGCCCTGGAGGCATCTGGATACGCGCCGGCATCCACTCCGCGGAACAGGGTTTCCTTTCCCGAGGAGTGGGGCTCATCGACGCCGCGATCCTCCTGAGCGCCATCGAAGGCGGAGCGCAGCTCTGGACCCTCGACAAGAAGCTCGCCAGGGTCGTTCCTGACGCCCTCCTGTTTCGCGGTTAGGTGTTGACGATGCCCTGGCGCGCCTGTGCGAGGATCTTCTGCCTCCTCCTCGCTGCCCCCCCGCTCTCCGCGCAAGGCTATCCGCCCGATGAGGCCCCGCGGCGCATGGAGGCGGCCCCGGGCTTCGAGGTCCAGCTCGTGGCCTCGGAGCCCCTGGTGCGCCAGCCCGTGGCGATCGACTTCGACGAGCGAGGGCGCCTCTGGGTCATCCAGTACCTCCAGTACCCGAACCCCGCCGGGCTGAAGCGCGTGAAGGTGGACCGCTACTCGCGCACGGTCTACGACCGCGTGCCCGAGCCCCCGCCGAGGGGGCCGCGGGGCGACGACCGGATAACGATCCTCGAGGACTCCGACGGCGACGGCCGGGCCGACGGGGCCCGCGACTTCGTGAACGGCCTCAACCTCGCCTCGGGCATGGCTTTCGGGCACGGCGGCGTCTTCGTCGCCCAGGCGCCGTACCTCCTCTTCTACCCGGACCGCGACCGCGACGACGCGCCCGACGGGGACCCCGAGGTGTGCCTCTCGGGCTTCGGGATGGAGGACGCCTCGAGCGTCATCAACTCGCTCGCCTGGGGCCCCGACGGCTGGCTCTACGGCGCGCAGGGGAGCACCGTGACGGCGGAGGTCCGCGGGGTCCGGTTCCAGCAGGGCGTCTGGCGCTACCATCCGCTCGCGCGCGAGCTCGAGCTGTTCCACGAGGGGGGCGGCAACACCTGGGGCCTCGACTTCGGCGAGCGGGGCGAGCTCCTCGTGAGCACCAACGTCGGCGGCTACGTCTTGCTGCACGGCGTCCAGGGCGGCTACTACTGGAAGCAGTTCGACAAGCACGGCCCCTTCGGGAACCCCCACGCCTACGGGCACCTCGAGCATGCGGCCTACAAGGACTTCCGGGGAGGCCACGTGGCGGTGGGGGGGGTCGCCTACCTCGGCGAGACCTTCCCCGAGCGCTTCCGCGGGAAGTACCTGGCCGCGAACCTCCTCTCCCACGCCGTCCACTGGCACGACCTCGCGCCGCGGGGCTCCACCTTCGAGGTCTCCTTCGGCGGCGTGCTCCTCGACTCGAAGGACACCTGGTTCGCCCCGAGCGACGCGTCCGTGGGGCCCGACGGGGCCCTCTACGTCGCGGACTTCCACGACGTGCGCACGGCGCATCCCGATCCCGACGCCGTGTGGGACCGCTCGAACGGCCGCATCTACCGGATCGCCTGGCGGGGGACGCCGCTCCCGCGGCCCTTCGACCTGGCGCGGCTCTCGAGCGCCGAGCTCGCGGAGATGCTCGGGAGCCGGAGCGCGTGGCACGCGCGCAAGGCGCGCGAGATCCTCGCGGCGCGGCGCGACCCGTCGGTCCTGCCGGCGCTCCGGGCCATGGCCCTCGAGGGCGCGGAGGCGGGCCGCGCCCTGGCGGGCCTCTGGGCCCTCGCCGCCTGCGGAGGCTTCGACGACGCCGTGGCCGAGGCCCTCCTCCGCCGCGGGGACCCGAGCGCCCGAGCCTGGGCCGTGCGCCTCCTCGGCGACGCGCGGCGCGCTCCGGGGCGGCTCGAGGCCTCGCTCCTCGAGCTCGCGCATCGCGACCCGAGCCCCGCGGTGCGGAGCCAGCTCGCGTCGACGGCGCGGCGGCTGCCCGGGCCCCTCGGGCTCTCCATCGCGAGCGCCCTCGCGATGCGGGGCGAGGACCTGAGCGACCCTCACGTCTCCCTCCTCCTCTGGTGGGCCGTGGAGGCGAAGGCCCTCGCCGAGCGGGAGCGCGTCCTCGAGCTCTTCGCACGGCCCGAGGCGTGGCGGGCGCCGGTCGCCCGCGGCGAGGTCCTCCCGCGCCTCGCGCGGCGCTACGCCGCCGAGGGAAGCGATGCGGGGCTCGAGGCGTGCGCGCGGCTCCTCGCGGCGGCCCCCTACGCGGAGGCGCGCCGCCTGGCGGTGGAGGGGATCGACCTGGGGCTCTCCTGGAGGCACCCGGCGGGCTCGCGGGGCCCGCTCCTCGCGGCCCTCGAGGACCTCGCGCGGCGCGATGGCCCCTCGCCCGCCTTGCTCCGGGCTCGAGCGCGGCTCGGGAGCGGCGAGGCCCTCGCCGAGGCGCGGGCGCTCGCGACGCAGGCGGGCTCCGAAGCGGCGCTGCGCCTCGCCGCGACCGGCGTCCTCGGCGAGTCGAGGGACCCCGCCGTGGTGCCGGTGCTGCTCGAGGTCGTCGAGCGGGGCCCCGAGGCCGTCGCGGCCGCCGCCCTCGCCGCCCTCGCCCGCCACGAGGACCCTCGGGTGCCCGCGGCGCTGCTCGCCCGGCTCGGGGACCTCGCCCCGGCCCTGCGGCCGCGGGCGCGAGCCGTCCTCTTCGCGAGGAGGGAGTGGGCGAGGCTCTTCCTCGACGCGGTCGAGCGCGGGGCCGCTGACCCGAAGGACGTGCCCGTCGAGGAGGTGCGGCGCATCGCGGCCCACGGCGACGAGGCCCTCGACCTCGTCGTGAGGAAGCACTGGGGCAGAGTGCACTCCGCGACGAGCGAGGAGCGCCTCGCCGAGGTGCGGCGCCTCCACAACGACCTGAGGGCCGCGAAGGGCGACCCCGCGAGGGGGCGCGCGCTCTTCCTCGAGCGCTGCGGCACCTGCCACCGCCTCTTCGGCGAGGGCGGCAGCGTGGGGCCGGACCTCACGGCCGCGAACCGCGCGGACCGGGACTTCCTCCTCGTGAGCATCGTGGACCCGAGCGCTCAGGTGCGCCCCGAGCTCCTGGCCTACGCCGTGGAGACGCTGGACGGCCGCGTCCTGAGCGGCCTCCTCGAGCCGTCGGCGGACGGAGGCTTGACGCTCGTGGCCTCGACGGGCGAACGCACCGCGGTCCCCCGCTCCGAGGTGAGGCGCCTGGAGGAGTCGGACGTGTCCTTGATGCCCGAGGGGCTCCTCGAGAAGCTCTCGCCCGAGGAGCTGCGGGACCTCTTCGCGCACCTGGAGAGGCCGGACGGATAGGTCCAGGCCGTCGCTTCAGCGCCGCAGACGGCTCGCCGCCTGGACGGTCCCGTCGATCGCGAGCGACAGGATCCAGAGGTTGCCGTTGAACCTGCCGTCGGCGCCGGCCGCGAGCTCGAGGAGTCCGTCGCCCTCCAGGTCGCCGAGGAGGGCCAGCGAGGAGCCGAGCTCGTCGCCGGGCCGCAGCTCCGCCGGGAACCCGCCCTCGAGCGAGCCGATCCTCCGCTCCGCCTTCACCGTGCCGTCACGCTCGAGGAAGAGGATCCACACCGCGCCCGCGTGCCGTTTGCGAATGTCGCCCTCGGCGCCCGCGGCCAGGTCCTGGACCCCGTCGCCATCGAGGTCTCCGAGGCAAGCGACCGATGTCCCGAGCTTGTGGCGCGTTCGGAGCTCGCCCGAGAATCCGCCCTCGAGGGCGCTGATCTTCCGCTCTGCCTTCACGGTGCCGCCGGGGTCGAGGAAGAGGATCCAGACGGCCCCGCTCCGGAAGGCGCCGTCGTCATCGTGGGGGGCGCCGACGGCGAGGTCCTCCACCGCGTCGCCGTCGAGGTCGCCGAGGGCGGCCAGGGAGGAGCCGAAGCGGTCGCCCCTCCGCAGCGGCCCCGAGAACCCGCCCTCGAGGGCGCTGACCTTCGCGTGGCGCGCCACCGTGCCGTCGCGCGCGAGGAAGAGGATCCAGACCGCCCCGCTGTCCTTGCGGCCGTCGTCGTCCTTCGGGGCGCCGGCGGCGAGGTCCTGGACCAGGTCGCCGTCGAGGTCCTCGAGGGGCGCGAGGGCCGAGCCGAAGCGGTCGCGCCGCGAGAGGAGGCCCGCGAAGCCTCCGTCCTTGCTGCTCACCTTCTGCTGGGCCCGGATGGTCGCCTCGGGCGTGAGGAAGAGGACCCAGAGGGCTCCCTTGTTGCGGCCGCCGGAGTCGTCGCCGGGCCCGCCCGCGGCGAGGTCCGTGGTCCCGTCGCCGTCGAGGTCGCCGAGGGCCGCGAGGGAGAAGCCGAAGCCGTCGCGGTTCGAGAGGCGGCGCTTGATGCCGCTCGAGGCCCTCCGGAGCTCCTGCCTCGAGATCTGCATGCCGCCGGCGCCGACCTGGACGACGCGCACGGTCCCGCGGTCCCTGCCGCCGCGGTTCGCGCCGGGCTCGCCCACCGCGAGGTCGAGCGTGCCGTCCAGGTCGAGGTCGCCGAGGGGCGCCACGGCGGCGCCGAACTGGGCCGGGAGGTCGTGCTCGTCACGCGTGGGCCCGTCGCTCTCCCACTGAGCGGGGCACGGGCGCGGTCCGGCCAGCAAGAGGACCAGCGCTCCCGCGGGCGCGGCCGCGGGGCGTGGGAGGCGGCCTGCACGCATGCGGTCATTGTATCCGAGGCCGCGCGGCGGCGCACTCCGTCAAGGCGCGCCCCGCCGAGGCCTCGCGCTCGCGTCAGGAGCTCAAGGGCTCACGGCCTCGAGGCACCCGAAGCGGTCGCGGGTCGTCGGGTCCTGGCCCGGCCCGGGGAAGGGCGGCTTGGGCGGCGGCCCGCCGACGAAGAGGTAGGCGAGGACGAGGATGGCGTCCGAGATGTCCACGAGGGCGTCGTCATTCGAGTCGGCGGCGTCGAAGCAGCGCGGCGGCGGCGCCGTCTCGTCGACGAAGAGGTAGGTGAGCAGGAAGACCGAGTCGGAGAGGTCCAGCTTGCCGTCGGAGTTGATCTCGCCCCGGATGAAGCCGTACTCGAAGGCGTCGGCCAGCTCGGCCGAGCCGCGCTCGTTCTCGATGCGGATTCCGAAGGCGCCGAGGCGGTGGGACTCGGCCGTGCGCGCCGTGAGCTCGTTCGGGCCCTTCACTTCGAGCACCTCGAGGGGGATCTCGGGCTCGCCGGGCCCGCCCACGAAGGCGAGCCTCGTCGCCTCGGCGGTCGTGAAGGCCGTCCCCTTCACCGTCACCACGTCGCCTCCGAGCCAGTAGCCGACCCTCGGTTCGACGGAGGTCACCGCCAGCGGGATCACCGTGGCCGTGCAGTGCGCGAAGATCAAGACGGGGTTCTTCGGGTCGTCCACGACGAAGGTGATCAGCGTGTAGACGTAGCTCCCGGGCTTGAGCAACGCGTCGGTGTACCGGGTCGCGTCCGCGTCGAGCGTGGCGAGGAGCTCGCCGTCACGGTAGAGGAAGAGGAAGTCCCACTCCACGGCGCCGAAGGTCCACTCGAGGTAGACGTTGTCGGGGTCGCCCTCGCAGCGGGTGATCTCCAGGGTGCCCGGGCAGCGCACGGTGAAGGCGTAGTCCGCCCTCGTGGGGTTCACGGAGCTGCCCTCGAGGGTGACGATGGTCTGGACGGGGGGCGTCCCGAGGTCGTTCGAGAAGGCGACCGTGCCCGGGATGGGCACGCACGGATCGACGCTCGCGGGGTCCGCGAGCACCTTGTACCGCATCGTGAGGATCTCCTGGTCGTCCTTCACGGGCAGCACCACGAACTCGGTGAAGCTGATGACCACCGCCATGGTCACGCCGGTCCCCGCCGCGGGGGCCACGTTGACCACGAGGAAGTCCGGCTTGCGGCCGTTGTTGGCCGTGGCGGTCACGGAGCCGGCCGCCGCGTCGAGGAGCTCGAGCACCTGCGGGTCGTGCGCGACGCCCAGGGACCAGCCCTGCACGCCCAGGACCTTGGCGTCGATCGTGACCGCCGCGCCGATCTCGCCCCCCGAGCTCAGCTCCCCCTCGGGCCCGCGGATGCGGAGGGCGACGCGCTCGTCCTGCGCCAGGCCCGCGCCGGCCGAGAGGAGGAGGCAGAGGGCTGCCAGAGTGCGGTGCAGGGAGACGGACATGGTTTTTCTCCTTCGCTGTTGAGCTCGAGCAGTGAGACCCTGAGGCAACATTAGCCCCCGGGGCGCGCGAGGTCAACGAGCAGGGACTCGGCGACGCGGCGATTCCGCTGGCCCTCGAGCGGCGCGCCTCCGTACAATCCTCCTCGTGAACGGTTCCCTGCTGGACCTCAAGACGGCGGTCGCGGCGCTGCTCGCCGCGCCGGCGCTCGTCGCCTGCGTGCCGGCGCGCGCGGCCGAGGGGGAGTTCTCCGCCGAGGACGCCGCCCGCCTCTTCCGGGGGAGCTGCGGGAAGTGCCACGCCGCCCCGGACCCGCGCGAGGACCTCGACCGCGCATGGCTCGACCAGGTCCACAGGACGAGCTGAACGGGCGTCTGGCCCGGGGCCCGTAGGGTCCTGGTCGACTTCCTCGGCTCCCAGCTCCTCGAGAAGCCCACGACCGTCGCCGCCGCGGCGGCACCCGTGCCTGCGCCGGTGTCCGCTGCCGGAGCGAAGGACGGGGGCGGTGCGGGCTACGTGACGAGCGACCTCGGCGAGGGAGAGCTCACCCTGCGCGCGCGCGGCGGGAAGCTCTACCGCCTGAAGTGGCCGGCCGGCGAGAGGGACCTGCGGCGCGCGCTCCCCGCGGGCACGTACGAGGTCCGGGGCTACCGCGTCGTCCGCAGGGACGCGATGGGCGAGCGCTGGTTCATCTCCTGCACCGCCGGGCACGGCGTCTACCGGGAGATCGCGGTCAAGGCGGGCGAGGAGACGAAGGTCCGGATCGACCCCGCGGTCCGCGTGAGCGCCTCGGCGAACGCCCGCGGCGGGGAGCGCAAGGTGGGCCTCGCGATCCAGGGCGAGCCGCGGCCGGGCCTCCCGAAAGAGCGGAGGATCGGGCTCAGCGTCTACAGGGGCTCCGAGCGCATCCCGATCGAGTACAGGGTGCTCGACTCCCAGGACGCCGTCGTGGCGAAGGGCGCCTTGAAATACGGCTGAGGCGGGGGCGGCGAGGCCCGGGTCGGGCCCGAGGCGAAGACGGGCACGCGCGTCGAGGTCCTCTTCCCCGAGATGCCCTTCGAGCTGAAGGGCAAGACGGCCTGCGACCTCCCCCCGCCGGCGGAGTGAGCCGAGGGGATGCGGCTCGCCCCGCTCCTGCGCTGGACCGCGATCCTCCTCCTCTCCGGGGCGCTCGCCTCGTGGGTCTACGCGGTCCACAGGCTCGCGGGGCGGCCGCCGGGCGGCCCGTCCGCCGCGTCGCGGCCGGCGGCTCGTCCCGAGGCGATCGCGCCGGGGCCCTTCGCCTTCCGGTCCAACGAGGAGTGCGAGCCGTGCCACCGCGAGATCTACGAGGAGTGGGTCGACGACCAGCACGCCCTGGCCTGGTTCAACGAGCCCCTCCTGCCCCAGGACCCGCTACGCGTCGAGTGCAACAACTGCCACGCCCCGCGTCCCGTCCTCGAGACGGGGATCGAGGCCCTGCCCGTGATCCGCGGCGAGCGGTTCGAGGAGGGAGTCGGGTGCATCGAGTGCCACCGGAACGGCGGGCACGCCGAGGGGCCCCTCCCATCGGCCGAGGCCCCCTGCAACCCGCGGCGGAACCCGGCCTTCACCGGCTCGGCGATCTGCGCCTCCTGCCACGCGCCCCACGGCGCGATCGACGAGTGGCGAGGCTCCGCGTGGGCCGCGAAGGGCTACACGTGCCAGGCCTGCCACATGCCGCTCGTTGACGCCCCGTCGGTCACGAGCGGGCCGGTGCGGCGCCGGCGGAGCCACCGCATGCGCTCGCAGCGCGACCCGGAGGTCCTCCGCGAGGCCGTGCGCCTCGAGGCGAGGCTCGTCGAGCCGCGCGAGGTCGAGGTCTCCCTCACGAACGCCGGCGCGGGCCACAGCGTGCCGGGGGAGATCTCGAACCGCGAGCTCTTCGTGCGCACGGTGGTCACGGACGCCGCGGGCCGCGAGGTGGCGCGGCACCGCGAGTCCTTCCAGGCCGTGCGGCGGGAGCAGCGCGCCTCGGTGCCGAGCACGCAGCTCCGCTCGGGCGAGACGAGGACCTTCCGCTACGCGCTCGGCGCCGAGCGCGGCAAGGTCACCGTCTCGGTGGGCTACAAGCTCCTCGCCCACATCCCCGACGAGCGGTCGGTCCTGGTGTGGCGGGAGGAGATCGCCGTCCGCCCCGACCGCGAGACGCAGCCGGCGCTCGACGCCCGCTGACCTCGCCCCGTGCCTCCTCTCCCTCGAGAAGGCGGCGGAGCTCCTTCGCCCGGGCGGCAGCGGGCCCCCGCAGGCCGAGGAGGCCCTGCGGGAGATCGAGGGGGCGCTGAAGCGGGAGTGAGCCAGGGCCGGCGCGAGCGGCGGTGCCGCGCCGCTCAGAGGACTCCCCCCGCCGCCTCCGCAGGCCGCAGGCGAAGCGCCTCCCGGAGCACGTCGCCCTCGGCGAGCGCCGCTCCCCGCTCGCGCAGGCGCTCGAGCGCCGCCGCCACCCGGTCCCGGGCCTCTCGCCTCCCGAACCCGAGTCGCTCGAGGCCCCCGGCGAGCCGCGCGTGGGCGGCCGTGAGCCCCTGCGCCCCCGCCCGCGGCGCGAGGGATGGTCGCCAGTCTGCACGTGCAGACTGCGCGGGCTCGGTGGGCTCCCCGGGCTGCACGCGCTCCGTGGGCCCCGCGGCCCGCGCCGCCACCGCCCTTCCCGGGCAAGGGGGCGGACCCGACGGCGGACGGGCTGGGGTGCGGCGGAGCGCCGTGACTTCTCCGCGCCTCTGCAGCGGAGACGGCGGCGGCGCGGAATCTGCGGGAGGCCAGGTCTTCAATTCCGGCCCGGCGAGCTTCCCCTCCACAGCGTCAGCCGGACGTACCTTTCATCTCGCTGGTTGAGGAGATGAGGCTCCGTCCCGTTGAAGGCCTGCATCTCGCGTCGGATGATCGGAAAGCCCCGCCCGCGTTTCTCCATGAGCCCTTTCACCAGCAAGAAGTTGGCGACGAGCTCGTTTCGCGATCGCGGGTGCCCGCCGGCGAGAGCGGATGCCTCTCGCAGGTTGTTCGGCAGCTCGCCGGGGCTTGTGATGACGACGCGGTCTCTGAAGACCTCGAAGAGCACTTTCGAGCCGAGGATCGCGTAGTCTCGGTGCGCCACGGCGTTCACCAGGGCTTCCCGCAAGGCTCGGATCGGCACGATGGGCAGGTCCTTGCGCTCCAGCCGGCCGTAGACTTCCTGCACCCCGAGGGCCTGGATCCAGCCGAGGGCCCTCTCCACCTGCTCGTCGACGCGCCCTCTGGCCTTTCCCGCGAGGATCACCGCGTCCGCTCGATCGCCACCGGCGTAGGCCACGCAGTCGATCCACGCGTTGCTCGTGGGAGGGCAACCTTGCGGATCCCTCCCGAAGCAAAGGAGGCCGTAAAGGGTCGCGAGGTAGCTCCCGTCTTCCCGGGCGAGGACACCCCGGTTGAGCAGGTCTTCCTGGAAGCCCGGCTGCGGCTCCTCGGTCAGCTCCAGTCCCTGCCTCTGGAGGAAGTCCTTGAAGGCTTCGGGCTCGATGTCCGCGGGGGAAGTTCCGGGCACCACCTGCTCTTCCGTCAGGGCGAACCCGAACGTATTGTAGAGGTCCTGCAGCTCGCTGGGAGAGGGCTCCACGCTCGACCGTCCCCTCCGGACGAGGACACGCCCGCGGAAGCGCAAGGGGTCGGGCCCACGCGTCCGCCGGACCTCAACCCAGTGGACCCAGCCGGCCGCGACTCGGTGTCGTCCGAGCTTCGCCCGCACCGGGGAGCTGAGCCCGCTCTGGAGGAAGGTCGTGAGGCGCTCCTGGGCAGATTCGGGCTCTTCCGGGACGCCGGCGATCGTCCCGTCGTCGGCCACGCCGAGAATGACGACCCCGCCCTCGGTATTGCCGAAGGCGCAGACCGCTTCACCCACGCCCCTCGGGAAGGCCTCCCAGCGCTTCAGCTCCGGGGTGTCGTTCTCGCCTGCTCGGATGCGGCTCTCGATCTCGGGCCAGTCCATGGGCTCGATGGTAGCCGTGCCGGCGGCCTCGTCCAGCCCGCTCCCGATCCGCAGGCACCGCGGTGATCGAGATCACGGACCGGGACGGCAGGCCGGCCCGAGACTGGCGCGCAGCTCAACCACTCTCGAGGGTCCCGTCGCCGCGATGCTGCTCGCTCTCCTCAGCCTCACCCTGTTGCCGCCGATCCCGGCCGGTGTGGCCGATACGGCCGATGTGACCGTGCGGCCCGATCCGGCGCCGGCGGGCGACTACTTCCGTCGCTCCTCGCTCGTCGTCACGATCGACCCGCAGCCGGCGGGGCCGGCGTGGCTCGTGATCGAGCACTCCGACGCGGGCTACGGCCTCATCTCGCTCGACCCGGGCGTGGCCCATGGCCGGCAGTGGGGCGCCGCCCGGCTGAACACGGCCGCACCGCGCCGCGCCTGGTTCCGCCTCGAGAAGCCGCCCCGGCAGCTTCGCATCTACGGCCTCCCAACCTGGACCCGCATCGCGCTGTCCGATTCCGAGCCCCCGCGCGACCCGGTCCCGCTCGTCGAGCCCGCCATCGCGTTCAAGAGCTTCCCGCAGCGCGTGATCACGGCGGGCGCCGACGCCCCGACCCCGGACGGCCTGCCCGGGGCGCTCGCCGCCCTGCGGGACCTGCTGCCGCTGGCCCGCGCGCTCGGCTTCAACGGGATCGAGAGCTACGTGAAGTGGAGCTTCGTGGAGCGCGCGCCCGGCGTCTTCGACTGGAGCTTCTACGACGCCGTCTGCGACGAGCTCGACCGCCACGGCCTCAAGTGGTTCCCGCTCCTGATCGCCGGCTCGGCCTACGCGCTCCCCGAGTGGTACCGCGACTCGCCCGAGAACCGCGGCTTCCAGTGTCTGGAGCACCGCCTCTCCAACGACATCCAGTCGATCTTCTGCGGCACCCAGGACCGCTTCGTCGAGCG
>JACQVW010000012.1 GCA_016209535.1 Planctomycetota bacterium | reverse complement strand
CCGTCGGGGTGGACCACGGCGTCGTTGGGGGCGTTCAGGGGCTTTCCGTCGAAGCTGTCGGCGAGCACCGTGACCGACCCGTCGTGCTCGTAGCGGACGACGCGGCGCGTGCCGTGCTCGCAGGAGATCTGGCGGCCCTCGAAGTCGAAGGTGTTGCCGTTCGAGTTGCCCGCAGGCCGGCGGAATTCGCTCACGTGGCCGTCCTCCTCGAGCCAGCGGAGCTGGCGGTCGTTGGGGATGTCGCTCCATAGGAGGTAGCGGCCGACGCCGTTCCACGCCGGGCCCTCGGCCCAGAGGCACCCCGTGTGGAGGCGCTGGATCGGCGTGTTCCCGACCTTGTACTTCTTGAAGCTGGGGTGGAGGACGACGACATCAGGGTCCGGGTAGCGGACGGGCGGTGCGCCCGGCCCGTAGTCGCGGTCCCCCGCGAGCGCCGTGACGGCGCCGGCGGCCGCGGCGGCCGCGGCGGCGAGGAACCTGCGGCGGCCGAGGACGGGTGCGTCGCAGGGCGTGGTCCGTAGGTTGGGGGCGGTCTCTCTCTCCATGCGCTTGTCTCCTTCGGTCTCCTTCTGAGGGGTCGTGGCGAGCCCCGCGGCATTCTAACTGCAACCGGAGGCCGCGCAGGAGAGCCCATCCACCGTCGGGTCCGGCCCGCAGAGGAGCCCCGGCTCGGGCGGCGCCGGGCCGCGGGAGAAGAGGTGCTGGAGCACGAGGATCGCGTCCGAGAGGTCGAGGCGCCCGTCGTCGCTCGCGTCGAGGGCGTCCTCGCACGCGACGTCGCGCCCGAGCCTCCCCAGCGCGGCGAGGATGGCCCACACGGCGTCGGTGACGTTGAGCTTCCCGTCGCCGTCGGAGTCGCCGCGGCGGAACGAGGCAAAGCCCGGGGCGGCCTTGCGGATCAGGCCGTCCGTGCCGAGGGTCCACGTCCGCGAGCGGCCGTCGATGGTCACGTTGAGGTCCGTCGCCGGCGAGCCCTTCTTCGCCAGGCGGTCCGTGAACCGGAGGCGCGTGCTCCCCTCGCCCACGTCGCGGCGCAGCCCGTAGGTGGCGCGGGCGATGGGCTGGCGCCCGAGGGGCAGCACGGTGGGCTGCGTGAAGGAGAGGATCACGGCCATGATCCAGCCGCCGCCGGGTTTCCGGTTCTCCGCGGCGCAGCGAGGGTCGTCGCCGCAGGTCTCTATGGATCGAGCGTCACCGGGCGGGCAGAAGGAACCGCCGCGGCACGCGATCGCGGCCGCGGTGTCATCCAGGGTCAGCGCGAGCAGCTCCAGGTCTCCGTCATCGTGCGCCACGCCGTAGGCCCAGCCCTGCACGAGAGCGGACTCCACCTGCATCACGACCACGGCCTCGATCTGGCCCGCGTCCTCGAATCGCGCGTACTCGTAGGTCGCCCCTGCCCGGTCCCGGAAGCGGATCTCGATCGAGTCCGACGCGCAGAGGCAGTCGGGCCCCGGACAGCGGTTCGCGGGGTCATCCGGGTCGCAGAGGACGCGCGTGAGGCCCTCGTCGGCCCCGAGGCCTGACAGCGTGGGCCCGCAGGCCGTCACGAATGCGAGCCACGCGATCCAGCACGCTCTTCCCACTCCCCGGAGTCTCGTGGGGCCCATTATTGCCAACCCCCCTCCCCCGTGCCATACTGTTCCCACTTTCTCGGAACCGAAGGAGGACGGTACCCAGGTGGTCACGGAGGTGGTCACGGAGGTGGTCAGCGCGGGCGCGGATTCGGCGGGCCTCTTCCGGCTCGACGGCCGCACGGCGGTGGTGACGGGAGCCTGCGGCAAGCTCGGCCCCGTCTGGATCGGCGCGCTCCTCGACGCCGGGGCTCGCGTCGCGGGCCTCGACCTCGCCGGAGTCCGGCCGCCGCCGCCCCTCGAGGATCTCCTCGCGCGGCACGGCAAGCGGCTCGCGCTCCTCCCCGCCGACGTCACGGACCGGAGGAGCCTGGAGGCGGCCCGCGACTCGGTCGAGAGCCGCTTCGGGCCCGCGGGCATCCTCGTCAACAACGCCGGGATCGACCAGCCGCCGGGCCCGGCGCGCACGTACCGCCTCGAGGAGGTGCCCGAGGAATCCTGCCGGCGAGTCCTCGAGGTGAACGTCCTCGGCCTCTTCCTCTCGACGCAGGCCTTCCTGCCATCCCTGCAGCGGGCGGGCCGCGCCTCGGTGGTCAACATCGGCAGCCTCTACGGCGCCGTGTCGCCCGACGCGCGGCTCTACAGCCACATCCCCGCAGACCCGCCCTTCCTGAAGCCGCCCATGTACGGCGCCTCGAAGGCCGCCGTCTCGAGCCTCACGCGGTACCTCGCGGCGCACCTCGCGCCGGAGGGGGTCCGTGTGAACACCTTGTGCCCCGGAGGCGTCCTCGGCGCCCAGGACGAGGAGTTCCAGCGGAAGTTCCGCGACCGCGTGCCCCTGGGGCGCATGGCGACCCTGGGCGACCTCGTGGGGCCGCTCTTGTTCCTCGCCTCGGACGCATCGAGCTACGTGACGGGCCACGACCTCATGGTGGACGGAGGTTTCACGGCATGGTGACGGCACACGACCGGACGACGCGGTTCATCCCGAGCTGGATCGACGGCACCGACTGGCCTCCGGCCGGGAGCCAGGCGTCGGCTCCCGGCGACGGCGCCCTCGCGAAGCACGACCCGGCGACGGGCGCGCTCCAGTCCCTCGTCCACCGGGGCAAGCGCCCCGACGCCGAGCGCGCCCTGGCCGCTGCGCGGCGCGCCTTCGAGGCCTGGGCCGCGACGACGCCCGTCCGCCGCGGCGAGGCGCTCCGGCGCGCAGTGCAGCTCATGGAGTCGCGGCGCGAGGAGCTCGCGAGCATCGTCCACCGCGAGACGGGCAAGTCCTTCAAGGACGCCTTCGGCGAGGCGGGCGCCGCGATCGAGATGGGCTACTTCGTCGCGGGCGAAGGGCGCCGGTTCTACGGGAAGACGACGACGAGCCAGACGCCGGGCCGGTGGGCGCTCGTGACGCGCCAGCCCCGCGGCGTCGCGGCCCTCATCACGGCGGCGAACACGCCCATCGCCAACGTGGCCTGGAAGGCCTTCCCGGCCCTCCTCTGCGGGAATGCGGCCGTCATGAAGGCCTCCGAGGACACGCCCGAGACCGCGTACGCCTGCGCCGGGATCTTCGCCGAGGCGGGCGTGCCGCCGGGGGCCTTCAACGTCCTCCAGGGGCTCGGCGAGGAGGCCGGCGCGCCCCTCGTCGAGTCGAGCGAGGCGGACATCGTGAGCTTCACGGGCTCGGCCGCCGTGGGCCGCTGGATCGCCGAGACCGCGGGGCGGCGCCTGGCGAAGGTCTGCCTCGAGCTGGGCGGGAAGAACCCGCTCGTCGTGGCCGACGACGCGGACCTCGCGAAGGCCGTCGAGGGCGCGACCCTCGCGGCCTTCTCGAACGCGGGCCAGCGCTGCGCCTCGGGGAGCCGGATCATCGTCTTCGAGCGGATCTACGACGAGTTCGCTCGGGCCTTCGTCGAGCGCGCGGGGCGCCTCAAGGTCGGGCCTGCGGACGGGGACGACTTCGGGCCCGTGATCAACGAGGGCCAGCTCCTCGCCATGCTCGCGGCGGTCGAGCGGGCGCGCCGCGAGGGGGCGCGGGTCCTCACGGGCGGCCGCAGGCTCGACGGCCCGGCGCACGGCGGCGGCTACTACATGGCCCCGACGGTCCTCGACGGCGTCGACCCGGCCTCGGAGGCCTCGCGGAGCGAGCTCTTCGGGCCCATCGTGTGCCTCTACAGGGCCTCGGGCTTCGAGGAGGCCCTCCGCCTCGCGAACGACTCGCCCTTCGGGCTCACGGCCGCGATCTACACGCGCGACGTGGACCGGGCGATGATGTTCCTGGCCCGCGTGCGCTCCGGCGTGGCCGTCGCCAACGGCCCCACCTACGGGAGCGAGCCCCACATGCCCTTCGGCGGGCTCAAGGACTCGGGGAACGGGACCCGCGAGGCGGGCGCCGAGGCCCTCGACGTCTACTCGGACTTGAAGACGATCTACATCAACTCGGACCCCTCGGGGGTGAAGTGAGAGGAGGTATCGGCATGGCGCGCGAGCTGCGGATCGGCGGGAAGGTGATCGGCGACGAGAGCGACTGCTACGTGATCGCCGAGGTGGGCCACAACCACCAGGGCGACCTCGAGAAGTGCTTCGAGCTCTTCCGGGCGGCGAAGCTGGCCGGCGCGAACGCGGTGAAGCTCCAGAAGCGGGACAACAAGAGCCTCTACACCCGCGCCCTCTACGAGAAGCCCTACGACCACGAGAACAGCTTCGGGAAGACCTACGGCGAGCACCGCGAGTTCCTCGAGCTCGGCCGGAGGGAGTACGAGGCGCTCGCGAGCTTCGCCAAGGAGATCGTGATCGATTTCTTCGCCACCGCCTTCGACTTCCGGAGCGCCGACGTCCTCGTCGAGCTCGACGTGCCCGCCTTCAAGGTCGCGTCGGGCGACATGCGGAACGTCCCGCTCCTGAGGCACGTCTCGCGCTTCGGGAGGCCGGTGGTCCTGAGCACTGGGGCCGCCTCGATGGACGACGTGCGGCGCGCCTGCGACGCCGTCCTGGAGATCAACCCGCAGCTCTGCCTCCTCCAGTGCACGGCGGGCTACCCGGCGAAGTTCGAGGAGCTGGACCTCCGCGTCATCGGGACGTACCGCGAGGCCTTCCCGGACACCGTGGTCGGCCTCTCGGCCCACGACAACGGGATCGCGATGGCCGTCGCGGCCTACGTGCTCGGGGCGCGCGTGATCGAGAAGCACTTCACCCTCAACCGGGCCATGAAGGGCACGGACCACGCCTTCTCCCTGGAGCCCCTGGGCATGCAGAAGATGGTGCGCGACCTGCGCCGCACCCGCGTCGCTCTCGGGGACGGCCGGAAGAAGATCTACCCGAGCGAGGAGCCGGCCCTCGTCAAGATGGGGAAGCAGCTCGTCGCGGCCCGCGACCTCGAGCCGGGCCAGGTCCTCACGGCCGAGGACGTCGCGATCAAGAGTCCCGGCGGCGAGGGCTTCTTCCCTTACGACCTCGACAGGGTCATCGGCCGCAAGGTGAGCCGGCGGGTGAAGGCCGACGAGCCGATCCGCGCCGAGGTGCTCTGGAACTGAGGCGAGACGACCGTGGCCGCGCCGCGCCCCACCGCGATCGCCCTCGTGCCCGCCCGGAGCGGCTCGAAGCGCGTGAAGGGGAAGAACGTGCGCATCCTGGCGGGGCACCCCTTGATCGCCTACGCGATCTCGGCGGCGCGGCAGGCGGGGGTCTTCCAGGCCGTCGTCGTCTCGACGGACTCCGAGGAGATCGCGGCGGTCGCGCGCCACTACGGCGCCGACGTGCCGTTCCTGAGGCCTCCGGAGTACGCCGGGGACCAGTCGCCGGACATCGAGTGGATCGAGCACCTCCTTCGCGAGCTCGCGCGACAGGGGAGGACCTACGACTGCTTCGGCATCCTCCGCCCCACGAGCCCCTTCCGCCTGCCCTCGACGGTCCGCCGCGCCTGGGACCTCTTCCTCGGCGAGGCCGGCGCCGACTCGCTCCGCGCCGTCGAGCGCTGCTCGCAGCACCCGGGCAAGATGTGGGTCGTCCGCGGGAGGCGCCTCCTGCCGCTCCTCCCCTTCGGCCCGCCCGAGCAGCCCTGGCACTCGACGCCGACGCAGGCTCTCCCCGCCGTCTACGTCCAGAACGCGAGCCTCGAGCTCGCCTGGACCCGCGTGGTCCTCGAGGGCCGCACCATCGCCGGCGAGACGGTCGTCCCCTTCGTGACCGAGGGCCTCGAGGGCTTCGACATCAACCAGCCCGAGGACTGGGAGATCGCCCAGGCCCTCGTGGCGAGCGGCGAGGCGAGGCTGCCCGAGGTGGCGGAGGCGCCCTGTCCGCTGGCCGGCGCCGCGCGTCCGGTGTAGAGCCCCCCCGTCAGGCCTTGCGGCGCCTGCGCAGGGAGAGGCACCCGGCGGCCCCGAGGCCGAGCCCGAGGAGGGACAGCGTGGCCGGCTCGGGGATGACCTCCGTCGTGCCGTCGCTGAAGAGCTTGAGGCTCCCCCCGCCGCCCGTCCCGACGTTCTGGACCCTCACGAAGGGGCTCGTGGCGTCGTCGAGGAGGACGAACTGGCTGTCGAAGGTCATGGTCAGGGTCGCCGTGGTGAAGTACTGCGGGGGACCGCCGAAGCCGCTCACCGCGTCGGGGTTGTAGAGCCCTCCCTTGCTGCCCTTGTCGGTCTGGGGCAGGAAGTCGAGGGAGACCCCCGCCATGAAAGTGGACAGCACCCAGTCCCCAGAGCCGTCGGTCGGACTGCCTCCGATGGTCTGGAGGTTGTCGTTCTGGTCGTAGGCCTCGAGCTCCCAGGAGACGAGGCTGGGGATGGGATCATCGGCGTCGAAGCCGAACCCGGTGATCGCCGGGCTGTTGGTCCCCGACCCGCTGTCGAGCGTGGTCGGCGAGGTGTTCTCGATGATGACCGTGAGCGTGAGGCTCGCGTCGTCGTAGAGGAAGTGCATGGTGGCGGTGGCGGTTCCGCCGCTGTCGGACCCGGAGAAGCTGAAAGTCCCCAGATCGACGACCGCCGCCCCGACTTGCGCCGCCACCGGGAGGCTCAACGCCGCCGCGAGGAGCCAAGGTCTCACAGGAATCATGTTCATTGCCCTGGGTAGAGGAGACACGGAGAGCCTTATGTCCAAGAAAAGCGATGGCCACTATGCAAACGTGATGCCCAGGCTGCCGTTACTGCCGCAACGGGCTTGCTCGACAACGCTTACGAGCGACCGGCCCCGGGCGGGCCGAAGCCCCGGGGTGTCAACGCCCTTGACACCTCGGCGCGCCCCTCGAGGGGCGGGAGCGCGGCGGTCCCTCGATCCCTGGCCCTGGGAATCCCACCTCGCAAGGCCGACGGCCTGGGTCCCTCCCCGCACGCCGGCTCCCCCGCATGCCGTCGCGACGGGGGTGCGCGGACTCCTTGGGAGACCCGCCTCGAAGGGGCGCCCGCTCCCCGGGCGTTCCCTGCCAGCGCTAGTCTTACGACGGAACGGCTAACGACGGACCCTCCTCACCACGACCGCCCCCGTGCCGGTCCCTGCCAGGAGGCCAAGGACCCCCTCGAGGCAGGTCCGCGGGGGACTTCCTCCGGCCAGGGGGCCCGCCGGCTTCGCGGCCGGATCGGCGTCCCCGCCCATCCCCGGGGGCTCCCGCCCCCCGGGGATGGCGGAGTGTAAGGCCTGCCGACACCTGCCGGGGGGTTCCGAGGGTTCCCGCCGAGCTGCACCGCCCGCGGCTCGGTCCAGGGACCCCTCTCGAGGCCCCTCACCGCCCCCGCTCCTCCCTCGGCTCGGTGATCGCGCGGTAAAGCTCGGGGCGGCGGTCGCGGATGTGGTCGTCGTCCCTGGCGTGCTCGAGGTCCACGTCGCAGGTGAGGACGCCGGGCTCGTCGCCGCCGAGCTTCGCCGCGACGTCGCCCCTCGGGTCCACTCCCGCGACCTCGACCTCGGAGCCCCTCTCCACCGGCGGCTCCGGCAGACGCCAGCGCGACCTCGAGGTACGTCTTCCCGTCCGCGGCCCTGAAGCTGCAGCAGGAGACGAGCCCGCCGCCGGCGAGCTCGAGCGTGTTCCCGAAGCCCCCGCCCTGAGGCATCCCCCAGGGCGTCTTCCCCTCGACGACGATCCGGTCCCGCCCGAAGTCCCAGGTCTCCCCGCCGTCGTGGCTCAAGATGGCCTGGAGACCGATGGGATACGTGGTGGAGCGCTGGGTGAACGTCATGAGGAGCCGCCCGCCCCCGGGCCCGAACAGTGCGGCCCCGACCCCACCGAGGACGGTCTCCCGCCGTGCGCGGCCGAGTGCAAGGGATGACTACATCGGGCTGCGAGGGATAGGCCAGGATCCCAACACGATGCGCCCGTCCACACCGGGCGGCTCGGCCGGCTCGCCCGGCTCGGCGAGTGTCCCGTCCCAGCCCGACGTGATCCAACCTTGCTAGTGATGGCCTCTGGCGAGCGGCGTATGGACTGAGGTCCACCGCCCCCGCTCGCGATCATGCGCCGCGCACCCCTCCGTGATCTCCGGGACCTCGTGGAAGTTCTCCCAAACATCTATGACAATACCGGGAAGCAGCGATCCCGCGAACGAGTCGCAGAGATCCGCCGACACCGATAGGAGGACTTGACCGTGTCTCAAACCCGAGACCCGCACCTCGATCCAGCAGAGACCTGGGAGCGCGGGATAAACGAAGATCCGGACTCGATCAACGCCAAGCGTCGGGCTGAGATCGCCGCGTGGAAAGCGATCGTGGCAGAGTACCAGAAGCCCAGTTTCTGGCGAGCCTCGTGGCAACTCGTCAACACGATCGGCTCTTATTCCGTGCTCTGGTACCTCATGTACCTGAGCTTGGGGGTGTCCTGGTGGATCACGCTGCCGCTGGCCGTCCTCGCGGGCGGCCTGCTGGTAAGGGCCTTCATCATCTTTCACGACTGCGGGCACGGGTCGTTTTTCAAATCGCGGATCGCCAACGACAGCTGGGGCTTCGTCTCGGGCGTGCTGACGTTCACGCCTTACTACCACTGGCGCTGGGAACATGCCATCCACCATGGGACGGCGGGCGACCTGGACCGGCGTGGCGTGGGCGACGTGTGGACTCTGACGGTGCAGGAGTACCTGGAATCCTCCCGCTGGAAGCGCTTTGCCTACCGCTTGGCCCGCAACCCGGTCGTGCTCTTCGTGATTGCGCCGCTTTTCCTGTTCCTCGTGCGGCAGCGGTTCCCCTCGCCGAGAGCGAGCCTGAGGGAGCGGCACTCGGTGTGGTGGATGAACCTTGCGATCTTGACCATGGTCGGCACGTTGAGCGCAGTTTTCGGCATCGTGCCGTATCTGGTGATCCAATTGACGGCGATGGCGGTGGCCGGTTCCACGGGAGTCTGGTTGTTCTACGTGCAGCACCAGTTCGAGGACGTGTACTGGGAGCGCAGCGAGGACTGGGACTACACCGCGGCCGCGCTCAGAGGGAGCTCATTCTACAAGCTGCCGAGAATCCTTCAGTGGTTCTCCGGGAACATCGGGTTCCACCACATCCATCACCTCAGCCCCCGGATTCCCAACTACAACTTGCAGAAATGTCACCAGTCGGACCCGATGTTTCAGGTCGTGAAGCAAGTGACGTTGCTCTCGAGCCTGAAGTCGTTCACGTTCCGCCTCTGGGATGAGTCGGCAAAGAAACTCGTCAGCTTCCGCCACCTCGAGGATCTCCGGAAGAAACGAGATCGCGGCGAGAAGGAACGGGCGTCAGATAGCGGTGGCCGCCCGGCCCAGCAGGTCCCCTGAGGAGAGAGAGGAAGACATGACGCAAGGGTCCCTCATCTACGCCCCCAAGCGCGAGCTGGACCGCGCGCTCGCTCTCCCCGACGGCCGCGTGCGGCGGACGGAGCTGTTCGCGGCCCTCGCGCGCCTGAACGCGCTCTACATGATCCAGCGGGCCGGCTCGGGCCACATCGGCTCGAGCTTCTCGAGCCTCGACCTCGTGTGCTGGATCCACCTGAACGCGCTGCGGCGCGAGCCGGGCGGGAGCGGCTTCCGCGACGTCTACTTCTCCTCGAAGGGCCACGACGTCCCCGGCCTCTACAGCGTCCTCCTCGGCCTCGGGCTCCTCGACTTCGATCTCATCCACCGCCTCCGCCGGCTGGGCGGCCTCCCGGGCCACCCCGACGTGGGCACGCCGCACATCCCCACGAACACGGGCTCCCTCGGGATGGGCGTCTCGAAGGCGCGGGGCATGATCCTCGCGGACCGCCTCCTGGGCCGCGACCGGCGCTTCTGGGTGCTCACGGGGGACGGCGAGCTCCAGGAGGGCCAGTTCTGGGAGTCGCTGCAGCCGTCGGCGAACCGCGCGCTCCACGAGCTCACGGTCGTCGTCGACCACAACAAGCTCCAGTCCGACACCCTGGTCGAGCGCGTGAGCCGCCTCGGCGACATCGAGGGGAAGCTCGAGGCCTTCGGGTGGCAGGTCGACCGGATCGACGGGCACGACATGCGGGTGATCGACGCGGTCCTCTCGCGGCCGCAGGGGCCCGGCGAGAGGCCCAGGATCGTCATCGCCGACACCGTGAAGGGCCGAGGCGTATCCTTCATGGAGGGGCTCGGCGCGGACGAGAAGCTCTACAAGTTCCACTCGGGGGCGCCGCCGGCCGAGCTCTACCTGCGCGCCGCGGAGGAGCTCCTCGGCACGGCGAACCGCCTCCTCGCCGAGGCCGGCGCAGCTCCGCTCGAGGTCGAGCGCGAGCCAGTGCCCGCCGGCGCGGACCTCTCGGGGTCGCAGCGCATGGTGGCGGCCTACTCTCGCGCGCTCGTCGCGCAGGCCGAGCGGGATCCGCGGATCGTCGCCCTCGACGCGGACCTCGTCCTGGACACGGGTCTCGTGCCCTTCGCGGAGCGCTTCCCCGACCGCTTCTTCGAGTGCGGGATCGCGGAGCAGGACATGGTCAGCATGGCGGGCGGCATGGCCCTCGCGGGGCTCCTCCCCGTGGTCCACTCCTTCGCCTGCTTCCTCTCGACACGCCCCAACGAGCAGATCTACAACAACGCGACGGAGCGGCGGAAGGTGGTGTACGTGGGGTCCCTCGCGGGCCTCGTGCCGGGGGGCCCCGGCCACTCGCACCAGAGCGTGCGCGACATCTCGGCCCTGGCCGCCGTGCCGGGGCTCGTGTGCGTGGAGCCGTGCACCGAGGCGGAGGTCGAGGCCATCGTCGACCTCTGCCTGCGCCGGCTGCCTGAGAGCTGCTACATCCGCCTCGTCACGGTGCCCTGCCGCATCCCCTTCGAGCTCCCCGCCGGCTACGAGCCCGAGCTCGGCCGCGGCGTCGCGGTCCACGAGGGCCGCGACGTGGTCCTCTTCGGCCACGGACCCGTCCTCCTCTCGGAAGCCTTCGGGGCGGCGCGGCTCCTCGCGGCGGACGGGATCGGCCTCCGCGTCGTGGACCTACCGTGGCTCAACCGCGTGAACCGCGCGTGGCTCGCGGAGGCGCTGCGCGGCCCCCGGCGCGCCTTCACCCTCGAGGACCACTACCTCGCCGGCGGCCAGGGCGAGATGCTCGCGGCAGCCATCGCCGAGATCGCGCCCGCGGGGCTCGAGGGGGTCACGCGGATCGGGCTCGAGGAGGTCCCGTGCTGCGGCCGGAACGACGAGGTCCTGCGCGCCCACGGCCTGGACGCGGAGAGCCTGCGTGAGAGGGTGCGGAGGGCGCTGCGTAGGGTGTAGGTCGTGACAGAAGACACGGGCCGCGGCGGTGCGCTGGCCCGTGCTGATCGGCCAGGTGAAGGCCGGGGAGGGTGGCCACGGCGAGCTCGAGTTCGAGGCCGAGGAAGGGGGGACGCTCCCCTTCGGGAAGGCCTCCGTGGCGGACTTCGTCGACTTCGGCGTGGAGATCCGGGACCCCGAGGGCACGGTGGTCCTCAAGGGGGCGCTTCCCGACATCGTCTGCGAGGCCGAGGGGGAGGACCGAGAGCACGATGGCGGCGACGACGGCCACGAGGGCGATGGTGATGGGGACGGCATGGACGGCCACGATGGGGACGGCGATGGTGACGATGGCCACGAAGGCGATGGAGACGGCATGGACGGCGGCCATGAGGGGGACGGCGACGGCACCGACGGCCACGATGACGGCATGGACGGCCCGCCGGACGGCGGCGGCGGGGGCCTTCCGGCGCCCGAGGAGCCGATGTTCGTCGTCGTGGGCGAGTTCGACGCGCCCTTCCTGCGCGGCGACTCGAACCGGGACGGCGCGGTCGACCTGGCTGACGCGGTGACGGCGCTTGCGTAGCTGTTCCTGGGCGGAGCGAGGCCCTATTGCCCGGACGCGGCCGACGCGAACGACGACGGGCGCCTGGAGATCACCGACCCGATCCACGTCCTCAGCCACCTCTT
>JACQVW010000687.1 GCA_016209535.1 Planctomycetota bacterium | reverse complement strand
CTCCATCGGCTACTCCTCCTGCCACTGGTGCCACGTCATGGAGCGTGAGAGCTTCGAGGATCCGGAGATCGCGCGGGTCTTGAACGAGCGCTTCGTCTCGATCAAGGTCGACCGCGAGGAGCGCCCGGACCTCGATGCGATCTACATGGAGGCGGTCCAGATGCTCAACCAGGGCCGCGGCGGGTGGCCCATGAGCGTCTTCCTCACGCCGGAGCGGAAGCCCTTCTACGGCGGGACGTACTTCCCGCCCCGCGGGTGGGGGGGGATGCCGGGCTTTGGGCAGGTCCTCGTGCAGCTCGCCGAGGTCTACCGCACGCAGCGGGGCCGCGTCGAGGAGGCGGCGCGGAGCATCGCAGAGCACCTCGCCGAGACGGGCGGGCCCGCGCCGGCGGCCGAGCTGCCCGGGGACGAGGTGTTGGAGGCCGCCGTCGAGCACGCGAGGCGGACCTTCGATCCGGCGCACGGCGGCTTTGGCCCCGCCCCCAAGTTCCCGCGCTCCGTCGAGGTCACGAAGCTCCTCTGGCACCACGCCCGCTCGGGGGGCACCGAAGCCCTCCGCATGGCCGAGACGACCCTCGACGCCATGGCCCTCGGGGGCATGTACGACCAGATCGGCGGAGGCTTCCATCGCTACTCCACCGACGCGCGGTGGCTCGTCCCGCACTTCGAGAAGATGCTCTACGACAACGCGCTCCTCGCGCGGACCTACGTCGAGGCCTTCCAGGTCACGGGGAAGGAGATGTACCGCCGCATCGCGGGCGAGGTCCTCGACTACGTCCTCCGGGAGATGACGGGGCCCGAGGGCGGCTTCTACTCCGCGACCGACGCCGACAGCGAGGGCGAGGAGGGCAGGTTCTTCGTCTGGACGCCCGAGGAGGTCGAAGCTGTCCTCGTGGCGAAGGACGCCCGCCTCGTCTGCGAGCGCTACGGGATCACGGCCGGCGGCAACTTCGAGGGCGGGAGGAGCATACCCAGCGTCGCGCGCACGCCGGAGCAGATGGGGAGGGCGCTCGGGCTCGACCCCGCCGAGGTCGAGGAGACGCTGCGCCGCGGGCGGGCGGCCCTCTACGAGGCTCGGGAGCGGCGCGTGAAGCCCTTCCGCGACGAGAAGGTCATCGCGGCGTGGAACGGCCTCATGGTCTCCGCCCTCGCGAGGGCCTACCAGGTCCTTGAGGAGGAGCGCTGGCTCGAGGCCGCCGAGCGGGCCGCGGCGTTCATCCTCGAGGAGCTCCGGCCCGGCGGCAGGCTCCACCGCACCTGGAAGGACGGCCGCGCACGGCACCTCGGCTACCTCGACGACCACGCCTGCCTCGCCGAGGCGCTCCTCGATCTCTACGAGGCGACCTTCGAGCTCGAGCACCTCGAGCGGGCTCGGGAGATCATGGACGCGCTCCTCGAAGGGTTTTGGGATCCGGCGGGGGGTGGGTTCTTCTTCACCTCGGCGGCGCACGAGCGGCTCATCGCGCGGAGGAAGGACCCCCTCGACAACGCGACCCCCTCCGGGAACGGGGTCGCCGCCTTGACCCTGCTCCGGCTCGAGCGGCTCACCGGCGAGGGGCGCTACAAGGATCGGGCCGTGGAGCTCTTGAAGGGCGCCGCCGCCTTCCTCGAGCGGGTCCCCATGGCGATGAGCTACACGATCCTCGCCCTCGAGCTCGCGAACCACCCGCCCGCCGAGGTCGCCGTGGTCGGAGACCTCGCCTCGAGCGAGGCGCGGGCCCTGCTGCGGGTGGTCCGGCGCAAGCTCCTGCCCGGCCGCGTCCTCGCCGCGGCTCGTTTCCCGGGGGACCCGAGGGTCGCCGAGGCCGTACCCCTCCTGCGAGGGAAAACTCCCGTCGAGGGGAGGCCCGCCGCATATCTCTGCCAGGGCTGCACTTGCCGGCCCCCGGTGACGGACCCGGCGCGGCTCGATGCCCTGCTCGCCGGTTATCGGAGAGGATGATAATCTCCGGCATGAGCGACGAAGAAGACCCCAAGCTCGCGGAGGACGTGCTCAGGAAGCTCTCGTTTTTCAGCAAGGTCCTGGGCGAGGTCGACGACTGGCTCGACGCGCGCCCGAGCTCGGGGCCGCCCCGTCCTGCGTGCCGCGCCCCGGCGCCCCACGGCAGCACGAGGGTCACCTTGGAGAACCTCGAACTGCACCTCGCCCGCGAGGGGCGCTGAGCTCGCCTCCAGCTCCCGGCGCCCCGTGCTACAATCGTCGTATGGCCCGGCTCGTGTGGCGCCACCGGTCTGGAGAGGGGAGGACCTTCGTCCTCGGAGACAAGGTCTTCCTCGGGCGGGACGCGTCTGCCGACTGCGTCCTCGACGTGAAGAGCGTCTCCCGCCGGCACGTGAAGGTCGAGCGCCGCGACGGGGACTGGTACATCACCGATCTCGGGAGCACGAACGGGACGCGCGTCAACGGGACCCCCATCGAGAAGACCACGCGCCTCGGGCCCGGCGACCTGATACAAGTCGGCGATGAGGTCCTCGAGTTCCACGCCGAGAGCCCGACCACTCAGACGACGGGGCACCTGACGAGGGGCTCCATGGCCACGGCGGCCCTCGAGCGCAGGTCCGAGGGCCCCGGGGGGGACGACGAGCGCGGAAGCCAGGGCCAGGAGGTCTTGCCGCGCCGGGCGGGCAAGTTCTATCTGCTGCGGCGCCTCGGGACCGGCGGCATGGGGTCGGTCTACCACGCCATCGACCTCGACTCGAACCGTGAGGTGGCCGTCAAGTTCATCCGGGCCAAAATAGGCCGCAACGAGGCCTTCCTCGACTTCTTCCACAACCGCGAGGCGGTCCTGGCGCGCGAGATCAACCACCCGAACGTAATCCGGA
Source organism: Planctomycetota bacterium (assembly GCA_016209535.1). Lineage (GTDB taxonomy): Bacteria > Planctomycetota > UBA8108 > UBA8108 > SXIK01 > JACQVW01. The sequence goes on along the minus strand of JACQVW010000687.1, from coordinate 9,877 downwards.
TCTACGAGCACGGCGTCGATTCGGCGCAGCACTACATCGCGATGGAGTACGTGCGCGGGCAGAACCTCTACCACGTCATGAAGGAGCGCAAGCTCGAGCCCGCCGAGGTCCTCGAGGTGGTGAGGCAGGTCGCCTGCGGGCTCGTGGCCGCCCACAGGCAAGGCGTGGTCCACAGCGACATCAAGCCCGCGAACCTCCTCATCGTGGGGGAGGTAGGCCGCGCTGCGGTCCCCACTGGCGAGGGGACGGGCGAGACGGAGGAGATGGCCGGCGGCGACGGGATCCTCGAGTTCGACACCGAGGCGCGAGAGGGCGAGAAGGCTCGGCCCCTAGGCGAGCGGTACGATCCCGGCCTCCTGGAGGAGATCCGCCGGAGGGTCGGGGAGCCGTCGCTGGACGTGATCGTGGATCCCCCGTTCTTCCAGCGGCCGTCGGAGATGAACTTCCTCGCCCACTACCTCGAGAAGGCCCTCGAGGGGCGAGGTTACTTCCTCCTCGTCGAAGGCGAGCCGGGGACCGGCAAGAACCGACTCTTGAGCGAGTTCCTCAAGGAGGCGCAGGCCGGGCGCGGCGGGGCCGGCGAGACAGCGAGGGCCGACGGGACGGCGAGTGCCGGCGAGCCGCCAGCTTGGCCCCGGCCCCGGTTCCACGAGCTCGACTGCTCCCGGATCGAGGGCATCCCGAGGCTCTACGAGGAGCTCTTCCAGATCCGGCCCAACCCCAAGGCGGGCCTGCGCCAGGTAGCGGAGGACGTGACGCGCTGCCTCGGCGAGTATCCGGAGCCCAGGGTCATCCGCCTCCTCAACCTGGGGCAGGCGATCCCGATCGTCTGCGAGTGGATCGGAGGCCTGGCGCCCCTCCTGTCGAGGAGTCCCGCGCTCCTCCTCGGGAATCTGGCGCCCGGGGACCCGCGCTCGAACGACGGTTTGAAGGCCGCGCTGGACCGCATGGCCCCGCACATGAAGGAGCTCTACCTGAGGCCCCTCACGGAGTACCAGATCCAGCGCTACCTCCAGCAGATCTTCCGCGACGCGCTCACCGGGCTCGACCTGGCCTCGGACCTTTACCGCCTGAGCGGGGGGAACTTCGCCAAGCTCCTAGAGCTCCTCCGCGGTTTCTTCGAACGCTCGGTCCTCTCTCTGGATCAGCCCTCGGGCAGACTCCGGTACCGTCCCAGGTCCCAGGAGTTCGAGCTCGAGGAGGGCAAGAACCTCTACGCGTTGCTCAAGGCCTTCGGGAAGGTGGAGCAGCGCGTCCTCGAGCACGCGGCCTTCGTGGGCCAGCGCTTCGTCTTCGACGCCCTCCTGAAGCTCCACGACCTCAACGAGACGTCGCTCTTCTTCATCGTGAGGACCCTCCTCGCCCAGGGCTTCTTCGTGGAGGAGGGCCGCACATGGTACAGCTTCACCAACGTTGCTTTCCAGCGCTACATGGCGGAGCGGATCCCTGCACCGGAGCGGCCGCACCTGCACCGGAAGATCTCGCGGATCCTCCAGAACGTGGCGGTGCCCGAATCGCCCGAGCTCTTCCAGCTTCGGGGGCGACACTGGGCCGGCTGCCACGAGTACGCGCGGGCGGTGGGGTGCCTCCTCGAGGGGGCGCACCTCGCCCGCTGCGCGTACCGAGCCGACCGAGCGCGCGAGATGGTCCAGGAGATCCTGCGGATCTACCGCCTGCTCGCGCGGCGCGAGTCGGTCCGGAAGGAGGTGACGGGCATCCTCCGCGACTGGTTCCGGAAGGAGGGCAACTGGTACGAGATCCTGGGGGAGCTCGCGAGCGACCAGCCGGAGCCCAGGGTCAAGATCGCCGACTTCGGGATCTCCTTCCGCATGACCGACGAGGAGCGCGGCTACCAGCTCGAGAAGCGGCCCGTCCTGGGTACCCCGAGGTACATGGCCCCCGAGCGAGGCAAGGGGGAGTACGGCGGGTTCAAGTCGGACATCTTCAGCCTCGGGATCATCGCCTTCGAGATGGCCGCCGGGGGACCGCCCTTCCCCGAGCTCAAGGGCAACGACGTCGTGCAGGCGAACCGCGAGCTCAAGATCTTGCTGCCCGCCGAGGTCCTCAGACGGTTCCCGGCGGGCATGGAGGCCTGCCTCGCAGGCATGGTGGAGAAGGACCCGCAGCGCCGCTGGGACGCGGAGCGCGTCGTGCGGGAGGTGGCGAAGCTCGAGCTGGACTTGAAGGCCGCCGTGGGTAGGTGACCGGGCCGATCCTGCAGGGGTCGGGACAGGCGACCGGGTCCTCCGCGGTCAGACGATCTTCCCCTTCAGCTCCGCCAGGTACTGGAGGGCCTCGAGGGGCGTCATGCGGTCCAGGTCCAGCTTCTTCAGCTCCTTGAAGATCTGGTCGTTCGAGTCCTGGAAGAGGTCGAGCTGGCGCGCCTGCTTGGCGCCGGGCCGGGCACGTTCTCCCGGCCGGAGTCCGTGCCGCGCGGCCATCGAGGGCCGGTCGTCCAGGTCGAGCGATTGCGACTCGAGGTTCGAGAGGATCTCCTTCGCGCGGTCGAGAAGCCCCCGAGGGATCCCGGCGAGCCTCGCGACGTGGATGCCGTAGCTCTTGTCCGAGCCGCCCTCGACGATCTTGCGGAGGAAGATGATATCGTCGTTCCACTCCTTCACGGCGAAATTGTGGTTGCGGACCGTCCTCAGGGTCGCTGCGAGGGCCGTGAGCTCGTGGTAGTGGGTCGCGAACAGCGTCCGCGCCCCGATGCGCTCCGCGATGTGCTCGGTGATGGCCCAGGCGAGGCTCACGCCGTCGAAAGTGCTCGTTCCACGCCCCACCTCGTCGAGGATGATGAGGCTGCGTCGCGTGGCGTTGTTGAGGATGTTCGCCGTCTCGTGCATCTCGACCATGAAGGTCGACTGCCCGCGCGAGAGGTCGTCCGAGGCCCCCACGCGAGTGAAGATCCGATCGACGATCCCGATCTCGGCCTTCTTGGCCGAGACGAAGCTCCCGATCTGCGCCAGCAGCGTGAGGATCGCCACCTGGCGGATGTACGTGGATTTCCCGGCCATGTTGGGGCCCGTGATGATCATGACCGCGCGGTCTGCGTCGAGGTCCACGGGGTTCGCGACGAAACCATGGGCGCCCGTGAAACCCTCGACGACCGGGTGGCGCCCGTCCTCCACGAGGAGGCGGAGGCCGTCGTTCACGGTGGGGCGGACGTAGCCCTTGTCGCAGGCCACCTCCGCGAGAGCCGCCAGCACGTCCGTCTCTGCCATGGCCTCGGCAGCCGCCTGGAAGGCGGCCATGTGTCGGGCCGCCTCATCCCTGAGGCGCACGAAGATCTCGAATTCGAGCTGGAGGGCTCTATCCCTTGAGCTCAAGACCTTGGCTTCGTGTTCCCTCAGATCGCCCGTGATGTAGCGCTCGCAGTTCTTCAGCGACTGAATCCGGACGTAGCCCTGCGGGAGCTTGTCCCGGTGGGCGTTCGTGACCTCGATGTAGTACCCGAAGACCTGGTTGAAGCCCACCTTCAGCGACGGTATCCCGGTCCGGAGGACCTCCTCCTCCTGGAAGCGCGCGATCCACCGCGTCCCCTGCGTCGCGATGTCCCGCAGCTCGTCCAGGGATGCATCGTAGCCCGGCCGGATGAGGCCGCCGTCCTTCACCGAGAGGGGCGGGGTGTCGACGATCGCGCGGGCGATCTCCTCGGCCAGACCCTCGGGCACCGTCATGCGCTCGGCGGCCCGCCTCAGGAGGAGCGACTCGCGGCCCGCGAGCGACTCCCGCAGCTTCGGGATGACCTCGAGGGTCCGCCGGAGCGCCACGAGGTCGCGAGCCGTCGCGCTGCGGTAGCTGATCCGCGTGCATATGCGTTCGAGGTCGTGGACCTCCCGGAGCAGCTCCCGGACCCCTCGCCGGACCTCCGGAGCATCGACGAGCTCGGCGACGGCGGACTGCCGCTCGAAGATCAGCGGGACCTCCGTCAACGGCTCGAGGACCCAGTCCCGGAGCATGCGGGCGCCCATGGCCGTGCAGGTCGCATCGATCGTGTGGAGGAGCGTCCCGGGGCCTTCCTCGCCGCGCTGGGTTTCGGTCAGCTCGAGGGCTCGGCTCGTCGAGCGGTCGATGGGCATGTGGCGGCTAGCGAGGTACGGCGAGACCTTCGTGACGTGCCGCAGCGAGTCCTTCTGCGTCTCCGAGACGTACTGGAGCAGCCCGCCGCCGGCCATCACGGCGGCGTCCAGGTGCTCGCAGCCGAAGCCCTCCAGGGTCTGCGTGCCGAAGTGCCCCGTGAGGGATCGGTAGGCCGTCCCCTTCTCGAAGAGGGGCTCGGGGTACGGCGTGAGGGCCGCGCTCGAGAGAGCCTCCTTGAGCTCGGGGTGGGCGCCGAGGGAGAAGGCGAGGTTCTCCGGGAGGACGCACTCCGCAGGATCGAGCCGCGAGACCTGGGCGCAGACTGCCGGAAGGCTCGCGGACTCCCAGACGAGGAACTGACCCGTGGTGACATCGAGCCAGGCGAGCCCGAAGGACTCGCGTGCCGCCACGACGGAGCAGACGAAATTGTGCCGCTTCTCGCCTACCAGCTTCTCGTCGGTCACGGTCCCCGGCGAGATGATCCGGACCACGTCCCTGTCGACCAGGCCCCGGGCGTCTTTCGGATCCTCGAGCTGCTCGCAGATGGCGACGCGCTTCCCGGCCTTGAGCAGCCTGGGGAGGTAGGAGTTGACGGCCCGCACGGGTACGCCCGCCATGGGGACCGCGTCCTTGTCCTTCGCCCGAGACGTGAGCGCGATCCCGAGGATCTGCGAGGCTGCCTTCGCATCCTCGAAGAACATCTCGTAGAAGTCGCCCATGCGGAAGAAGAGGATCTCCTTGGAGTACTTCTCCTTCATGGAGAGGTACTGCCGCATCACGGGCGTATCGAGGACGGTATTCTCGCGTTCGCGGATCATGGGGGTCCGGGGACCCGCGAATTGTAGGAAGCGCCCCCCGAGCGCGCAAGGCGCGGGGTCCGGAGGGCTACTTGCCCGGCTTGGCGGCAGGCTTACCCGGCTTGACCTGCTTGTCCGCCTTCTCCTCGGTCGCTTCCTCGAAGATCGTGTTCCAGGTGGAGTCCAGCTCCTCGAGGAAGGACTTCCCCTCGTTGAAGACGAGCGTCTCGCCTTCGTCCGTCAAGTCGCCCTCGTCGCCGTCTGCGGCAAGAGGAGCCTCCTCCTCGCCCTCGGGTCCGCCGTCGCTGATCTCGAGGAGAGGCGCAGCCTCACGCACCGGCACCGGCCCGGCGGGAGCAGCCGCAGGCTTGGCGGAGGGCCCCTTGCCCATGGCCTTCGGCGGCGGCTGCCCGTCCAGGGGCGCGAGCGTCTCGAGGTGCTTCGTGACCTCGGAGTAGTAACCCACGTACAGGGCCGCGTTGAGCTGCGTGAGCTTGGGGATCTCGGCGAGCACGCTGTCCTGAGGGATCTCGCTCACCATGATCAGCAGGGTGTCTCCGATCTTGTCGAAGGGGAGCAGCTTGTGCTTGTGCAGGAACTCCCGCGGGAAGAGACCGACGAGCTTCTCGTCGAGCTCGTAGTTCGCGAGGCAGATGAAAGGGAGCTGGTACTGGACGCTGATCGTCTTGGCGATGTCGGACTCGGTGACGATCCCCATGTCCATGAGGATGGTGCCGAGGAGCCCCCCCGACTTCCTCTGGACATCCAGCGCCGCCTCGACCTGCTCCTGAGAGACGACGCCCTCGTTGACGAGGATCTCTCCGATTCGCCGGCGGTTCGTGCGGATAGGCGTGCTCATGCCTCGGGCTGCGACAGGGGGTGGAATGGGCCGGAGAAGGCTATCACCGCCCCCGGAAGACGTCAAACCGGCGCTCTCGGCGAGGCCGCCGCCGGCCCGCACCGTTCGCGGAACCAGGGGCGCCCCAGTTTGACAGCGTCGCGGCGCCCATCCTACTCTTCCGCGATGCCCCTGGAGAAGGAAGAGACCGCGAGCCGGCTGCCGGTCCATGAGGGCCCTCCGCCGGAACAGGGCGAGACGATCTTCGAGCGGGAGATCCCGAGCGACGCCGCCCTCGTGACGCCCCTGGTCGTCAGGGCGGTGGAGTTCCTCCAGCGGGAGAACCTCGTGAGGCCCAACGAGGAGAGCAAGGTCGCCCTGTGCCTCGAGGAGGCGCTGCACAACGCGGTCAGGCACGGGAACAAGAACGACTTCAAGAAGAGAGTCAGGCTCAAGGTCTTCCTCAGCGAGCGCGAGTGGGGAGCGATCGTCTCCGACGAGGGGGCGGGTTTCGACCCCGGCAAGGTCACGAATCCCCTCGAGGAAGGGCTCTGGGGTGAGTCGGGAAGAGGGCTCTACCTCATCGCGCACTACATGGACCGAGCGGAGTACTTCAACCGGGGAAACACCGTGCTGATGGCGAACAGGCTCTGACCTCAGAGCCTTCGTCCGAGCAGGGAACGGGAGAGACAGCGATGGAACTCACGAAGGAAGGACTGCTGAGCTCGCAAGTGATCGATGGCGTCGTGGTGATCGGCTTCAACCGGGGTCGCATACGCGACGAGCGTGAGATCCTGAAGACGCTCGAGAGCCTCGGGCGGTTCGTCGAGGCGAAGTCCGGGCTCAAGATCGTCCTGGACCTATCCAGCGTCGAGTACCTCTCCAGCGCCGGTCTCGGGCACCTCGTCGGCCTCCTGAAGAAGGCCAGGAGCCGCGAGAGCGTCCTCAAGCTCTGCGGCTTGCGCGATCCCATCCACGAGCTCTTTGAGGTCATGCGCCTCGACAAGATCTTCGAGATCCATGGGACCGCGAAGGACGCCACCGACAGCTTCAAGGGCGCCGCGAGGGCCGCCGGCGTCTCCTCCGCTCCAGCTCCAGGGACGCCGAAGGCCTGATCTCACGCAGGTGGTTCGCGCAGTTTCTCGAGGATCCGCCGGGCCAGCTCCTGGCCGACCACCGCGGCGATATCGGCTTCCGAGGCCGCCCGCAGGCTCCTGAGAGTCCCGAAACGCTCGACGAGAGCGCGGCGCCGCGCCTTGCCGATCCCGGGGATCCCCTCGAGCCCCGTTCGGAGCGTAGTCCTCTTCCGCAGCTCGCGGTGGTAACTCACGGCGAACCGGTGGGCTTCGTCGCGGATCCGCTGGAGGTACAACGACTCGGGGGAATCCTGGGGCAGGTCCAGCGGCTGCGCCCGGCCGGGCACGAAGATACGTTCCGTGGTCCCCCGCGACCGGCGCTCCTTGGCGATGCCCGCGACGGAGACTCGGTCCGAGACCCCGAGCTCGGCCACGAGATCCACCGCCACGCCGAGCTGGCCCTTGCCGCCGTCGACCAAGATCAGGTCCGGCAGGTCGCTCGACTCCTTGCCCTTCGCGAGGCGGCGCGCGAGGACCTCGCGCATGCACCGGAAGTCATCGGCTCCGACGACGGTCTGGATGCGGAACTTCCGGTATCTCGCCTTGACCGGAGCCCCCTCCTCGAAGGTCACCATGGCGCCGACGGCGAGCGATCCCTGGAAGTTCGAGATGTCGTAGCACTCGATCCTCCGCGGCGTGCGAGGCACCCCGAGCCTGGCCTGGAGCGATGCGTGCAGCCCCTCGATCCGCTCCTCGCTCGTCCTCTGGACGGCGAAGGCGTTCACGGCGTTCTTGCGCGCCAGCTCGACGAGGCTGGCCTTGTCCCCTCTCTCGGGGACGCTGATCTCGACCCGGAGTCCGCGCTTCTCCCGCAGCCACTCCTCGATGAGCGGCTTGTCCGGGAAGTCCATGCTGCAGAGGATCTCGGGAGGGATGTACCGCTCGACGATGTAGTACTGGGCCAGGAAGCTGGCGAGGACTTCCTTGGACTCCAGCGACGTGCGGAACGAGTGGCACTGGGAGCTCACGATCCTGCCCTCCCGCACGAGGACCTCCTGGACGGCGATCAGGTCGCCCTCGCGGGCCGTGGCGAAGACGTCCAGGTCCTCGAGGCCCCAGTCCTGGGCCACCTGGGTCTCGAACACCCGCTCGATGGCCCGGATCTGGTCCCTGTACCTCCCCGCCAGCTCGTACTGGCGTGCCGCGGCCGCGCGCGCCATCTTCGACTTCAGGGCCTTCGAGAGCTCCTGGTTCCTGCCCTTCAGGAAGAGGATCGCCTCCTTCACGTCCTCGAGGTACCTCTCGCGGTCGATGAGGTCCACGCAAGGAGCCGTGCAGCGGCCGATCTCGTGCTCGATGCACGGGCGCTTCCGGCCCTTGAAGAACGCGTTCGAGCAGGTCCGGAGGGGGAAGACGGTCTTGATCACGCGCAGCATCTCGCGGACCGCGCCCGCGTTGCCGTACGGGCCGAAGTAGAGGTTGCCATCGCGCTTGTACCTGCGGACGACCACGACGCGCGGCCACTCCTCGGCCATGGTCACCTTGATGCTCACGTACGTCTTGTCGTCCTTGAGCCGGATGTTGTAGACGGGGCGGTGCTTCTTGATGAGGTTGTTCTCGAGGATGAGCGCCTCGGCTTCGGACTCTGCCACGATGCAGTCCACGTCGGCGACGCGCGAGACGAGCAACCGGTGGAACACGCGAGAGTCGGCGCTCGAGCCGAAATACGAGCGGACGCGCGCACGGAGGCTCACGGCCTTCCCGATGTACAGGATGCGGCTCGAGGCATCCTTCATGATGTAGACGCCGGGCGAGGTCGGGAAGCGGCCGATCTTCTCGAGAAGCTGGGGCGAGGGCAGGCGCTGGGTCTCCATGGCTCGGCCTGTGCCGGCATCTTACAGGGTCAACCCACGCTCTTCCGGTGCTCGAGGTAGTAGATCCGGAGACCAGCGCTCAGGAATTTGCTCTCGTAGGGAGTCCGGGCGGAGACGATGGGCTCTGGCGCGAAGCGTCCCTTTCCGGCGAGGTTCTCCAGGCCCTCGGCGGCGTCGAGGACATCGAGCATCTGCTGCGCATAGGCGGCATGGTCCGTGCGCAGGGAGATGCCGCCGCCAGGCCGGAGGAGCCTCACCATCACCGTCGCGTTCTCCGGGGTGACGAACCTTCTCTTCGCGTGGCGCCTCTTGGGCCAGGGATCGGGGTGGTTCAGGTAGAAGTGATCGACGCTCGAAGGGGCGCACGCGGTCGAGAGGATCCTGGCGGCGTTGATACGGAGCATGCGGATGCGATCGATCCCTTCGGCTTGAACCTTCTTGAGGAACTTGAGGACCCGCTTCCAGGAGTACTCGAAACCCAGGTAGTTGAAACCGGGGTCCTGCTTCGCAAGCTCGATGAGGAACGTCGAGTTCCCGACGCCGATCTCCATCCTCAAGGGCCTCGACGCCCCGAAGACCTCGTCCCAGAGCACGACGCCAGACTCTTCCCTCGGCAACGCCTCGAGGTCGAGCTCGTGGGGGGATGCGCTGCCCTCGGCGGGAGGGGGGGAACGGCGGGCCACGTCGTCTCGAAGAGCCAGGCGCCGGCTCTCAGTAGAGGTTCTTCTCGCGCTCGGGGAGCCCGGAGCACGCGCTCTTGTCGACGCCGGGCATGTTGATGATCGCGTGGTAGACCTCCTCGATGACCTCGTGCGGCGTGGAGGTGCCGGCCGTGATCCCGACATGCTCGTGCCCCTCGAACATCTCCTCGGTGAGCTCGCTCGCGCGTTCGATGTGGAAGGCCTTGACGCCCAGCTCGTCGCAGACGAGCTTGAGCTTCTTGGTGTTCGAGGAGTTGTAGCCGCCGATCACGATCATGAGGTCCACCTCCTTCGCAAGATCTCTGACGGCGACCTGCCGGTCCTTCGTGGGCCTGCAGACCGTGTCGCGGAACCCGATCTCGGCGTCGGGGAACGTCTTCCGGATCAGGTCCACGAGCTTCAGCACGAAGTCGATCTGCTGGGTCGTCTGCGAGACGATCCCGAGCTTCCTCTCGCCTTGCAGTTTGTAGATCTCGGTGGCATCGCGGATGACCGTGTACTCCTTGAG
>JACQVW010000626.1 GCA_016209535.1 Planctomycetota bacterium | reverse complement strand
GGGCTCGGGCGTCCCCCCCGCCGCCGAGGCCGCGCCCCCCAGGCGCCGCAGCGCCCGCAGCTCCGCGAGCCCGTCGATGACGAAGGCGTCGCGCTCCCGGAGGAAGCGCTGCACCTCTTCGATCAGCCGCGGGTCCTCGACCCTCCAGAAGCGGTGGCGCTCCCCTTCCCCGAGGTCCGCCTGCGCGTCGGGGCGCTCCCGGAGGAGCACCCCGCGCTCGAGGAGCTTCTCGAGCTGGAAGTCCACGTCCTCGACGGCAGCGACCACGGGTGCCGTCTGCAAGCCGCCGGACGCCATCTCCTCGAGGCAGCGCTCGACGCCCGCGGGCTCCACGTCCTGGGTCACGAGGACCCGGGAGGCCTCGTTCCCACCCACGGGAAGCGCCGCCACGAGCGCGAGGCGCCCCTTCTCGAGCCCTCCTACGGTGCGGAACTCCTGGCGGTAGGCGAGGAGGGCCGGAGGCTCCCGCGCGCCCCCCCCCGCGGGCTCCAGGATGGCATCCAAGGGGAGGACTTCGGGCAACGCGCCTCCTCGGGCCGCGCCGGGCGGCCCTCGCAAGCTCAAGACTCCGTGATCGGCTTCGTCTCCTCGACCTTCGAGGAACCGGCCTGGAGCTGGAGGACGAGGCTCTTCCCGGCCGAGCCCTGGGGGATGAGGAAGGTGACCTTGTACTTCATGACGGGCGTCGTCGACACCTTCGAGTCCTTGGGCGCCCCGAGGGGGATCACGCGGTGCGGCACGTCCTTGCCGTCCACCTGCACCTTGCCCTTCGGCGGGCCCTCGTCGGAGACCACCGTGTAGGACTGGTTCAGGCCCGCGATGATCTTGTCCGGGTAGTTGATGCTCAGCGACATGCTCGAGGCCTCTCGTTGCGTCTAGTTCGGCAGGCGTGGCCGCCGTCGTTCACAGGGCGGTCAGGTTTATCGGAGACGGGGAGGGCCGTCAAGGAGGAGCAACGGGTGAGCAGCGCCTGAGCGCCTGCGCCCGCGCGTGGGCCTATCGGCCTGAGTATAATCGCGCCCGATGACCGAGTTCGGCGCGGCTCCGGGCTGGTTCCGGAGGCACTTCACCGAGGATTACAGGCTCCTCTACCGGGGCCGCGACCAGGCGCAGGCCGATGCCGAGGCCGCCTGCATCGCGCGGGAGCTGGCGATCCGCCCCGGCGAGCGCGTCCTCGACCTCTGCTGCGGCTACGGGAGGCACCTCGCCGCCTTCGCGCGGCGAGGGATCCGGGCCACCGGCGCGGACCTCTCCCTCACGCTCCTCAAGCAGGTCGAGCCGGCCCGCGAGCGGCGCGTCGTCTGCGCCGACATGCGGGCGCTGCCATTCCCCGGCGGCAGCCGCGGTTTCGACGCGGTCGTCAACTTCTTCACGAGCTTCGGCTACTTCGAGACGGACGAGGAGAACGCCGAGGCGGCGCGGGAGATGGCGCGGGTCCTGCGCCCCGGCGGCCGCCTGGCCATGGACCTCATGAACCCGGGGCCCGCGGTCCGCGGCCTCGAGCCGCGCACGGAGCGGCGGGCCCGAGGGTTCCACGTCGTCGAGGAGCGCCGCCACGACCCGGCGCGGAAGAGGATCGAGAAGCGGATCGAGCTCCGCTGCGACGCGACGGGCGACGTGCGGCGCTACCTCGAGAGCGTGCGCGTCTTCTCGCCCGGCGAGATCCGTGCGCTCCTCGAGGACGCGGGGCTGCGCGTGGAGGGCATGCTCGGGGACTTCGAGGGGAGCCCCTGCGGCGAGGACAGTCCCCGGATGATCGTCCTTGGGAGGAAGCCCCGGTGAGCCCCGCGCTCCGAGTCCAGGATCTCCCCCTCTCGTGGTACGACCGGCCCGAGTACAAGCCGCGGGTCGAGCTCGAGGGCCGCGAGGCCTGGTTCCTCCTCGCCGCGGCCTTCGCGCCGCCCGAGAGCGTCCCCGGCGCGCCGCCCCGGGAGCCCGCTTGCGGCCGCGAGGCCCTGCGCCGCGCCTTCGAGGAGACCTACGCGCGCTGGGGCGTGCCGCGGACGGCGGCGACGGAGCGGTCTCTCGCCGAGGTCGCCGCGCCGGGGACGGCCGTCGCCGTCACGGGCCAGCAGCCGGGCTTCCTCGGCGGGCCCCTCCACACCTTCTACAAGGCCGTGACGGCGGTGGCCGCGGCCCGCCGCCACCGCGCGCTCGCGGGCCGGCCCTGCGTGCCCGTCTTCTGGGTCGCCGGCGAGGACCACGACCTGGACGAGGTCCGGGAGGCGCGCTTCCCCGCCGGCGACGCCGGCGAGGCCTGCTTCCGCTACCCGCACCCGCAGGACCGCCGCCCGCTCTCCGAGTACCCCGCCGACGCGGCGGCCCTCGAGGTCCTCGGCGCCGCCGCGGAGCACTTCGCGCGCCGCCGCCACGGCGAGGAGGCACGTGCCTTGATCGATCTCTACCGGGGCCGCACCCTCGCGGGCGGTTTCGCGGCCCTCGTCGCGGCGCTCCTCGGCGAGACGGGCCTCCTCGTCCTCGACCCCGAGACGGTGCGCCCCCTCGCGCGCGAGGTGTTCCGGGCCGCCCTCGAGTCCCCCGAGGAGGTCGTCGCGCTCATCGAGCGCGGCCGCGCCGAGGTCGAGGCGAAGGGGCTCAAGCCATTCGTCGCGGCGCGCCTGCCCCTCTTCGTCCTCCGCGGAGAGCGCCGCGACCACCTCTCGCCCGCCCCGGGCGGGCTCCAGGTCGACGGCGGCGGCCCGCTGCTCGAGCGCCGCGAGTGCCTCGAGCTCCTCGAGCGCGACCCGCGGGCCTTCTCGACGGGCGCGCTCCTCCGCCCGATCGTCCAGGAGCTGTGCCTCCCCGTGGCCGTTGCCGCCGGCGGGCCCGCCGAGGTGGGTTACTTCGCGCAGCTCGGGCCCCTCGCGGCGCGCTTCGGGCTCCCGAGGCCGCGCATCGCGCTCCGCTTGAACGGGACGGTCCTCGACGGCAAGCTCGCCGCCCGCGCCCAAGAGATCCCCCTCGAGGCCCTCGCGGCGGCCCGCGCCCCCGAGGACCTGGTGTGGTCGGACGAGGGGCGGGCGGGCGAGGCGCGGCCCGACCCGGCGCTCGCGGGCCTCGCCGGCGAGGTGGAGGCGAGGCTGCGCCGGGCCATCGATGCGCTCCCGCCCTCCGCCGAGGCGGCGCGCCTGGCCAGGAGGGCCGGCGAGCTGCGCCAGGAGCTCGAGCGGCTCGTCGACAAGGCATCGAGGCTCTCCTCCGCGGCGGGCGCGGAGGCGCTCGAGGGGGCGCGCAAGCTCTGGGGCGCCGTCTTTCCAGGAGGCGAGCTCCAGGAGCGGCGCTGGGGCGTCCTCCACCTCGTCGCGAAGCACGGGACGGGCTGGATCGAGGAGCTCCTCCGCGCCGAGGAGCCCGATCCCCTGCGCGTGCGGCACCGGCTCCTCGTTTTCGAGGACTGAGCACTGAGGTCTGGGGTCTGAGGAAGATGCGCACGGCCCCGCCTCACCGTGCTATAGTCACGCCATGAGCAGGTTCTTCAACACCGAAGGGCCGGTGAGCTCGAAGAAGCACTACTGCCTGCCGGCGCTGGCGCGCGTCGAGCTGGCGGAGATCGAGAGTCTGATCGATCGCGAGAAGTACTTCGTCCTCCACGCCCCGCGCCAGACGGGGAAGACCACCTGCCTCCTCGCGCTGCGGGACCACCTGAACCGAGAGGCCAAGCTCTTCTGCGTGTATGCCAACCTCGAGGTGGCCCAGGGGGCTCGAGAGGACATCCAGATGGGGCTATCGCTGATCCTGCGCGAGATCGCGCGCCGGGCTTCCAACGAGGGGGACCCGGCGGCCGAACGAATCCGGAGGGACATGGAGTCCGAGGGCGCCGTCATCACCTCCCTGACGGACTTCCTCGCGCAGTGGTGCGCCGAGCTGAAGAAGCCCCTCGTCCTCCTCCTCGATGAGATCGACAGCCTCGTGGGCGACATGCTCATCATGGTCCTGCGCCATCTGCGCGCTGGCTACGACCAGCGGCCGGTCCGCTTCCCCCAGAGCGTGCTCCTCTGCGGCGTGCGCGACGTGCGCGACTACCGGCTGCGGATCAACGCCGGGAAGGAGGTCATCACCGGCGGGAGCGCGTTCAACATAAAGGCCAAGTCCCTGCGGCTGGACGACTTCACGCGCGAGGACCTCGAGGTCCTCTACGGCCAACACACCGAGGAGACCGCTCAGCGCTTCGAGCCCGAGGCGGTCCAGCTAGCCTGGGATCTCACGCGCGGTCAGCCGTGGCTCACGAATGCCCTCGCCTACGAGGTCTGCTTCGAGACGCCCGAGGGCCGCGACCGCACGCGGGCGGTCACCGCGGCGATGTTGCTCGCCGCCAAGGAGGCCCTGATCCTTCGGCGCGTGACGCACCTCCACCAGCTCGCCGACAAGCTGCGCGAGGAGCGTGTGCGGGGTGTGATCGAGCCCATGCTCCGGGGCGAGGACCTCGAGCGTCAGGTGAGCCCCGACGACGTCGAGTACGTGATGGACCTCGGGCTCGCGCGACGCGGGCCGGCGGGCCTCGAGATCGCAAACCCGATCTACCGCGAGGTGATCCCGAGGGAGCTGACGTGGCTGCAGGAGATCAACCTCGAAAGCCGCATCCAGCCCGCGTGGTACGTCGCCCCGGACGGCCGCCTCGACATGGAGAAGCTCCTCGCGGCCTTCCAGAGCTTCTTCCGCGAGCACTCGGAGCACTGGGTGGAGCGGTTCGACTACAAGGAGGCGGGCCCGCAGCTCCTCCTGCAGGCGTACCTCCACAGGGTCGTCAATCACGGCGGCCGGATCGAGCGCGAGTACGGTCTGGGACGGGGCCGGACGGACCTGCTCGTGGTCTGGCCGCGGAAGGGGTCAGACGAGGGCCGCGAGCAGCGGGCCGTGATCGAGCTCAAGGTCCTCCGCGGAGACCTGGAGAAGGCCCTGCAGCTCGGCCTCGAGCAGACGCTCGAGTACCAGGACCGCACCGCGTCGCCGGAAGCTCACCTCGTGATCTTCGACCGCCGGCCGGAGCGCTCTTGGGCGGAGAAGCTCTACCGCAGGGTCGAGGACCGGGGCGGGCGGAAGGTGGTCGTCTGGGGGATGTGATCAGCTTCGAGGCCTGACGGCGGCCAGCGCGTCCAGGAGCCCCTCGAGGTGCTCATGGCACTCCCGCTGGAGGACCGCCTTGCCGCGCATCGCGGCCGGGGGCTGCACGTGCGCGGACGGAACGACCTCGCCGGCGCACCGCTCGAGCAGGCTTTCGGCGCTCTCCTCGGTCGTCTCGAGGTGGAACTGAAGCGCGACGATGCGGTCGCCGAGGACGAAGGCCTGCTCCTCGCATGCATCGCTCCGTGCGACGTGCGTCGCGCCCGACGGGATGGAGAAGCGGTCCCCGTGCCAGTGGAACGCCGTGAACCGCTCGGGGAAGCCCCGGAAGGGCCCCGCGCCGCGCGCCCCGGGCAGGAGGTCGACCGGGAGCCAGCCGATCTCCCGCTCCCGGTTCCGCGTCACCTCGCCGCCGAGCACCACCGAGAGGAGCTGGCCGCCGAGGCACACGCCGAGGACGACCTTCCCCGCCGCGACCGCCTCGCCCAGGAGGCGCTTCTCCGCGGCGAGCCACGGGTGGCGGTCCTCCTCGTAGACGTTCATGGGGCCCCCGAGGACGAAGAGCCCGTCGAAGCGCTCGAGCGGCGGTAAGGCCGCGCCGGTCCACAGCTCCGTGAAGCTGAGCGAGTGTCCTCTCGAGCCCGCCCAGGAGGCCAGGTGCGCCGGCCCCTCGAACGGGACGTGCTGCAGGCAGTGCCATCTCATGGCTGCTCCTCTTTCTCCGCCATCTCCTTCTTCTCCTCCTTCTTCTCTTCTCCTCCTTCTTCTCCGGTCTTCCGGCGAGACCTTCTCGCGGGCCCCGATTCTGCCACGGGGAGCCGCCGCCTGCCAGGTTGCGCCGGCGGGTGTGCGGATCTGCCGGCGGGTCGCGCCGGCGGGCAGCCCGCTGGTTGCACCTGCGGCAGGCCCGGCGACAATGGCGGCAGGACCCTCCATGGGACCCTCGTGGAGGCCGCGCCATGGTCGTGAGACCCGGAGCCCTCTAGCTGCCATGATCGTGCCATGATCGACGCCAAGCCCTGCGACATCGTCGCCTTCACGGCGCACCCCGACGACGTGGAGCTCAACTGCGGGGGCACCCTCGCCCTCGCCGTCCGGCAAGGCTGGAAGGCCGGCGCCGTGGATTTCACCCGCGGCGAGCTTGGCACGCGCGGCACGCCCGAGGTCCGCGCCCGGGAGGCCGAGGAGGCTGCGCGGGTCCTGGGCCTCTCCTGCCGCACGAACCTCGGCCTCCCCGACGGCCGCCTCCGCGACACGGACGAGGCCCGGCTGCTCGTCGTGCGCGCCCTTCGCCTCCTGAGGCCCCGCGTCGTGATCGCCCCGCCCCTCGCCGACCACCACCCGGACCACGGGGCCGTGGGGGCCATCCTCGCGGCGAGCCTCCACCTCGCGGGCATAGCGAAGTACGCGCCCGACCTCGAGCCGTGGCGGCCCCACGCCCTCCTCCACTACCTCGGCATGCGCGGGGGCCCGCCGGACCTCGTGGTCGACGTGACCTCCGTCTACGAGACGCGCGTCGCGGCCATACTGGCTCACGCCTCCCAGTTCCACCGGGAGGGCTCGGCGGAGCGGCCCACGCGGATCGCCCACCCCCACTTCCTCGAGGCCGTCGAGGCCGCCGTCCGGCGCTCGGGCGCACTCATCGGCGTCCGGTACGGGGAGGGCTACACGCTCGAGGGCCCGGTCCCGGTCGCGGACCTCGTCGCGCTCTTCGCTGAGGAGCCCTGGAAGCACCCGGAGGCCCAGGCCCGGCCATGAAGATCGGCATGGTCTGCTACCCGGCGTACGGCGGGAGCGGCGTCGTCGCCACGGAGCTCGGGATCGCCCTCGCGCGACGGGGCCACAAGGTCCACTTCGTGAGCCACGCCCTGCCCTTCCGCCTCGTCGACGAGCACCCGGACATCGTCTTCCACGAGGTCGATGTCACGTCCTCCCCGCTCTTCAAGTACCCCCCCTACACCGTGGCCCTCGCGGGCAAGCTCGCCGCGCTCTCGAGGACCGAGGAGCTCGACCTCATCCACGTCCACTACGCGATCCCCCACGCCGTCGCGGCCTACCTGGCGCGGCAGGTCCTCGGAGGTCGCTCGCCGAAGGTCGTCACGACGCTCCACGGCACCGACATCACGCTCCTCGGGATCGACGCCTGCTTCCACGAGGTCACCCGCTTCGCCATCGACCAGAGCGACGCCGTCACGGCCGTCTCCCGCCACCTCGCCGAGGAGACCCGCGCGAGCTTCAAGCCCCGGGTCGAGATCCAGGTCATCCTCAACTTCGTGAACGGCACCGTCTTCTCGCCTGCCCTCAGGAACCCGGCCGTCCACTCCCTCTACGCCTGCGCCGGCGAGGCCCTCGTCGGCCACCTCTCGAACTTCCGGCCCGTGAAGCGCATCCCCGACGTCGTCCGCGTCTTCCACCTCCTCCAGAAGAAGATCCCGGCGCGCCTCCTCATGATCGGCGAGGGCCCGGGCGTCGAGACCGCCCAGGACATGGCCGCGGAGCTGGGGATCTCAGGCCGCGTGAGCTTCCTCGGCCCCGTGACGAGGGTGGCCGAGGTGCTCGCCCAGCTCGACCTCTTCCTCCTGCCGAGCGAGCACGAGAGCTTCGGCCTCGCCGCCCTCGAGGCCATGGCCTGCGGGGTGCCCGTGGTGTGCACGCGCGCCGGAGGGGTCCCCGAGGTCGTGGAGCACGGCGTCTCGGGCCTCCTCTGCGACGTGAGCGACGTGCCGTGCATGGCCCGCGCCGCCGCCGAGCTCCTCAAGGACCCTCGCCGCCACCGCGCCATGAGCGCCGCCGCGCGCAAGCGCGCCGTCGAGGCATTCCCGGAGGAGAGGGTGGTACCGGAGTACGAAGGGTTGTACCGGCAGTTGCTCGAGTAGGGCATCGGTGCTGGTCTCGGCCCCCCCGTGGGGGATACAACCGTGCCGGTTGACTCATGCTCGCGAGTCGAAGAGACTACAGCCATAAGCAGCGACTCCAGGTGCTTCTCGAAGACTCCGAATACCGTGTCCTTCCGGTGAGCCTGCAGACCCCGTTTTCCGGCCGCCGCCCGGCCGGCCGGCCACTTCGTGGCGCCCGGGCGCGGCCGGACCGCCGGCCAGCGCAGGGCCCGCTTTGCCTCACCGCTGTGCGCGACGGCGGGGCGTCCGCGGTCCCGCGGTCGGCGGGCGCGGAGGCGACGGGGTAGGTGGGGACAGGTCGCCCGACCGGGGGCGCCCCGGCGGCGGGTCGCCCGGGCGGCATCGCCGCCCGGGGTTCCTGGAAGCCGCAAGCTACCCGGTCGTCGCGGAGGCCAGCCTGGCCCCTGGCGTACCTGGCGGTCCCGAGGTTCCGGGAGTCCCCTTTACGATGAGCGCCGCTGGTGTCGCTGACCTTGAAGGGTAGATCCGTCATCGCATTCCTGAGCTCTCCACCGCACACGGCGCATTTCATTACTTGGGCCTCCTGGTTTTCAAGTCGTCCTGCCATTCGCCAGCATCTGGGCGGTATGCCGTGACAACCCGGACATTTTGGCCCTCCACGTCCGCTGCAACAAGCACGTGGAACGCGTCAGGGTCGGCTTGCCCAAGTACGAGATAGTTCGGGCGGTACTTGTCGTCTGGATACGCTTCCACCAGTTCAAGCGTTTCGATGGCCCCGAGAATGGCCTCCCGTGGAATGAACCGGCCCGCGAGGCGTATATTAACGTGATACGTCCAGAGGACATGTCGGCGTCGGATGCAGTCTTGAATGAAGCGAACCGGATCGCTGGGCAGCAGCCGCTCACGAGTCACTCGGTCGTCTCCGTGACATTCCGGTCTCCATTCCCCGAACGCCCGGCATCAGCGGCGGCGCGGAGCGCCGTCCGCTGCATGCTGTTGTTAGGCGCCTGCTCGTGAGCGCCCCATCGTCTTGAACTCACGACTGGACTCCGTCAAGGAACTCATTCACTCTACTTGTCACGGCCCTCCGCCTTTCCGCCAGGAAGTCCTTGTAGCGCTCAGCGACGAGAAGCGTTGGCTCGGTTGGAATGCACTGGGTCTTGAACGCTGCGAGGCCGGATTTCTCGATGAGCCGCGGAAAATATTGTGCGGGAGGCTTATCGCTGATCTGCCGGTTCGTCTTTCCGCCGATGAAGGCGAGGTTCGCGATGTCGTCGGCTTCGCGCGATGTGTAAGAGCTCTTCAGAATTGCCTTGGGAAAGATGTGGTGAAACTGCAAGCGGTGGTCGGAGCCGGAGTGATCGAGGGCGATGGCCAAGTTGGAGCGCCAGTCCTTGGCGCCGGCAGCCCGGAAAGCGAGAAACATGGTCTTGAAAAGCGCGCTACGCTGGTTGCGACCTTCCAATTCCTCTGGAGCCACATCGAGGCGCCCTACCTGCAGTCGGAGGCGGTCGGTTAGCTCGTTCGCGCCGCCGCCATCACGCAATGTGGCGAGGTCCTGATCAAGCAGCGTCTCGCTGGAACCGCGTGAGTAACGGCCTTTGGCATTGGCGACGAGTACCCAGTAGCGCAATCGCTGAGACTCCTCCGCCACGATCTGGTAGTTTCGCTTGTGGCCGTAGTAGCCCAGCGTCACCAGCAGAAAAGGCGACGACAGGAGCGCGGGGCTGTCGATGCCAGCATTGCTCCGGAGGAAGTTCAGTGCGAACTCGATGCCCGGCACACATTCCCGCCACGCCCGCTGTAGCACCTCAAGCGGAAGCCCGCCCACAGTGAGGAAACGGGACTGACCGGTAGCGAACGCGACAAGATTCTTGAGGTGCAATCCGAGATCGAGGTCGAAGCCCGCCTTACCGCACTGCGCTTGGAAAGCCTGGAATGTCTTGAGCGCGCCGCGCCATTTGGCGGTGATCTGCGCCAGCGCCAGGTCAGAACTTCGCAACTTGGCACCGAGCGAGTTCACGCGGACGAAGATTTCCGTCACCTCGTCGTAGGAAAGCCGCCGTTCGAGCACGTCCATGCGGTAGACGTACTTCCGTATGCCCCGCAGCCGGGCGAGGCGCTGGCTGTACTTCTCGTACCGCGGGTCCTCGAAGTCCGTGACCCCGGCCCGCTTGAGGAAGGGCGCGTCGCTGTCGGACTTGAACACCTCGGTGACCTTCACCCACTGCGGCAACTGTTCGAGTTTGCGCGTGCCGACCACGAAGGTCATCCGGTCGAAGCGTTTCTGCAGCTCGTCCTCGCTCGAATCGGCCTCGTCGTCGATCAGGTCGTCGTCATCGGCTTCGTCGTCACCGTCCTCGTTCACCTCGGTGACGAGTGCAAGCTGGTCCGGATGGTCGAGGTTGAAGAGCAGCTCGATTGGCCTTCTCCGACCGCGGACACTTACCGGCTCTCCGCGGATCACGGCCGAGAGCGAAGTCAGGCGCTGCTGCCCATCGAGCAGGAGCCGCGTGCTTTGGTACGGGTTCCTCTGCTGCTCGACGGCGAACTCCTGTAGCGGCACGGCCTCGTCGGTCTCCCATAGCAGGATGGCGCCCGAGGGGTAGCTGCGGTACAGCGAATCGAGCAGGTCGCGGACGCGGGTGGAACGCCAGACGTAGCGGCGCTGCATCTCTGGCAGGCGCAGCTCGCCCCGTTCAATCATGCCAACGAGTTCCTCGACGGATGCTTCAGCCTTAGCCATCGCTCAGGGTCCCTCGTTTTCCTTCGTTCATGGCAGCAACCTCCTGGCGCCACAAGAATCTCCGCAGCTCGTGGCTTAAGTCAAGAGTTTTTTGGGCGTGGTTCAAGAACCGCGATTGCGCGGTTCAGAACCACGCCTGTACTC
>JACQVW010000634.1 GCA_016209535.1 Planctomycetota bacterium | reverse complement strand
GGAGAATACCGTCCCCAGCGGCTCAGGTGTCCGCTCCGCACTGGCCCCAACCGCCCCCTCGGGGGGGCCGGGGGGGGAGAATACCGTCCGCTCCCTCGAGTAGCGGCCGTACCCCCAGAACAAGGCGGCCACGCAAAGGGCCCCCGCCAGAAACATGATCGCGCTGCGCATGCGCTTCCCTCCACCAGGTCACCACGCAAGACCCGCCGCGGGGCGCGCCGTCGCTCCAATCACGCGGCGCCCCGCCGGGTGAACGGGGCGCGATTATACCCGGCCGCGCGGCGGGAAGCGACGGCTCGCTCGAGACTTCGACACGTCGAGACTGGGCCCGTGCGAGACTGGGCCCGTGCGAGACTCGGCCCGTGGGCTTCGGGGCGGGCTCCCCGAGCAGCCCGATCACGCCCGCAGCCCGAACCCCGCCCGCTTGAGGGCCTCCATCACGCGCGCCTCGACCGCGGTGCGCTCCTCGCCCGAGAGGGTCCGCTCCTCGGAGCCGAAGGCGAGGTGGAAGGCCACGGACTTCTTGCCCTCGCCGACCTGCCCCCCGCGGAAGACGTCGAAGACCTCGGCGGATCGGAGCAAGTCCCCCGCCGCGGCCTCGATCACGCCCAGGATCTCCCGCGCTGGCGTGCGCTCCGGGGCGACGACGGCCACGTCGAAGGGCACGAGGGGGAAGCGGAGCGGCGGACGGTAGGCGACCTCGCGCCGCACGCCCTTGAAGAGGCCGTCGAACTCGAGGTCGAAGGCGAGGACGTCGCCCTCGAGCTCGAGCCGCGCTTCCGTCGCCGGGTGCACGCGGTAGAAGCCGCCGAGGTCCTTCCCGCCCGCGACGATCCGGGCGTAGACGGCCGGGTGAGCCCAGGGCTCGACGGGGCCGAGGCCCCGGGCAGCCTCGATGGACACTTCCGGGGCGCGCAGGCGCTCGAGGAGAGACACGACGATGTGCCGGACCTCGTAGAAGTTGGCCGGCGACTTCGCCTCGAAGGAGAGGACCCCCGCAAGACGGCTCCGCTCGTCGGGCAGCTCGGGCTCGAGCATACGCTCGCGTGGCTTCCGGTACACCCGGCCCAGCTCGAAGAAGCCGAAGCGTGACGAGTACCGCTGGTTGTCCCGCGCCTTCTCGAGGTGGACCGGCACGATCTCCCGGCGCAGGCGGTCCATGTCCTCGCTCATGGGGTTCACGAGCTTCAAGTGCGCGTCGGGATCGAGGCCGAAGGCCCGGCAGTGCGCCGCGCCGACCATGGGGTACGTGATGACCTCGGAGAGGCCCGCGTGCAGGGCGAGGAAGTCCTTCGCCAGCCGCTCGAAGCGCCGGTGCTCGTTGACGCGGGGCGACTCGACCGTCCAGAGGGGGGCGAAGGGGCGGATCCGGTCGTAGCCGTGGATCCTGCCGACCTCCTCGACCAGGTCCTCGGGGATCGACACGTCCTTCGTCGCGCGCCAGGAGGGCACCGTGACCTTCCAGCCCCCCCCCTCGGGCCCGTTCACGACGAAGCCGAGGCGCTCCAGGACCCCTCGCACATCCTTCGCCTCGAGCTCGGCGCCGAGCCTGCGGGCGATGAAGGCCGGCGACGTGGTGATCTGGATGGGCGGCGGCGGCTCGAAGCCCACGTCCTGGAGCGGCCCCACGACCCTCGCCCCGGGGCAGAGGTCCAGGAGGAGCTTCGCGGCGCGCAGGATGCCCGTGCGCGCGTTGGCCGGATCGAGGGACTTCTCGAAGCGGAGCGACGAGTCCGTGCGCTTCCCCGTGCGGACCGAGGTGCGCCGCAGGGGCGCCGGCGCGAAGTTCGCCGACTCGAGGAAGACCGACGTCGTGCCCTCCTCGATCTGGGAGCCCGCCCCGCCCATGACGCCCGCGAGGGCCACGACCCGGCGAGCGTCGGCGATGACGAGGTCCTCGGGGCCGAGCGCCGCCTCGGAGCCGTCGAGGAGCGCGAGGCGCTCGCCCGGGCGCGCCCTCCGCACGCGGATCTCCCCGCCCTCGACGCGGGTCGTGTCGAAGGCGT
The DNA here is from genome assembly GCA_016209535.1 of Planctomycetota bacterium. GTDB lineage: Bacteria > Planctomycetota > UBA8108 > UBA8108 > SXIK01 > JACQVW01. The sequence continues at coordinate 3,916 of JACQVW010000634.1, read as the reverse complement.
GCAGCGGCTGGCCCAGCTCGAAGAGCACGTGGTTCGTGACGTCGACCACGTTGTTGATGGGCCGCGCGCCCACCGCATGGAGCCTGTGGCGGAGCCAGTCGGGCGACGGCCCCACCTTCACGCCGTCGATCTGGAGGCCGCAGTAGCGCCGGCAGAGGCCGTCGCGTCCTCCGACTCCTGGGCCCTCGAAGGAGACCCGGACCGACGCCGTGCCGCCGGCCGCGGCGAGCCGCTCATCGACCGCGAACGGCGCGAGCGGCACGCGGTAGATCGCCGAGAGCTCCCGGGCGATCCCCTGGTGGCCCCACAGGTCGGGCCGGTGCGTGAGGGACTTGTTGTCGACCTCCAGGATCACGTCGCGGAGCGCGGGGAAAAGGCTCGCGACGGGCGTGCCCGGGGCCGTGCCCGCGGGCAGGTCCCAGAGGACCCCGCCCTCGTCGGAGGCGCCCAGCTCCTTCTCGGAGAGTAGCATGCCGTGCGAGACCACGCCGCGGACCGTCGCCTCGCGGATCTCCTTCCCGCCGGCGACCGTCCCGGGCGCCGCGTAGGGCACGATCCTGCCCTCCCGGACTCCCGGCGCCCCGCAGACGACCTCCCGCCGGGGGCCGCCCGGGTCCACCGTCACGACCGTGAGCCGGTCCGCCGCCGGATGCGGCTTCACGGCGAGGACGCGGGCCGCGACGATCCGTTCGAGCCCCTCGCCGCGCGCGGCGGCGTGCTCCACCTCGGCCGTGTGCAGCGAGAAGCGGGCCCCGATCTCGACGGGCGTCTCGGCGGTCTCGAAGGGACAAAGCTCGCGGATCCAGTTGAGGGAGATGAGCATGGGTCGAGCCTCACCGGAACTGCCGGATGAAGCGCAGGTCCGCGCCGTGGAGGTGCCGGATGTCCTCGATCCCGTAGCGCATCATGACGAGGCGGTCGAGGCCCAGGCCGAAGGCGAACCCGGAGTACTCGGCGGGGTCGATCTTCCCCGCCCTGAGCACGTTGGGGTGCACCAGGCCGCAGGGGCAGATCTCGAGCCAGCCCACCTGCTTGCAGACCGGGCAGCCCTTCCCGCCGCAGAGCAGGCAGCGAATGTCGAGCTCGAACCCCGGCTCGACGAAGGGGAAATAGCCCGGCCGGAGCCTCACCTCCTCCTCGCGGCCAAAGACCCGGGCGAGGAAGACCTTCATGAAGTAGACGAGGTGGGCCACCTTGATGTCACGGTCCACCATCATGCCCTCGAGCTGGTGGAACGCGGCCTCGTGGCTCGCGTCGATCCTCTCGCAGCGGAAGACCTTGCCGGGGCCGATGATCTTGAACGGCGGCCGGCGCTTCAGCATCCCGCGCACCTGGATCGGGGAGGTGTGCGTGCGGAGGAGGTTGCCGTCCTCGAGGTAGAAGGTGTCTTGCATGTCCCGGGCCGGGTGGTCCTTCGGGATGTTCAGGGCCTCGAAGTTGAAGAAGTCCGTCTCCACGTGGGGCCCGTCGAGGACCTCGAACCCCATGGCCGTGAAGACGTCCTCGATCTCGTGCTGGACCTGGGTGAGGGGGTGGAGGCAGCCCACGGGGCGGCGGCCGGGGTCCAGGGTCACGTCGACCCACTCCGCCTCGAGCCGCGCCTGGAGCGCCCGCGCGGCGATCGCCGCGCCGCGGGCCTCGAGGGCCGCCTCCATGCGGGCCTTGAGCTCGTTCACCCGCTTCCCGGCGGCCTGCCTCTCCTCGGGCGCGAGCTGCCCGAGCCCCCTCAGGAGGCCCGTGAGGGTTCCCTTCTTGCCGAGGAACCGGACCCTCAGCTCGGCGAGGTCCCGCTCCGAGCCCGCGGCTTCGAGCTGCGAGTCGAACTCGGCCTGGATCGAGGAGATGTCGCCATCCAAGGCTGGTGGAGGAGCGCTGGGGCCTGGGCCTAGAGGGCCGTCCTCGCGGCGGCCACGAGCTGGTCGAAGCCCTCCGCGTCCCGGACCGCGATGTCCGAGAGCATCTTCCGGTTCAAGGCGACGTTGGCCTTCCGGAGGCCGTTCATGAACTGGCTGTAGTTGACGCCCCGGGCCTTGCAGGCCGCGCTGATCCGGAGGATCCAGAGCCGGCGCCAGTCGCCCTTCTTCTTCCTGCGGTGCTTCGTGGCGAAGGCCTCGCCCCGGATCAACGTCTCCTTGACCGTGCGCAGGAGGTTGTGGCGGCCGCCGTAGAACCCTTTCGCCTTCCGGAGGAGGCGTCTCTTCTTCCGGAGCTTGGCTACGCTGTTTCGTGCGCGAGGCATGGTGCGTCTCTCCCGGTCACGCGAGGCAGAGGAGCTTCTTGACCTTCCAGACGTCGGGGGCGGCGAACACGCTCTTCTTCCGCAGGTGGCGTTTCCGCTTGGCGGTCTTCACGCTCAGGAGGTGCCGCCTCCCGGGCCTCCCGTGCAGGAGCTTCCCGTGCTTCGAGACGCGGATGCGCTTCTTGGCGGCCTTGTTGGTCTTGAGCTTGGGCATGGTCGGATCTTCTCGTGGGCCCTAGAAAAGTGCCCGATTGTAGCAGGCGGGCCCGGCGAGGGAAGGGTTTTTCTGGCGTGGTTCAACGCCGGGTTACACCCGGCTATGAACCACGCGTTCATTCCCACGATACTCATCCCCACGATACTGCCCTTACCAAACTGCCCCTGCTGAGCTCTTTCCTGTTACCCGAATGGAGCCTGATCTGAACCACGTCGTTTTTCTCCACCAGGGAAGGAACAAGGCAAGCTCGCTCTGGCACCAACCGCCCCCTCGGGGGGGCCGGGGGGGGAGAATACCGCAACCCGGCCGGAACACCCGCCAGGCGGCACGGAGCGTCACTTCCCCGTCAGGATCATCCCCATTTTGTTCCGGGCCTCCCGGGAAGGCTCCTTCTCCACCTTGGCCACGTCCTCGAGGGCCTTCGCGAAGCGTACGAGGACCCCCTTCCCGAGGTCGAGGTGCACCGTCTCGCGGCCGCGGAAGACCAGGGTCACGAGCACCTTGTGGCCCTTGGTCAGGAAGCGCCTCGCCTGGTCGAGCTTCACGGTGAAGTCGTGCTCCTCGGTCTTCGGCCGGAGCTTGATCTCCTTGCGCCGTGGGGCACCCTTCCGCTGCCCGTGGCTCTTCTTCTTCTGCTCGTACTTGAACTTGCCGTAGTCCATGAGCTTGCACGTCGGAGGCTTGGCGGTGGCCGCCAGCTCCACGAGGTCAAGCCCGCGTTCGTCGGCGAGGTTCTTCGCCTCGATCTGATCCATGATCCCGAGCTGCTCACCGTTCTCGTCGATGAGCCGCACGAAGAATCCGGGCCGAGGCCGGTCGATCAGCCTTGGTCCCCTCGGGAGGACCTTGGCGGAGTCTCGAGAGTCGTTGGTCTGCGGAAACGGGGGAATGGACGCACCTCCTTCGTGTACGGGGCCTATGGGCTCAACACACCCACATCACTTGTCGGAGCCTAAACCCGACTGGGAACACGGGTCAATCACAAACCGGCGCTCCATCGATGGTTACCGGTCCACGGCTCGGCCAGGCATGGGGCCAGGCGTCGGACCCGGGGCAGGCCCAGGGCCCGTGGTACGGTCCGGGCTCGGGCCGGGACCCGGGCCGGGGGCCGAGCCAGGGCCCGATCCGGGAGCCGCGGCGGGAGCGGGCTCGATGCTCCTCAGGTGAAGCTCCCGGAGCTGGTCGGCGGGGACCTCGCTCGGGGCATCGGTGAGAAGGCAGCTCCCGCGGGCGGTCTTGGGGAAGGCGATCACGTCCCGGATCGAGGCCGCGCCGACCAGGAGCATCACCAGGCGATCGAGGCCCAGGGCGATCCCGCCGTGCGGCGGCGCGCCGTAGGAGAGGGCATCGAGGAGGAAGCCGAACTTGCGGCGCGCGTCCTCCAGGGTCAGCGAGATCGTCGAGAAGACCTTGGCCTGCACGTCCACGCGGTGGATACGGATCGAGCCCCCTCCCAGCTC
>JACQVW010000633.1 GCA_016209535.1 Planctomycetota bacterium | reverse complement strand
CCTCGCACCCGCTTCGCCGCGATGCTGATCTCCTCCGGGTCTCCCCTCTCGAAGAGCACGATGAAGCAGCGGTCGAAGGAGATCGCCTCCTCGACCATGTCCAGCATCAGCTCGTAGACGCCGGGCGTGCTCGCCTCGAGGAGGAGGCGCGAGAGCATCTTCTGCCAGCCCGGCGCGTGGTCCCGCTGCGCGGGCCCGCCCGCCGAACGGGCGAGGCCCGTCGTGAGCTTCTGGATCGGGTCCCAGGCCTCGCGAGTCGGGACGAAGGTGAGGGTGGAGAGCGCCCGCGTGTGGAGCGGGATCTCGGGCGCGCCGGAGCGCTGGAGCCGGATCCGGGCCAGGCCGATCCGGAGCGTGTCGCCGACCGCGAGGGGCCGCGGCTGGTTCAGGCGCTCCTTCTCCTTGTTGAGGAAGACGCCGTTCCGGCTCTCGTTGTCGTTGATGGCCAGGCCGCCGGGGACGCGGCTCAAGAAGGCGTGCCGCTTGGAGACCGACGGCTCGTTGAGCACCAGGTCGTTCTCGGCGCCCCGGCCGATCCAGAACGGGAACCGGGCGATGGCCACGTTGAACGTGTTCCCCAGGTGGTCCCTGACTTGGAGCGCGTACTGGTCCATGGTCACGCGACGTGCACCGCCCTCAGCACTTCCTCCACGGTCGTCCTGCCCTCGAGGATGCATCGGAAGCCGTTCCGCCGCAGCGTGCTCATGCCGGAGGCGACGGCCGCGCGCTCGATCTCGTCGGCGCTGGCCGAGCGCAGGATCAGCTCCTGGATGGCCTGGTCCACGTCGAGGACCTCCAGGATCGCGCGCCGGCCGCGGTAGCCGCAGCCGAAGCATCGCTCGCAGCCCTGCCCCACCGAGAAGGAGGGCCTCTCGCCCGCCCCCAGCAAGCCGGCGAAGTCGGGGTGGCTCAAGAGCTCGTCGCCGTACTCGAAGCTGGTCCTGCACTGCGGGCAGATCTCGCGGATGAGCTGCTGCGCGAGCACGCCGCGGAGGGCCGGCGCCAGCGCGTAGGGCTTCACGCCGAAGTTGAGGAGAGCCGTCACGGCATCGGCGGCCCGCTCGGTGTGGAGGGAGGTCAAGACGAGGTGCCCCGTCAGCGCCGCCCTGACCGACACCTCCGCCGTCTCCTGGTCGCGGATCTCGCCGACCATCACCACGTCGGGGTCATGGCGCAGGATGCCCTTCAGGAGGACGGCAAAGGTGTTGCCCAGCTTGGACTGGACCGCCGTCTGCAGCACCCCAGGAATCGCGTACTCGATGGGGTCCTCGATGGTGATGACGTTCCGCTCGGGCACGGCGAGCTCGAGGAGCGCCGCGTAGAGGGTCGTGGTCTTCCCGGCGCCGGTCGGGCCCGTGACCACGATCAACCCCGAGGGCTCCGAGAGGAGCGAGGCGAACGCCTTCGCCTCCCGCTCGGGGAAGCCGAGCTGGTTCGTCGCGCGCACGCCGACGGCTCGGTCCAGGATCCGCAGGGCCAGGCTCTCCCCGTGCAGGGTCGGGATCGCGGAGACGCGGAAATCGACCGTGCGGTCGCCGAAGGACCGCGTGATCCGGCCGTCCTGCGGCCGGCGCCTCTCGGCGATGTCCATCTCGGCCAGCACCTTGATCCGGCTGACGACCTTGGGGGAGAGCGCCTCGTCGAGGCGGTGGATCTCCCTCAAGAGCCCATCGACCCTGGCGCGGACCACGCAGCCCCCGGAGAAGGGCGCGACGTGGAGGTCGGCGGCGCCCTCCTCGATGGCCACGCGGAAGATCTCATCCACGAGGGCGCTGGGGTCTGTCGGGTAATCGTGCTTCGCCATGAAGTTCGAGCCAACGGCAAGGGCCAAGAGCCAGGGGCCAAGAGCCAGGGGCCAAGAGCCAAGAGCCAGGGGCCAGGGGCCAAGCGCCAAAGGCCAAGCGCCAAGGGCCTAGGGCCTAGGGCCTCGGGCCTGAGACGCCGGCCCGGTCAGGAAGGCGCGCCCGGGGCCTGGGTCCCGAGCCAGGTCAAGGCCTCCTTCTCCTCCTTGAAGATGGGGATCACGAGGTCCAGGCGGATGAGCTTCCACATCTTCTGGATGCTCTGGGATGCGCCGAACATGGCCAGCGCTCCGGCCCCCTTGTCCCGGAGGAGCTTCTGGACCGAGGCGCAGCACCCCAGGCCCGCGCTGTCCATGTAGTCCACCGACAAGAAGTCGAGGGAGATCCCCTTCACGCCGTCCGCGACGAGGTCCTCGAGCCGTTTGCGCAGCTCGGCCTGGTTCTCCCGGATGATCCTGCCCTTGACGCTGACGATCCCGAAGCTCTCCGCGCGCCGAACCGTTATCTCCATGAATGGCCTCCTCGCGGCCCTCGATCAGACGCCATGGCTCCTCACCCGGAAGAGGTGGAAGCCGCAGCTAGCCATGTCCAGGTAGAGCCCCTTCGCCAGGAGCTCCGAGCCGTCCCGAAGGTAGCGCACATCCCCGAAGGCGTCGCTCAGCTCGACCGTCTTGCCCCCGAAGCGCGCGTGCGGGACGTCGACGTAGCACTGGCCCTGCGTCGGGCCGTAGTTCACCACCACCACCGCCAGGCCGCCGCCGGGCTCCTCCCACTCGTGCGCCACGAAACCGATCCAGGTCGTATTCCCGTCCCAGGCCGCCCGCGTCCTCAAGCTGCGGAAGGCCCCGCGCCGGAAGACCGGATCCTGGAGCGCCTTGAGGAGCCGCTCGTAGAAGCGCGCGATCCCCTCGTCCCGGGGCTCGCCCTGCCGCCTCGAGAGCTGCACGGGCACCTTGACCTTCCGCCCCTCGAGCTGCCCCTCGTGGAACAGCATGACCCCCGGCAGCGTGGCCGCGATCAGCGCCGCCGCCTTGTGGCGCTCGAGGGGGAAGACCGCGCTGGCCCTGGGCTCGTCGTGGTTCTCGATGAAGCGGACGCGTCGCGCCTGGAGCCCCGGGTCCGCCTCGAGGTGGAACCGAAGCCCCGTCGGGTCGGCGTGCACCAGCCGATCGTAGAGGGTCTTGTCGTAGGCGTAGTCGAAGCCAAGCTCGAGCAGCCTGGGCTCGAGGCCCCAGTAGGCCTCGGCGATGAACACGAAGCCCGGCGCCCGCCCGCGCACGGAGCCTATCAGCTCGGCCCAGAGCTCCTCCTCGGCCGGCGCATCGCCTGCCGTGCGGCCCGGCCGCTCGCCCCACGTCGTCCTGAAGACGTCCTGGAGCGGCAGCATGGCCATGTCGCAGCGGACGCCGTCGCAGAGCTGGGCGATGGTGGCCAGGATGTTCTCGAGCCCCGCCCTCGTCGCGGGATTCAAGAAGTTGAACTGGACCGTGTCGGTCCACGCCGGGAAGTAGGGGTCCCTCCCGTGCGCCAGCACCTTCTCCCCGCGCTCCGTGGGCACCCGGAAGAACTGCACCCCGTCGCGGCTCAGGTCCTCCTCGGTGCCCTGGACGTAGAACTCCGGCCGGTGTGCGACCCACCGGTGGTCGATCCCCGTGTGGTTCGGCACAAAGTCGAGGATGAGCCCGATGCCCCGCCGCGCGATCTGCCCCCGGAGCGCGAGCAGCCCCTGCGTCCCGCCGAAGCGCGGCTCCACGCTGTACTCCGCGACGGCGTACGGCGAGCCCAGCACGTCCTCGCTCGTCAGGTCCGGGAGCGCGCTCCGGAATTCGGAGGCGAGGCCCGGGTGGGTCCGGGCGATGGCGGTGCTCTTCTCGCCGATCTTCCAGACCCCCATGAGCCACACCAGGTCGACCCCGAGGTCGGCCATCTTGACGACCTCGTCCTCGGGCACGTCCGCCAGCGTGACCGGCCTCCCCAGGCGCCGGGAGAGGTCGCTGAGCCAGACGCGCGTGTTGATCTCGTAGAGGACCGGATGGCCCGTCTCCCGGTGCCGCATGGAGCTCCTGTGCCCTTCAGCGTTTCGTCCGACCAGACTCCTTCCGCGGAGGTTTCCCCGGGGGCGGCTCCGCAGCAGCGCCTTGAGTGGCTCCGGGAGCCGCACCCCCTCCGAGCCCACAAGCCCCTGCCAGCACGAGAGTTCCTAACCGAGGGAGAGCGGGAGGTAAAGAGGAAAAGCGCAGGGGGCCCGTCGGGTCGGCTGCGCAGAGCCGCGTCGTTGGACAGACTGGGGGCCGACGACGGCCCACCTTTCTGCCCGCCCGCACTCGCGCGGAGCTCCTGGCGACCTTGGAGTGTCCGGCCTGTCCGTGGACGCGCTGGAGCTACAAGGCCACCCTCGACGGCCTCACGAAGGAGGCGGCCGAGCGGGCGAAGCACTTCCGCGGCCGAGGGACGCGGGGGCGAGAACTCGCACTGGGGAAGTGACGGAGAGCTCCCGGGAGATCGCCGAACTCGTCAGAATGGGGAGGTATCATCGGCCCCGGCGAGCTTCCCGTATCCCATGGCCCGGATAACGCCTACCGGCCGTGACACCGCAGCCCAGCCCGGCCCCCCGCCCCGCGACGGGTCCACCGCCTGCGCTCCGCCCCTGCCGAAGGTCGCCCCGCCGCGCCTCCACGGCTCGGCCTCCGCCGCCCACGGCGCCCACGACCCCAGCCGAGGCCGGCCAGCCCCCCCAACAGCAGCCTTGCCGAAAGCTCACGGTTTCTTCCGGTTCTTCTGGGGTTCCCCCTTGGAGGACAGAGCTGCCTGGCACTTGCCCGCGCGCTCCGCCTCCTCCAGACGCCTGGTGAGTGAGCTCCGTGACCTTGCGCTGGAGCTCTTCGACGCGCCTCTGGAGCTTCCGGAAGCGATGGCACCGCAGCCCGCGACGCCTTGCAGCTCTCCCTCCACGTCTCATGACACCGTTATCGGCCAGGCCCGTAACAGACTTGAGACTTTCTCGGAAGAGCCTTCGCGCCGCGGCCCGCCCTCGTGCCTCTCCCGCCCTCAGCTCTCGCGGACCCCGATCGCTCGCGGGCCAGCACACCGCCCCGCCGAGCCCTCAGCGTCGGGGCCATTCCCAGACGTCACGGGGGCGGTAAACAGATACTCCACCGACAAGCTGTTCCCGCAACTTGCACTGACTGCGTACGCTCTCGCGATGAGAGAGATCTTCCACGATGAATACCAGCGGCAGAACCCTGGAATGCGAATCAAGCGTCTCCCTCGAGCCGCTTCTGTTTCATGTACACCACGTTCTCCGCAATCCGTCTGCAGCGACGAACTGGCAAGCGCAAGAAGCGCTGTGCGTCGCGCGCAACCTGGAACTCCCTGGAGCATATCCCCGGTTGCAGAACCATGGTCGAAAAAACCCAGTTGCGATGGAACTTAGGCCGCGCCATATTCATCGACACAAGAAGGATGCATCGGTACGCCAAGCTCACAAGGAAATAGAACTCGACTTCCCTCTCATTCAGGATTCTCCTTGAACTCACTGGTATAACCGACATTTCTCCCTCAGCATACCTGATGACCTTCCTCCCCCGTTCCTGAGACTGCCTCCACGCGCTACGGGCATCCCCAGCACCACGGCCCACGAAGAACCTCCCGACAGATCCAATTATCCCCCCAAATGGACCAGAGTATCCCAACTGTAGTGGAAGAAGCCAACCATTTGGCCGGCGTAAAAAGACACCGCGGACCCCCACAGCAAAGCCACGCTCCACCGTACCAAAGGCGCAATCGAAGAGAAGCACCTGCCATCGCATAACCATTCATAAGCCGCAGAACCTTAGTGATTCCGTCCCGACTATTTCACCAATCACAGTTCTATCTCTCAATATCAACACACGACTTGGCTCCCCCTCGGCGATGCGAATATCAAACGAGCGCCCATCACCGAGCTTAACCGCATATGCCGCGCTCTTATGTTTCCAAAAGGCACCCCTACCCCCAACCCACAAGCCAACAAGTTTACCGAACTTATCGCTAACATCAAATAACTCTCGATAGTTTAGCCCCCATCTCTCGGCAACCGGTAACGTAATATACAACCTCGTTAGGTCCAGCTCGCTGCACCTGCTGAGTCGCATAGAGTGCACCTGGGCGAGATACCTAGTACGGACCACGAGCCCTCTGCCACACGGAAGACGGCACCGTCTACCCATCTATACTCTCCACTTATCCATGGCTATCTTGGGACCTTCCGTCCACGTCCCTGTCGGATCGCGACCTCTCTCCTGGATGAGGCGATCACAGCCGGGGAACCTGGCCGCCATTACCACCGCAGGCGGGGGATCGAGTTTGCCTATTGCTCGATCAAGGTACGGCATTTCGCCAGGCAGACCGGACAGTGTCCCAGGCTCCTCCGATCCAAGGGCCCAGACTTGGTCGAGCAAGAGGCCTACGCCTTGCTCACGACCTCCGACCTTGTGCGTCTGCTGATCAAAGAGATAGCCACGGCCCATGGGCTCGAGCCGCTCGCGATCAGCTTCAACGACGCACTGGGGGTCATCCGCGAGGCGATTGTCGAGATCAGGGCCGTCCGGGCCCAATCCCTGCCTCAGACGTACCGACGTCTCCTCCGGGACATCGCCGCCTGTGTCCAGCATCGGCGAAACCATCCACCTCTGTATCCGCAAGTCGTCAAGACCCACGGGTCGTCCTTCGCACTCAAGCATTGGAATCAAAAAGCGATACGCCGCGACTTCGACCCGGAGCTGCGTATCCTCGGAGCCCCAGCATGAGCTTCATTCAGCAGCATTAGTGTCTCGATGCGTTTGGTTTTACCCCTTTGGTTTCATACTCCTCCGCCAGGAGCTTCACTTCTCGAACCGATAGTGATAGCAGAATTGGGGTAGGCAGGCTACTGCGTCTCCTTCATATTTGTACCCAACAGCTCTACCAAAACTGATTCCGTAGGCCCAGGCCTGCATCCTGAGACCAAGACACGGCTGAAGACAAGCTTTACAGCCGTTCACGTCGCAAGTCAGGGAGAGCTGTAGCGCAAACCGCGCCCCGCCTTCGGCTCCGAGATCGAGGCCGAAACCAAAGACACTGCACTTGCCGCTTCCGCGTAGGCCAACGTCGAGCCTAACGAGCCCCGATCCACCACCCTCCACAATCGGCCCGCATTGTTTCACACTGGCTGACAATTTTACATCGGCAGCCAATTCCACATACGTACCTAGGACTAGCTCGCATGGTCCCAACTTGAGCTTCCCAAGTTGCTCCCTCCCAGTCGCAGAGCCCTCGACCCTAACGGCGAGTGTCTTTGTATCGCTATATATAAATGGACAGTACTGCTCGCACTGTGTAACATCTGCCTTGAATCTGCCCCTAATCTCTGGCAATTGGAGGCTGGCCAATACGCCTGCTATCAACTGCGGAGTCCTAACCTCTAATTCGTAGTGGAGCGAATGACAGTGTTTTGGAGACCCAATCTTTTCTAGACCAGCCGGGTCAAATCCAGTAGTTGGATCAGCTCCGAGGTATACATAGCTGTTCTGGAAGCTGTCGGTGCGCAAGAATACAGCCACGGGATCTCGTTGCGCGAAGATAAGAATCCCAGCGTCTTGAGTTCTGTGTCGGTAGTCGTACTGCGCGTGGTCCTTTTGGTTCTGGCGGCCGGTGAAAAGGTACCCGTCGTCGGTGATCGTCTGCCAGGTCGACCAGTCGGCGCTCAGCTGCTTGGGCTTCCCGTACGAGTCGTAGCAGTAGCGGCAATTGACGGTGCCGTCGTAGTTGAGCCGCGTCACCGTCGTGAACCGAGCGTCCTGGACCACGTACTGGGTCGTGGAGCCGCCCGAGACGCTCCGGACCACCATGTCGTCGATGTACTGGGTCCCGTAGCAGTACCAGTAGATCACCGACCCGTCCGAGACCAGCCTCTCCTCCACGCACTGCCAGGCGTCGTTGTAGTAGTAATAGGTGTCGGGAAGACCCGAGTTGGAGTCAGTGCGCTTCACCTTCTGGCCGAGCCCATTGTACTTGTACTTCGAGACGTTCACGGGCGCCTGCGTGACCTCCACGAGCTGGTCCCAGGCGTCGTACTTGAAGGTGTAGCCGCCCGAGCCCGTCGAGGTCAGGTTCCCCGCGTCGTCGTAGCTGTAGGCGATCTCGGCCCAGGTGAGGATCTCGTTGGAGGCGTTGAAGCTCCCGAGGATCTCCGGGGTGCAGCTCGATGCCGTGCCGTTCGTGTACTTGGTCGCGCTCCCCGAGCGGTTCAGGGTCCAGCACTCGTGGAGCCGGATCGTCGGGGTCTGGCCCGTGAGGTCTTTCCCCCGCCGGTGGTCCGCCAGGCGCGCGAGGCCCTCGTAGGTGTGGTCCTCGTCGAGCTCGTAGGAGCCCGAGACGTTCCCCACGAGGTCCTTGCGGAAGGTGATCTGGCCCAGGTAGTTGAGGGTGTACTGGTAGTGGTTGAGGAGCTCGGCGCCGTTGGTGACCTTGAGCTCGTCGATCCACGCGAAGCGGCCGAGGCCCAGGTAGTTGTCGTTGTTCGAGGCGTCCCAGCCGAGCAGGCTCCACTTCCGGCCCGTCGAGCCGTACTGGCGCTCCACGAGGCGCCCGAGACCGAGGTAGGTCTCCTGGAAGAGCCAGCCCGTGCCGTTCTTCCGGCCCGAGAGGCGGCTCAGGGTGTCGTCCATGCCGGCATTGTACTCCTCGGTCACCACCGTTCCAGAGGGGTACGTGGTCGAGGTCCTCCGGAGCGCCGTCGTCCCGTCGGTGGGGAACTGGTAGGCGAGCTGGACCTTGGGGGAGGAGCCCGTCACGGCGCCCGTCCAGTCCTGCCAGATCTTCGAGACCACCGAGAACTTCTCGTACTCGTTCTGGATCTCGTTCACGACCGCGCCCGAGCCCACCGTGGCGTTGTCGTAGGAGGAGACCTTCACAGACCGGTCCAGGGCGTCGTACGTGCTTGAGATCCTGCGGACCGTCGCGTCGAGCCCGGCGGCGATCGTCGGCACCCGGTCGTGGATCAGGCGGCCCCGGTCGTCGAAGTCGTAGAAGTGCTCCGTGCCGGCCTGGTCCTTCTTCCAGACAAGCTCCCCCAAGGCGTTGTATCCGAAGGTCTCCCAGTCCGCCGAGCTCGAGGAGGGCTGGCCCGTCGAGGGGTCCGGGTACTTGATCCGGTAGAGGAGGTCGTTCGAGCTCACGGTCGAGCTCTCCGAGCCCCGCACGACCCCGTAGACGTACTCGGTGACCTGGTCGGCGGCACTCGCCTTGGCCGTGATCTTCTGGAGGCGGCCCGAGGAGTCGTAGGTGTAGTTGGTCGTGCGGTCATCAGCCGTCCCGGGGGTCCAGTCGGCGAAGCTCTCGAGTCGCTTGATCAGGTGCCCGGGGTCGTCGTTTTGCGTCACGGTCTTTCGGCCCTCGGGATCCACCACCTCCGCCGCCTCCTGGGTCAGGGTCTGGCCTCCGAGACTGTCCCCCTCGAGGTAGTAACCGTACCGCGTGACAAGACTGTTCGCGCTGGAGCTTGAAGGCGGGTTGCCCGTGGGGCGCGCGGTCATGTCCGAGCCGCCGTACGTGCCGTAGCTCACCTCGTGGGTCGGCCGGTGGAGCTTGTCGTACCAGCTCGCCATGTACTGCGCCCGCGCGTTCCCGCTGCTACCGTCAAGCGGGCCCGTGCCCGTCCCGTCGTGGTTCCGCTGGAAGTACTGGCCAAGCTCCGTGGCGCCCGTCGCGTCGAGGACGAAGCGCGTCTCCTCGAGGACCGTGTCGCCCGTCAAGTCATCGGCATCGGCGTAGGCCGTCTCGGCCGCGTCGTAGCTCGTGGCCTGGCTCGTCGCGCGGCCGGCGCCGTCGTACTGGGTCTTCTGGAAGACCTTGCCCTGGCTCTGGGTCTTCACGGCGAGCCCGCGGCCGTTCCGCCAGGTCTTGACGTTCGAGTAGCCCGACTCCGTGCCGCCGGCGACCCCGTAGGTCCGCGCCTCGTAGACCTGGCCCCGGGAGTCGTAGAGGCTCTCCATCTTCGCCATGAGGACCGAGCCCGAGGTGGTGTCGTAGCGCGCGGTGACCTTGACGCGCGCCAGGTTGTCGTACGTCCGGGTCTCGCGCACGCTCAAGGACTCGTCGGCCTGGGTCTGGCGCTGGCGGTTGTCGTAGGTGAAGTCGGTCGTCCTCGGGGTGCCGCCCTGGGAGGTGTAGCGCTTCTGGCGCGTCAGGTTCCCCTCGCCCACGTTCGTCGCCGTGTCCTCCTCGTCGTCGTAGAAGCGCTCCTCGACGAGCGTCATGTTGTCCTGTGCGCCGCCGTCCACGGTGCCGAGCTTCTCCGTCTTCACGCGGTCGAGGACATCGTAGCTCCAGCGGGTGATCGTCCCAGCCGGGGTTTTCGTCGTGAGCCTGCGGCCCATGGCGTCGTAGGTGTGATCGGTCGTGTACTTCGAGCCCCCGCCCGAGGCCTCGCTCCAGACCTCCTCCTTCGTGAGCTTCGATCCGTCGTAGGTGAAGTCGGTCCTCCGGACGAGCGCGCCGCGGTTCTGCACCCCCCACTTGAAGGCGTTCTCGATCGTCGCTTGCGAGGTGTCGATGTCGTTCGAGAGGTCGGTGTCACGATATCCACTCGCGAGAACCCCCACCGCCGAGGTGACCGTGTGGCCCTCGTAGTCCTGCACCGTGAGGCCCAGGGCGTGGTGGAAGTACGAGGAGTCGAGGTGGTCATAGCCCACCGTCACGGCCTCCCCGCCCGAGAGCCTCGTGTAGTACCACTGCCGGGTCTGCTTCACCGAAGCCACCGCCGAGCCCGTCCAGGCGTCGAAGGCCGGGAGGATCGTCTTCGTGGGCCGGCGGAGGTAGTCGTGCTCGAAGTCGGTCACGAGGTTGAGGCCCGAGGTCGTGTCGAAGCCCTCGCCCGCAGGCGGCGCGGGGACGCCCGTCGGTCGGCTCGAGGTGTTCACGTCCCGGCAGGTCTTCGTCACCGTGCGCCGCTGCGCGTCGTGGCCCGTGTAGTGCACGTAGCCGTCCCCGTCCTTCGACCACGTGTTGAGGCCGTCGGTCTCGAAGTAGTCCGACTGGGTCACGGCCGCCCCCGAGCCGTTCTCCCCCGTGGCCACCACGGGCAGGGTCGCCGTCCGCTTCTTCACCGCCAGCGCGTCCGAGGCGTGGTAGGTGTAGGACCAGCTCGTCGTCACCCCGCCCGTGTCCGTCGTCGTCTCCGTCGGGTAGACCGTCTCCGAGCTCTTCACAGAGCGCCTCCGGTCCCCGCTCGTGAGGAACTGGAAGACCTTCTTCCGCTGGAAGTTCCAGCTCCCCGTGGAGGGGTCGCGGAGCTTGACCGTGGAGAGGGCGCTGTAGCCGTCGTAGGCGAACTGGTGCCACATGCCCGCGGTGGTGTTCGTCGTGACCACGTGGGTCGAGTCGTTGTAGGACGTGCAGGCCTTCACGGAGTAGCTGTCCGTCAAGCGGCCCGTCGTGTCATGGCGCCAGGTGAGGATCCACCGGCGCGAATTGACGTCGATCGCGCTCTCCTGGGCCACCCAGTTGAGCCGCTGGCCGTGCTTGTTGTAGTCGATGTACCGCGAGGAGCTCACGAGCGGCCCCGCGCCGTCGGGGTCCGGGAGCGTGATCGTCACCCGGTGGCTCCAGGTGTTCAGATCCGAGGGCGGCGAGCCGTTCACGGCAAAGGTGTAGTCGTGGGCTCCCTCCCCGCCCCCGCAGCCGCAGCCCGACTTGAAGTCGATCCGGCGGGCGCGCTTGTCCGAGGAGTACTCGTAAGTTCTGTCCACGTAGCCCCCGAGCTGCGCCGTGGTCTTCGTGTAGATCGAGACTCCAGGGTTCGCCGCCTCCCAGTCTCGCACCGATTGGGGCCCCAGGACCGCCTTCACCTGGTAGGGGTAGCCGGGGTTCGTGCTCGCGTTGTAGGTCCCGGTGTAGTAACGAAACACGTGCTTCCTCACGAGCCACGTGCTGGCCGGCGAGAGGAGCGTCTGCTCCTCGATCCCCACCAGATCTCCCGCCGTGCTCTCGACCGGGCCCGTGACGTCCTCGTGGTAGGTGAAGTCGAGCTTCCGGTAGAGGGTCCAGACGCCCGAGACCTTCTCCTCCACCTCGATCTTGTCCAGGCGGTTGGAGACCACGTAGTAGGTGAAGCGGCGGACCTCGTTTCCCGAGGTCGCGCTCGGCTTCTGGAGCACGGTGATGTTCGTCCCGTAGCTCACCGTGACCTCCACGCCCCCGAGGCCCTGGATCTTCGTGCAGCGGCCCGAGGCGGGCGAGGCCTCCTGGAAGGTGAGGGTCTTCCCGCGCGTGTCGCAAAGCGAGTAGACGTAGCTCCCCGCGCTCCCCGTGCGGACGATCTTCGAGCTCTTGTTCCCGTAGCGGCCCCAGAGCTCGCTCTGGTTGTAGGGGTTCTGGTCGTAGACGCGGAACGTGTTCGCGTCGAAGCGCACCATGACGTGCGTCGAGTCGGTGGTGACGTAGGGGATCCTCAGGAACCAGTTGTTCCCCTGAAGCCGGTTGCCTGAGTCCGCGGGATAATCCGTTGAGCCCTTGTACCTGGTCCGATAGGTGGGCGACGGGTCCCACTCGAGGCCCCCGGGCCCATCTTCCGCTCCGAGCCTGGGCGCGACGTTGTCGAAGCCTCCGGCGGCGTCCACCGGCTCGATCGTCGTGTCCTTTCCGGGCTCGGCGTCCAGGCCCTCGAAGCCCTCGGCGAGGCGCGTCGAGGCGTCGTCCTCGCCTGTCTCCGCGAGCCGCCACCCGCGGGGCGGCGGGAACTCGTAGTCGTCCTCCTGCGAGAAAAGACCCTGAGCAACGAGTAGACCGACCACCACGCCGACGACTTTCTTGGCATCCATGACGCTCACCTTCCCCTCGCAAGCAGGGCCTCCGCTTCCTCGACCAGGACCGAGCCGGGATGTTGTTCCTTGAACTGCCTCAGGAGCTCGCGCGCGAAGGCCGGGTTCCCCTCGCGGATCGCCTCGCGGACGCGGCTCATGTAGTAGACCGCCCCAAGGTCCTCGCCCGACTCGGCGAGGACTTCCTCGATGGGTTTCACCTCAGGCGGCGGCTTCTCCTCTCTCTTGGCGACGGGCTCCGGGGCCGTGCTCGCGGCCACGGCCGACGTGGTGGGCCCTGGCAGCGGTGCCGCCGCTGGCGTCGCCCGCTCCGCCGTGGAGCTCCGGTTCCTCGAGGCCGCGGCAAAGCCCACGACGACGAGGGCCACCAAGGCGCTCGCAACCATGGCCGCGAGGACGAGCCGTGCGCCTGGCTTCATTGCCCGAGCCTCGCCTTCGCCGCCAGGACTGCCGGGCTTGCCGCGCCCTCGAGCTCCTCGAGGAACGCGACGAACTTCGCGGCCTTCACCGCCTCGCCCTGGAGGGCCATGGCGTCGACGACCGCTTCCGGCCTCTCGAGAAGATTCGCGTAGATCGGGCTCTTCTCGGGCTCGAAGAAGATCCGCTGGCGCAACGACTTCAGGAGCTCGACGAGCTCGGCGCACGTGAACCCCGCGGGCAGGCCGCCGAGGAAGGCGCCGTTGAGGCCTCGGACGACCAGGCGGAGGCCATCGCGCGTGCGGAGCACCTCCTCCACCGTGGGCTCGAGGGCCTCGTCGACCAGGATGCCGACGAAGTACGGGTCCATGAGCGCCGTCACCTCCGCCGACTCGAGGCACGCCGCGATCGCGGGCCAGTCCGGCGCCGCGGCGCTCGTGAAGACCGTGACCATGGTCTTGCCCGAGAACCCGGCGCGCTCCGCCCCGAGCTCCGAGCCGCCGCGGAACCTCCCCGTGTCGGGGAGCGCCTGCGCCGTCGCGGCCGGGGAGACCGAGGCCACCGCGAGATAGACCCCAAGGCCCACGAGCCCCCCGACGAGCACCATCGCCGCGATCCCGCGCTTCGCTTTCTGGCTCATCCCGGCACCTCCGTATTCTCGAGGAACCTCGTGTCGCCGAGCCCTCGAGGGCCCGGCTTCCCTTCGCTTCCTCTCACGCGCGATGGAAGCGCCGCAGAGGCGCCCTGACAATCGCCCTCATCGGGTACCCAATCAGGAGTACTCCTCTTTGGGTACACGGAGAGGAGTACTCCTCCGGTTGTCCCTGACGGGGCGAGGGTGCCGGGTGGGGCTAAAGGTTCTGATAACCCTTGACTTGCCCAGGCCAGCGTCTACCTTGGACGCCGTGGTGGTGAGGTCTGGTGTGCCGCGGATCCATGGGAAGGGGGAAGCCCATGTCGGAAGACAAGCCTCCTACGGAAGAAGGCCTGGGGCGCGCAGACGGCATCCTCCTGGGACTCATTCGCGCATTCGAGTGCCGCTGTGGGGAAGCCACGTTGCGGAGGCTCGTTCGCTCCCAGCGCTTTCCCCTGCCCCTCACGCAGGCGTCCGTCTCGGCCTGCCGGTGCATCGTCACTGCCTCACGCCGCCAGAAGGGCCCCTCGACTCGGGAGTTCGAAGCCGTGGACCTCGCTGCGCAGGGCCTTCGCACCAGCGCGATCGGCTCGAGAATGGGGGTGAGCGAGCTGACCGTGGAGGAGTTCATCAAACGGGCCCGCTTCAAGCTGGGCGCGAGCTCCCGCCAGGAGCTTGCCGTGAGGATCGCGGCCCTGGCCTCTGCGGCCCAGACTCCCCCGACATCGAGCGAGGATGCCCGCGCGTTTTTCGTCGAGGTCCGATCCGATTTCGATCGCCTCCTGCGGAACCTTGTGGCTCGCGTCCTTCGCGCCCTGGGCGCCCAGGATATCGGGGCGCTCCTCGCCGGAAGGACGACCGCTGTGCAGCTGGCCGACGTCGAGCACCAGGACTGCCACTACATCCTGCAGGGCATGGCCGAGGCCACGCTCCCGACGCTCAGGTGTCGCGAGCGCGAGATCACTCCTCTCCTCGCTTGCGGGCTCCCCAAGGAAGCCATCGCGCTGCGGCTTGGGATCAGCGTCCTGACCGTGAAGACGCATGCCGGCTCGATCTTCTGCAAGTACCAGGTCCACACGTGGCAGGAGCTCGCCGCGCGGCTCATGGCGGACTGCGCTCCCGGCCTTTCACGAACGAACCTCCCCCCCCCCCCCGAACGGAGCACGAACTGAGCGGCTCGCGCGACGCTCGGCAGCGTTGACGTCCCGCGGTCTCGGTCACGGCGCATGCCGCGCTGGCGGACACGGAGACGCGAGCCTCGTCCTCCTGGCGCGCCCTGCTACGAAACCTCCTGCTCGAGCGAGGCGACCCCCGCGGCCGTCAAGGCTTGACTCCGGCCCGGGTGCATAAACGATCATGCAGCCCGACGGGGGCGGAACAGGCTGGAGCCGGCAGCGCGGCCCAGGGGCCGCTTGGCCCAGTG
>JACQVW010000051.1 GCA_016209535.1 Planctomycetota bacterium | reverse complement strand
GCGTGGTTCAACGCCGGGTTACACCCGGCTATGAACCACGCGTTCATTCCCACGATACTGCCCCTACCAAACTGCCCCTGCCGGATCCTCTCCTGTCACCGACAGAGGGCCTGATTTGAACCACGCCGAAATCCCCTTGTGGGTCCCCGCCGGCTGCGGACACTCTTGTGTGGAGGCCTGACCCCGGTGGAAGCTCCCCAGGAAGACGCGTGCCCGCCCGACCGCGACGCCGCGGCCTTCGCCCGATACTTGCGCCGGCCGACCCGGCGGCGGCTCGGCCGCGTCGTCAAGCTCTACCACGCCCACGTCTGGGAGGCGGCCCTCCGCCTCACCGGGAGCCACCAGGACGCCGCGGACCTGGCCCAGGACCTCTTCCTCGCTCTCCTCGTCCACCCGCCCGCGCCGGGCACGGTGACCTCGCCTCGGGGCTACTTGACCTGCCGCGTCCTCGACCTGGCCCGGCGGCGCGAGCGGAGCGCCGAGCGGAGGCGTCGCCGGGAAATCGAGGCGGCGAGGCGCCTCGCCGCGGAGGGCCAGGAGCCCGAGCTGGACCTCGAGGCGGTCCACCAGGCGATCGCGGAGCTTCCCGACCGCCTCCGCACGGCGATCGAGCTCCGGTACCTGGCGGGCTGCTCGAACCGCGAGGTCGCAAGCCTCCTCGGGATCTCCGAGCGCGCCGTCGAGGAGCGGCTTCAGCACGGCCGCGAGAGGCTCCGCGGCGCGCTGAAGCCCGTCGCCTGGGGCCTCCTCCCGCTGCTCGGGGGCGAGGCGCTGCCTTCGGCGGCTGCCCCGCCGGAGATCCTCCCTCGCCTCCTGCTCGCCTTGCGCGTCGGGGGCGCGATCCCCGCACGAGCCGCGTCGCGGCCCGCCGGGGGCCGAGGCGCGACGAAGCTCGCCCTCGGTGCCGCGGCCGCTGCGGCTGCCGTCGTCGCGGCGCTCCTCGCCTGGAACGCGGCGTTCCGCCCCGCGGCCGGGCCGCGAGCGCCCATCGCCGCGGGACCGGCGCCGGAGGCCGTCGAGCCCGCGCCCGTGCGGGGAAGCGCGCCGGCGGCGCCCGAGGAGGCCGGACCCGCTGCGGCGCCCCTCGCCGCCGCCCCGCCGGCGGCCGCCGTCCGCCTGTCGGGCTGGGTCGTCGACGAGCCGCCCGGTCCGGTCCAGGTGGAGGGCGAGGGGCACCCCGCCGGCACGCACGTACCGAAGGAGGGAGGCGGCTTCGCCGGCGAGGCCCTGGAGGGCAAGCCGCTCGAGGGCGTCGTCGTCTGGTTCCAGAGGTCCCCGGAGCGCCGGCCGCCCGTGATCACCGGGAGCGTGCTCGATCCGTGGGGGCGCCCCGCCGCGGCGGTCGTGGCGATCCTCAGGCACGTCGAGGTGAAGGAGATGACGGGCGGCCTCTTCTCGAGCTCCATCGCCGAGGAGGCGACCGGGCTCGACGGGCGCTTCGCCTTCGAGCACGACGGCCTCATCGGCTTCAAACTCGACAGGTATCTCAAGTTCCCCACCCGGGTGGTGGCGGCCGCGCCTTCGCGCCGGCTCTCCGGCAGCGCGGTGATCCAGCGGGAGGAGGAGGCGACGGACATCACCATCCAGCTCGAGGAAGGTCCGGCCGGAAGCGTCGAGGGGAGTGTCGTCGATGCTGGCGGCTCCCCGGTGCCCGGCGCGGGAGTCATCGCCTCCCATGGCGATACGCTCGCAGGCGCCCATGTCGGCGAAGACGGCCGCTTCGCGCTCGACGGCTTGCTCCCGGACACGTTCTACACGTTCGTGCCGCAGGCCGGAGGCCACGTGGGCTCCCCCCTGCGGAAGCTCGTCGGCGCGGGCGAGGCCACCCAGGTCGAGCTGGTCATGCCTCGCCGCGACGCGGCCTTCGCAGGCTCGGTCAAGGACCGCTCCGGGCGGCCGGTCGCGGGCATCGCGGTCCAGTTCACGATCGAGGAGGCGCCCCGCCCGAGCTTTCAGAAGGCGATGACGGATGCCGAGGGGAGGTTCCTCGTCCCGGAGCTCCTGCCGGGGCGCTACCTGTTCATCATCGAGGAGCGAGGCTTCGGCCTCTTGCAGGACGAGGTCGTGCTGCCGCACGGACCGCTCGAGATCGAGCTCGCGCGGACCTACGAGGTCCGGCTCCGGATCGAGCTGCCGTCGGGGGAGCCGGTGACCAACGTCCGCGTGAAGGGGAAGGCCACCCCGGGCACGGAGCTCTGGAGCCGGCGCGGGCTCTACGCGCTCGCGGTCCCCGAGACGGAGACCTACCTCACGGTCGAGTTCCCCGGGACCGCGTACGCGCCCGTCAAGCTCGCGGTCCAGGGCCCGCCGCCCGCAGGCGGGGAGGTGGACCTCGGGACGGTGACGGCGGCGAAGGCGGCGGAGTAAGTGCGCTGCACGCAGGAGGGTCCGCGCCGGCGAGGAGGCCCGCGCCCTCACGCCTGGAGGGCTGCGTGGATCCAGCTGAGCACCTCCGCAGTAACAGGGGCAGCAAAACAGGGATTGGAACAAGGCACACCAAATGAGAGAATCCCCAGAATGCCGACGCTCGACGAACAGGTAAGCTGGTGGACGAAACAGGCCGCCCATGATCTGGAGATAGCCAAGGTGAACCGTCAGCATGGCTTTCACGACGGCTGCGCGTTGATGTGTCAGCAGTGTGCGGAGAAGTACTTGAAAGCCCTGTACTTGAGAACGCACGCCGCCACACCGCCCAAGACGCACCAGTGTGATCGCCTGGCGAGCCTGTTGAAGGCCCCGATGCCCGTTACGGATGCGGCTCGTCTCTTGGAGAGCGATTACATGGAATCGCGCTATCCCGATGCCGCTTTGGGGGTGCCTTACGAGCAGTTCACGGACAGCGATTCACAAGAACACGTGCAAGCCGCCGAGGAGGTCGAACGATGGGTGCTGCAACGATTAGGACAGAAACCTTGAGCCGCTTGTCCGATCCGGAGGTCCGCCGCTTCCTCGCGGAGAAATGGGCCTTGATCGAGGAGCAGTTCGCGCCGAGCCATTTCATTCTGTTCGGCTCGCGGGTCCGCGGCACGGCGCACGAATGGAGCGACCTCGACGCCATCATCGTTTCGTCGCGGTTCGCTGGGATTCGTTTCATCAAGCGCGCCTACCGCTTCAAGACCGCCATCAGGCCCCATGTGGGCATGACGGCGTTGTGCTATACGCCGGAGGAATTCGAGGAATTGCGGGGCGGCATCGGGGTGGTGGCGGACGCCTGCCGCGAAGGCGTATGGCTGAAGGATGCGGGAGCTGCGGCGCTTGCGAGCTCCTCAGGGAGCCCCGGAGACTCCCCCGGCGCCCCTCTGGATCTCAGGACCGAGCGAGGCCACCCCCGCCGCTCTCAGGCCCCTCCCTCGTCGTCCGCCTCGTCCTCGTCCTCCTCGCCATCGTCGGCCGGCCCGCCCTCCGGCCCGTCGTCTCCCGGCCCCTCCTCCGGGGCGAGGTAGAGCCCGTACCGCTCAAGCAGCTCGGCGCAGGATCACCCGTTCCCCTCGGTGCAGGCATCGAACCGCTCGCAGTCGATCCCGTCCGGCGTCGGGTCTTCCCCGCAGGCGGCCGGCGGAGGTCCGGGCGAGCCGATGGCGCCGATGCCGCGGAAGAGGTAGTCGAGGATCCGCACCGCATCGGTGATGGCCAGGGTCCCCGAGTCGTCGGCGTCGGCCGCGTCGAGGCACTGCGGCACCCTGCCCGGCTTCCCGAGGAAGAGGTATCCCAGCACCTGCACCGCGTCCGTGAGCTGGAGCTGGCCGTTCTGATCGGCGTCGCCGCGGTGGAAGGCGGCGATCGGCCCCGGAGTCGCCACCTCGATCGCGTCCGAAATCGGGCGGGCCAGCTCGCGGCAGAGCGACCTCTCCGTACCACTGCACGCCACGGGTCGGTTTGTGGCGAAGCTGCGCCAGCTCCCCGGCCCCTTGAGCCAGATCACCTCGTGGTTCCGCGTCTCGCCCGGCGAGAGCTCTTCGGGCTCGAGGCGGACCGTGGCGTGTCCCTCGACCTGGACCTCGAGCGGCGTGGTTCAAATCAGGCTCCATTCGGGTAACAGGAAAGAACTCAGCAGGGGCAGTTTGGTAGGGGCAGTATCGTGGGAATGAACGCGTGGTTCATAGCCGGGTGTAAACCCGGCGTTGAACCACGCCGTTTTCTGGGGGCCGCGGGTGAGTTGACGCACGGGCGGCGGCAGGCTTAGGATGCCCGCCTGCCGAACCAGCGACCGACTACGAGGCGATTGCCGAGGAGGATCCATGGGCCCCAGACCGAAGCTTCCAACCCGCCGCGGATTCCTGCGCTCGGTCGCGGGCGCCGCCACCGGGGCGCTGGCCGTCCCTGCGATCATCCCCTCGAGCGCGCTGGGCCTCCGGGCCGCTCCGCCCAGCTCTCGCGTCACGCTCGGGGTGATCGGCTCGGGCGGGCGCGGGACGCACGAGGGCAGACTGTACGCCGCGTACGACGCCTGCCAGATCGTGGCGGTCTGCGACCCGAGAGAGGACCGGCGCACCCAGGCCAAGGCGACCTTCGAGCAGATCTACTCGCAGAG
This sequence comes from Planctomycetota bacterium, assembly GCA_016209535.1. Taxonomy (GTDB): domain Bacteria; phylum Planctomycetota; class UBA8108; order UBA8108; family SXIK01; genus JACQVW01. The sequence continues at coordinate 2,193 of JACQVW010000051.1, read as the reverse complement.
GTCCGCCGGCGAGTCTTTCCGCGGGATCGAGGCGTACAACGACTTCCGCGACCTCCTCGAGCGGAAGGACATCGACGCGGTCCACATCGCGACGCCGGACCACTGGCACGTGCCAGTCACGCTCGCCGCGATTCGCGCCGGGAAAGACACCCACACGGAGAAGCCGCTCGGGGTGAGCATCGAGCAGGACCTCGCGACCCGCGACGCGGTCCGCAAGCACGGCCGCATCTTCCAGTACGGGGCCGAGCGCCGCTCCACCGCGGATGCGCGCCACGCGATCGAGCTTGTCGTCAACGGCCGCGTCGGAAAGGTCCACACCGTGTACGTGATCTGCCCGCACTCGCTCAGCGGGGGCTCGGCGACCCCGGTCCTGCCGGTGCCGAAGGGCTTCGACTACGACCTGTGGCTGGGTCCAGCCCCCATGGCGCCGTTCTGCCACGACCGGTGCCTGGTCGACGACAACCGGAACGGGATCTTTCACATCCTCGACTACGCGATCGGGTTCATCGGGGGCTGGGGTGCCCACCCCCTCGACCAGGTCCAGTGGTGGGCCGACAACGTGGGCATGACGATCCCGGTGACGTACGAGGGCACCGGGACGATTCCGAAGGAAGGCCTCTTCGACGTAGTCACCCACTGGGAAGTGACCTGCCGCTACGAAAACGGCGTCACCATGCGCTTCCTGGACGACGAGACCGCGGCGAAGCACGCCGAGATCCCCGGGATCCGCGACGAGTCAAACGCGGCCACCTTCGTAGGGCCCGAGGGCTGGATCTCGGTCTCGTACGGGAAGGTGCGCTCGAGCCCCGAGACGCTCCTCGGATCGACCGTCGGCCCGGGCGAGAAGCGCCTCCAGGAAAGCGGCTCCCACTGGGAGAACTTCGTCGACGCCGTGAAGTCGCGGAAGGATCCGGTGGGGAACGTCGAGAGCTCGGTCCGCTCGGACCTCGTGAGCCACCTCTCCGAGATCTGCATCCGGACCGGACGAGCGATACGCTGGGATCCCGTCAAGGAGACTATCGTCGGCGACGAGGAGGCGAAGAAGAGGATGTCGCGCCCCATGCGCGCCCCGTGGAAGCTCACCTGACGCGAAACAACTCGGGTCAGTCTCTCGGCGACCCCCGGGCCTGATGTCTGCGCCGCCAGGGAGGGTTCCAGCCTACATTCCTGAGAGTTTTGGCTGGAGGCTTGCATCGTCCAAGAACTTGGGTATTCTTCTGGATGTCTTTTTGGACTTACTCATGGAGCCGCCATGGTTGACATCCATGTGACTTTGCCGGACGCGAGCGCTGGCGAGCTGGACCGGATCGCTCGAGATCGTGGAGCCACCCGGAACGCCCTGATCCGTCTGGCGCTCGAGCAGTTCTTCGAGTCGACGCGGAAGCGCGCCATCGCCGAACAGATGCACCGCTACGCGGCGGAGATGGCCGAGGCAAGTGGGGAGCTCGTGAGGGAGACCGACCGCGCAGTCGCGGTCAAGGTCTTGAAAGAGACCCGGTGGTGAGGGGAGTACGGTGGTTCGAGGGGAGATCTTCTTCATCGACTTCAAGCCGCGCTCGGGCTCGGAGCAAGCGGGGCGTCGACCCGGACTGCTCGTCTCGCACGACTCCTTCAACTCCGTGCCCACCTGGCAGAGCGTCACCGTTGTCCCCTTCACCACATCGAGCCGCTGGCTGAGGCCGTCGCCGACCACGGTGCTGTTCAAGAAAGGAGAGTGCGGCCTGCCGAAGGAGTGCGCGCTCCTGGCCCACCAGATCACCACGGTGGACAGATCCAAGCTCGTCCTGCCTGCGGTCGGGCGGATCACGGGAGCGAAGCTCGACGAGGTGAGCGAAGCTCTGCGCAATTACCTCGACCTCTGAGAGCTTGAGCAAGAATTGCTGGCGTGGTTCAACGCCGGGTTACACCCGGCTATGAACCACGCGTTCATTCCCACGATACTGCCCCTACCAAACTGCCCCTGCTGAGCTCTTTCCTGTTACCCGATTGGAGCCTGATCTGAACCACGCCGAATTGCTCAAGCTCGGCGGCCGCCGGAGGCGGCCTCGGCGCCGCAGGCGCCCGGCGCCCCGCAGCCGCCGTGGAGGGCGGTGTGGGCGACCGATTCGGCAGCCCGAACGCCCGGAGAGGCCGGGCACCAGCCGAAGGCTGGTCGGCCTCGAGGGCTGGCCCGGAGCGAGCGCGGAGCGCGAG
>JACQVW010000625.1 GCA_016209535.1 Planctomycetota bacterium | reverse complement strand
CTCCCGGGCGCCGCCCGCGCTCCGGGTGGCGGTGAACGGCCGGGCCTTCGAGGTGGCGCTCCCCGCCGGCGCGAGCGATGCCTCGGTCTTCGGCGAGCCGCGGAAGGGCAAGCCGCACTCCTTCCAGGTCGCGTTCCCGTCGGAGCTGCTGCGACCGGGCGACAACCAGGTCCGCATCACCACGCTGAAGGGGAGCTGGCTCCTCTACGACGCCCTGCGGCTCGAGGCGCCCGCCGGCGCGGAGGCGGCGCCGGTCCAGGCGCGCACGCTCCTCGAGGCCGCGGAGCCCCTGCGCGCGCTGCGGAGGGACGGGGACGGCGAGCGGCTCCTCCAGACCGTGCGGGTGACGCTCTTCCACATCGGCGAGCCGGTGCAGGCCTCGGTGCGCGTCGAGGGCGCGGAGCCGGTGCGGGTCGAGCTCGCCCGGCGGTCGCAGTCGGTGGAGGTCCGCGTCCCTGCGGTCGAGCGGGAGGAGGAGGTCGAGGTGGCCGTCGAGGTGGCCGTCGAGGCGGAAGGGAAGCCGCTCGCCTCGGCACGGGTCGTCTTGAAGCCGGTGCGCAAGCTCACGGTCTACGTCCTCCCGCACTCCCACACCGACATCGGCTACACCGAGATCCAGTCCGCCGTCGAGGAGAAGCAGGTGAAGAACCTCCTCGACGGGATCGCCCACGCCCGCAGGACCGCGGGCTACCCCGAGGGCGCGCGGTTCGTCTGGAACGTCGAGGTCCTCTGGGCCGCCGACCTCTACCTGCGGCGCCTCTCCGAGGCCCAGCGCGTCGACTTCCTCGACGCCGTGCGGCGCGGTCAGGTGGCGCTGAACGGCATGTACCTGAACGAGCTCACGGGCCTCTGCCGGCCCGAGGAGCTCCTGCGCCTCTTCCGCTTCGCGACCCGCCTCTCGGAGCTCTGCGGCGCGCCCGTCGACGCGGCCATGATCAGCGACGTCCCCGGGTACACGTGGGGGACCGTCACGGCGCTGGCCCACGCCGGGATCCGGTACTTCTCGGTGGCGCCGAACTACTTCGACCGGATCGGAGACATCCTCGCCGCCTGGGAGAACAAGCCCTTCTGGTGGGTCGGACCCTCGGGCCGCGAGCGCGTCCTCGTCTGGGTCCCGCACATGGGGTACGCGCTCTCCCACGTGATCGGGAAGCTCACGCCGCGCTTCGTCGAGGACTACCAGGCCCAGCTCGACAAGAGCGGCTACCCCTTCGACATCGCCTACCTCCGCTGGAGCGGCCACGGCGACAACGCCGTCCCCGACCCGTCGATCTGCGAATTCGTGAAGGAGTGGAACGAGAGCCACGCCTGGCCGCGGTTCGCCATCGCCTCGACGAGCGAGGCCTTCCGGGCCTTCGAGGAGCGTCACGGCGGGGAGCTCCCGCGCTTCCAGGGGGACTGGACGCCCTTCTGGGAGGACGGCGCCGGCTCGTCGGCCCTGGAGACCGCCATGAACCGCGCGACCTCGGACCGCCTGGCGCAGGCCGAGGCGCTCTGGGCCATGCTCGACCCCGCGAGCTACCCCGCCGAGGCCTTCGAGGAGGCCTGGCGCGGCGTCCTCCTCTACTCCGAGCACACCTGGGGCGCCTGGTGCAGCGTGTCGGACCCCGAAAGCCAGGCGACGCGGGAGCAGTGGGAGGTCAAGCGCTCCTACGCGGTCGCGGCCGACGCTCGGTCGCGCGAGCTCCTGGGCCGAATCCTCGGCGCCGGACCTGTCGCCTCGGGCGCCGCCGCGGCCGCCGCCTCCTGCATCGACGTCTTCAACGCGACGTCCTGGCCTCGCACGGAGCTCGTCCTCGTCCCGAAGGAGCTCTCCGCGGCCGGCGACCGCGTCGCCGGCGCCGAGGGGCGGCCCGTCCCGTCGCAGCGGCTCTCGACGGGCGAGCTCGCCTTCGCGGCCCGCGACGTGCCCCCCTTCGAGGCGCGCCGCTACGCGGTCTCGCCCGGAGCGCCCCACGTCGAGGGGAAGGCGGAGGCTCGCGGCGACGTCCTGGAGAACGGCGCGCTGCGCGTGCGCCTCGACGGCGCGACCGGGGCGGTGGTCGAGCTGCGGGCCCGGGGGATCGAGGAGGACCTGGTGGACGCGGCCTCGGGCCACGCCCTGAACGACTACCTCTTCCTCCCGGGCGACGACCTCTCGCGCCTCGAGCGGAGCGGCCCCGCGGCGATCCGCGTCCTCGAGAAGGGCCCGCTCGTCGCCTCGCTCCTCGTCGAGTCCAAGGCTCCCGGCTGCCGCAAGCTCCTCCGGGAGGTTCGCCTCGCGGCGGGTTTCGATCACCTGTGGCTCGCGGACACGGTCGACAAGGAGCGCGCCCAGGCGAACCCGAAGCCCGGCGACTGGTCCTTCGCCCAGAAGGGCGGCAAGGAGAGCGTGAGCTTCGCCTTCCCCTTCCGCGTGCCGGGGGGCGAGGTGAGGCTCGAGACCCCCTTCGCCCTGATGCGCCCCGAGGCGGACCAGATCCCGGGCTCCTGCAAGAACTGGTTCACCGCCGGCCGCTGGGCGGATGTGTCGAACGCAGCCTTCGGCGTCAGCCTCGTCACCCTCGACGCGCCGCTCGTCCAGGTCGGCGGGATCACGGCCACGCTCCTCGGCTCCCAGACGAACCCGGCTGTCTGGCGGAAGCGCGTCGAGCCGACGCAGAGGCTCTACGTCTGGGCGATGAACAACCACTGGGGCACGAACTACCGGGCGTACCAGGACGGCCCCGTCACGTTCCGCTTCGCCTTGAGGCCGCACGGCCGGTACGACCCCGCCGAGGCCTCGCGCTTCGCGATCGGCTTGAGCCAGCCGCTCCTCGTCGCGCCGGCGAGGGGCGCGGCGCCGCGGGCCGAGCCGCTCCTCCGCGTGCGGCCCGGCGACGTGCTCGCGACCGCCCTCAAGCCGAGCGACGACGGGAAGGCGCTGATCGTGCGCCTCTTCGGCGCCTCCGGCGAGGCGCGCTCGGCGGCGGTGGAGTGGGGCGGGGGCGCCGCGAGGCCGCGGTCCGTGCGCCGGAGCGACACCAGCGAGCGCCCGGGCCCCGAGGTCACGGGCCCCGTCGAGGTCCCCGGCCTCGGCCTCGTCACGCTGCGGGCGGAGGTGGGGAGGTGAGGGCGTCTCCGGCGCCGCGCCGCGGCGATCGTCGAAGCGACCTAGTCTGCCAGGGCGCCCCGTCGGGTGCAGGGGGCGCGGCCCCCCTTCGCGTGACCTAAGTCCTTCCCTCGCTCCGTCCCCACCCGCCTGCTTTCTCTCGGCGGGGAGGCGCGCCGGCGGGAAGGCGTGTCACGTTCCCGCCGGGCGTTACCTGTAAAGGGTAGCATGCAGGCATCCATGGCGGCTCAAGACCGAACCGAGGACCTCGTCCGCAGGGCCCAGCGCGGCGACCGCGCGGCCTTCGGCGAGCTCTTCGAGTCCCACCGGCGGCGCCTCCTCGCGAGGATCGCGGCCCGGTGCGGCCGGAAGCTCCAGGGGGCCCTCGACCCCGAGGACGTCCTCCAGGAGACGTTCCTCCGGGCCTTCGAGACCGTGCACCTCTTCGTGCCGCGAGGCGAGGACTCCTTCTTCCGGTGGCTCGCGGCCATCGCGGAGCACCTGCTCCTCAACGCGAGCCGCAAGCGGCGGCCCGATCCCCTCGAGGTCACGCCCGAGCCGGTCGCGAGCGGCGCTTCCCCCTCGAAGGCGCTCCGGAGAGAGGAGCGCTTCGATCGCCTCGAGGAGGCGCTCCGCGGCCTCCCGGAGGACCGGCGCCGGGCGGTCCTCATGGCGCGGATCGATGGGCTCAGCGCCCGCGAGATCGCGCGCCGCATGGGCCGGAGCGAGGAGGCCGTGCGCCAGCTCCTGGCCCGGGCCTTGAAGCAGCTCAAGCGCACCCTGGGCGGGACGGAGAGCTTCGGCCTGCCCGACAGGCCCCTCGGCGAGAAGGGGATCTCCGATGCGTGAGCGCCGCTTCGATGCCGCGGGGTTCGACTCGAGCGGAGCCCACGACCCGCTGGACGACGCCGTCGCCCGCTACCTCGACCGCCTCAACGCCGGCGAGAAGCTCGACCGCTTCCACGTGCTCGCCGAGCACCCGGACCGCGGGCCGGAGATCCTGGAGCGCCTCGAGGCCTACGTCGACCTCGCGGCGAGGGCCGAACCGCAGCCGGCAGGCGTCCTCGGAGACTACCGGCTGGTCCGCGAGATCGGCCGCGGCGGCATGGGCGTCGTGTACGAGGCCTGGCAGGGCTCGCTCGACCGCCCGGTGGCGCTCAAGGTGCTGCCGGCGGGGATCGCGGCGGACGACAGGGCGTTCCACCGCTTCCTGCACGAGGCGAAGACGGCGGCGAAGCTCCGCCACCCCAACGTGGTCGGCGTGTACGGCATGGGGGTCGAGCAGAACACACCGTTCTTCTCGATGGAGCTGGTCGAGGGCGAGACGCTGGCGCAGGTGCTCTCGAGGCTCAAGGCGGCGGCGGGGCGGGAGGAGGAGCGGACCACGGCTCTGCGGGCGCTCTCGAGCCTCCTCGGGAAGGCCGGCGGCGCGGCGCACGGCGGCGAGATCGATGTCGAGGCGCCGGCTCCGGGCCGGAAGAGTCCCCTGGAGCCGGGCGACCTCGACCTGGAGCACTACGCCCGCCTCGCCAAGGCCTTCGCGGGCGCCGCCGATGGCCTCCAGCACGCTCACTCGCAGGGCGTGATCCACCGGGACCTGAAGCCGTCGAACCTGATCCTGGACTCGGAGGGCCGCCTGCGGATCCTCGACTTCGGCCTCGCGCGCCTGGAAGGGCAAGCGAGCTTGACGGCGAGCGGGGACCTCCTCGGCACCGTCCTCTACATGAGCCCCGAGCAGGCCCTGGCGCGGCGGATCCCCATCGACAAGCGCACGGACATCTACTCCCT
>JACQVW010000636.1 GCA_016209535.1 Planctomycetota bacterium | reverse complement strand
CCGGCGCGGCCTGGCCATCCTCGAGCGAGCCGTTCGCGAGGAGGCTCTGGGCCGAGGCGGCCTTCGCCGCGAGCAGGAGCGCCGCGAGCAGGAGCGCCGCGTAGCGCGGGCGGGGCCCGCGGGGGGCGGGGACGCGGGGCAAGCGGCTGGGCGTCCCGAGAAGGCCTCCTGGAAGCGCTGGAGGGGGTACTTCCACGCGGCGAGCGTACAGCGCCCGCGGCGGGGGCTCAACGGTAAACCGCAGGGTAAGTCGGACGCTCATCGTGGCCCTCAACTGGGGGGCGATCACGCAGCCTCCCCGGCTCAGGCCCAGCTCAGCTCTCGGTACTCCCCCGGCTGGATCGCCTCCACTGCCGCCAGCACCTTGTCCGCATTGGGCCGGACTGCATTCCAGTTGGGCGTTGGCAGCACGAGAACAGCCAGACGTCTCCCACGCAAGTAGAGTACCCTCACTTGGCAGCGGCTTCCGTCTCAACGGAAAGAGTCTGTTCAGTCTCACGAGCCAAGAATGCAAGGACCGCTTCCACCTTCTTGCGGTCCACCTCAAACCAATCAGCGACCTCGTCGAGACTTGCCCCACTGCTCAAGTTGTCGAGTACGACCCACAAAGGCAGCCGCGTTCCCTTGAACAACCAGACGCCGCTGACTTTGCCCGGAATCCGCTCGAGGACTGAGCATTTCGTCAGGTCGATCATGCCCATAGCCTACCCCGTCCCCGCCGCTTGCTCAATCGCCAACCGACCGCTCTCCAGCCGCTCTCCAGCTCGGGCCGACAGTAGCTCGCACAGCCCGCCCTCGCGCTCGGGGCTCGAGAGCAAGGCCACGTAGTTCCGCAAGCCCCGCCTATCCCGTCTTCGCCAGCCTCTTCAGCTCGTGCCGGATGTCCTCGAGGAAGCTCGCGAACGCGTTCGACCTCGGGTCCCCGCCCTGGGTGCGCTTGTTGCGGGTGTTGGTCTGCACCCAGTGGCACTCCCTCAAGCCCCACTTCCCGGCGATCTCGTTCACGCGGGCCGTCAGCTTCTCCGTCCGGTCGATCCACCGCGGGAAGCTGGGGGCCGCGGACTTGCTGCCGTGCTCCCCCGCGTCGTCCTGGTAGGTCTTCCAGCTCGCCTCGAAGAAGGCATTCGCCTCCTTCCGCACCAGCTCCTGATAGTCGCTCATCCTGTCACGCTCCTTCTATGTGTGCGGCATTCTACGGGGCATCGCTCGCCCGTGACAACCCGCCGGGCGGAGATTAGACTCGACCCCATGCGCTTCGCAGGCAAGGCCGCGCTCGTGAGCGGGGCGGGCTCGGGGATCGGCAGGGCCATCGCCGAGGCCCTCCTCGAGGAAGGGGCGCGGGTCGTCCTCTTCGGGCGCACCCTCGAGAAGCTCGAGGCGGTCGCCTCGAGACACCCGCCGGACCGCACCGTCGCCGTCCAGGGCCGCCACGAGGTGCCCGAAGAGGCGGCCCGGGCAGTCGAGAGGGCCCTCGAGGCCTTCGGCCGCCTCGACGTTCTCGTCAACAACGCCGGGAGCTTCCTCGGCGGCACCGTGGGCGAGACCTCGCTCGAGGCGTGGAGCGAAAGCCTCGCCGCGAACCTCACGGGCCCCTTCGTCCTCACGCGGGCGGCCCTCCCGCAGCTCCGGCGCGAGCGGCGGGGGGCGGTGGTGAACGTGGCCTCCACGCTGGGCTTGAAGCCCATCGCCCGAGCCGCGGCGTACTCCGTCGCCAAGGCCGGGCTCATCATGCTGACCCGCGCCACGGCCCTCGAGGAAGCCCGGAACGGGGTGCGCGCCAACGCCGTCTGCCCCGGCGTCGTCGACACCCCCATCCACGCCCGGCGCGCGTCCGGCGGCCCCGAGGGCGTCGCCGCTTTCCTGGAGGCCCTGGGCAAGCAGCACCCCGTGGGCAGGATCGGAAAGCCCGAGGAGGTCGCCTCGGCGGTCCTCTTCCTGGCCTCCGAGGCGTCCGCCTGGACGACGGGAGCCGTGATCACGATCGACGGGGGGATCTCGATCGCGTGAGCCGCCCCGGTTCCGGCTACATCGCGCGGACCCGCGCGTACAGGCCCTGGAGGAACGCGCGGTTGTCGAGCCCGAGGTACAAGAACCTCCCGCCCATCCGCGAGAAGGACTTGCAGAAGCGGACGTAGTAGGCCGGGTCGCCGGCGGGCGGCTCGCCCCGCGACCAGTCCCAGTCGATCTGGGCGAGGTCGTTCGCGACGATGGTGAAGTCCTCGAGGGACCGCCCCGCCTGCAGGAGCACGTTCCGGGACATGGAGAGCGACTTCTCGAAGATCATGGGGGACATGACGCTCGAGCCCACGGAGAGGTACACGCCGCCCTCGAGTCGCTCGATCGACGAGGCGAAGAGGAGGAAGTCCGTCATGGAGGCCTCCCCCACCGCCGCGCCGCGGAAGAGCGGGTGGCTGTAGACGATGTCCTGGCCGATCCCGGGGTGCACGGTGAAGGGCACGCCCGCCTCGTGGCAGGCGGCCTGGACGCTCTTCGCCTTCCAGGGG
>JACQVW010000635.1 GCA_016209535.1 Planctomycetota bacterium | reverse complement strand
GGGTACGAGCGGCCGACCCCGATCCAGGAGCAGGCGATCCCCGTCGCCCTGGCGGGCCAGGACCTCCTCGGGTGCGCGCAGACCGGCACCGGCAAGACGGCGGGCTTCCTCCTGCCGATCCTCCAGAGACTCTCCCGGGGCAGGCGCGGCTCCATCCGCGCCCTCGTCCTGACGCCGACCCGCGAGCTGGCTCTCCAGATCGGAGAGAGCGCGGCGACCTACGGGAGGCACCTCCCGCTGCGCGCCGCCGTCGTCTTCGGCGGCGTGGGCATCACGCCTCAGATCCAGAGGCTCCGCCACGGGGTGGACGTGCTGATCGCGACGCCGGGGCGCCTCCTCGATCACATGGGGCGGGGCACGGTCCGCTTCTCGGACCTCGAGGTGCTCGTCCTCGACGAGGCGGATCGGATGCTCGACATGGGCTTCCTCCCCGACGTGCGGAGGATCTTGAGGGCCCTCCCCCAGGCTCGCCAGACCCTCTTCTTCTCCGCCACCATGCCTCCGGAGATCGAGCGCATGATCCGGGAGACCCTGAGGTCCCCTGCCGTCATCCAGGCGGGGCGCCGGTCCCGGCCCGTCGATACGGTCCGGCAGGTGGCCTGCCACGTGGAGCAGGACTTCAAGAAGGACCTCCTCTGCCACCTCCTCACCGAAGGGGACATGCGGCACGTCCTCGTCTTCACGCGCACCAAGGCGCGAGCCGACCGCGTCGCCAGGTACCTCCACCGCACGGGGCGCCGCGTGGCCGCGATCCATGGGAACAAGTCGCAGAACGCCCGCGTCGCGGCCCTCGGCAAGTTCAAGCGAGGTGAGATCGACGTCCTGGTGGCGACGGACATCGCCGCGCGCGGCATCGACGTCGACGGGATCTCGCACGTGGTCAACTTCGACGTCCCGAACGTCCCCGAGGACTACGTGCACCGCATCGGCAGGACGGCACGGGCCGAGGCCACCGGCGACGCCATCTCGCTCGTGGCCTCGGAGGAGAGAGCGTACGTGAGGGACATCGAGCGGCTGACGGGCATCCCCATCCCGACGAAGGTCGTCCCGGGCTTCGAGCCGGGGCCGGGGCAGGCCCGTCCGGAGCAGTCATCACGCTCGGAGCATCGGCCTCCCCTCGACCGGCGCCACCACCAGCACCACCGCCGGTTCGCCCGCCCCGCCGGCCGGCACGGAAGGCCCGCGAGCCGCCTGCGGCGATGGGCTGGAAGGTGAGACAGGGGAGCTACCTCCCCCTCCCGCCGCGCAGCTCCGTGGGGCGGATGCCCGCGCCTGCGAAACGGAAATAGACGTTGCGCTTCGTCGTCTTGAGCTCGCGGGCGACCTGCTCGAGGTCTCCTCCGTGCTTCTCGAAGAGCTGGAGGAGGTACTCGCGCTTCACCTCCTCGAGCACCTCCTCGTAGCCCTTCCCCTCGAAGACCCACCGCGGGAAGGGCGCGACGGCGCCACGCAGCCCGAGCACCTGGGCGACGCGCTCCTCGTCCACCCTTCCCTCCGTCGTCAGGGCGAGGCGCCTCACCACGCCCTCGAGCTCCCGGACGTTCCCGGGCCAGGGGTAGCTTTTGAGCGCCTCGAGAGCCCCCGGCGTGAGCTCGAGAGGCCTGCCGGGCGCCTGCCGCGCGAGGCGCCGCACGAGGAGCGGGATGTCCTCGGCCCGTTCGCGGAGCGGGGGCAGCTCGAGGCAGATCCCGGCCAGGCGGAAGTAGAGGTCCTTGCGGAAGTCGCCGCGGGTCGTGTGCTCCTTCAGGTCCCGCTGCGAGGAGGCGATCACGCGCACGTCGGTCTTGCGCTGGGCGCGGCCCCCCAGGGGCCGGACGGCCTTCTCCTCGAGCACGCGCAGGAGCTTCGCCTGAGCCTCCAGGCTGAGCGAATCGACGTTGTCGAGGTAGTACGTGCCGCCCTGGGCGGCGAAGATGTAGCCGGTCTTCGCGGCCTGCGCCCCCGTGAACGCGCCTTCCTCGTAGCCGAAGATGTCCGCCTCGAGGAGCCCTTCGGGGATCGCCGAGCAGTCCTGGGCGACGAAGGGCCCGCGGGCGCGCGGGCTCAAGGAATGGATCCAGCGGGCCAGGTGGTCCTTGCCCACGCCGGACTCGCCCGTGATCAAGACCGGGAGCTGCGAGTCGCGGGTGCGGAGGACAAGGGCGGCGAGGTCCCGCATGCGGGGCGAGGCGCTCTCCTCGAGGCCGGCGTGCTCGAGGCTCGCGGTGCGCGCGGGCGAGTCGGGCCCCACCGCCCGCGTCTCCCCGGCGCTCGCCGGGGGCGCCTGCGATGCCGCCAGCGCCGGGCCCAGGAGCCGGCTCGCGGCCTGGAGGAACGCCAGGGTCTCCTGGTCCGCCTCCGGCGGCGCGACCTCCGCGTACAGCACTCCGTGACGCTGCCTCCCCGGAGCCGCGACCTCGAGGCAAAGGCCCGAGGCGAGACGCCCGGCGCCCAGCCGCAGGGCCGCGCGGCGCAGGTCATCGAGGTCCGCCCGGGAGGCCGCCTCGAAGCCGATCGCGACCTCCGGCTCGCCCTCGAGGAAGAGCGCTCCCCGCGCCGCCCCCGCCGCCTCGAGCACCTCCTTGAGGGCCTCGCGCGGCGCGGCACGCGGCTTGAGCCCGAGGAGGGCCTCGTACCGGCGCGCGACCGCCTCGAGGCGGGCCCGAGCCTCGTCGCGGGCGACCTGGAGGCCCGCGAGGCCGAGCCGCGCGCCGTGGTCCCGGGCGAGGTAGCTCCTCCTGTCGCGCGGTGCAAGCCCCGCGGCGAACCTCCGGCGCGACGACGCCAGCTTGCGCGCGGCGCCGGGGCGGCCGGCCCGCGCGGCGACGAGGTCGAGGAGCCACGCGACCTCGCCGGCGGACCTGGGGTCGACGCGCCCCGCGGCGTCCGCGAGGCACTGCCGGAGCCGATCCTCGCTGCCCGCTCCTCGCTGGAGCGCGGCCCGCGCCTCGAGTAAGGGCATCCTCACGAGGGCGTTCCGGGAGCCCGACGCCTCGTCGTGGGAGCGCAGCGCGGCCGCGGCCTTCCGGAGGCAAGCGAGGGCCTTCTCGGCCCGGCCGGCGCGGAGCGCCGCCTCGGCGAGGAGGAGGGCGCACTCGAGCGCGCTCGGAGCCTGGCGGGACCGCTCGAAGGCCTTCCTCGCGCCCTCCAGCAGCTCCTCGGCCTCGGCCAGCTCGCCCAGCTCGAGGAGCGCGCCCGCGCAGTACACGCCGTCCCACAGGTCGGCGTACGAGGTCGCCGACGCGGCCGTCCTCGCGGCCTCCACCGCCGCCCGCGCCTCGGCCTGGCGGCCGCAAGTCGCGTGCAGGTACGCCTCCCGGGCCGCCGCGGCCCGCTCGAGCCGCGCGTCCCCCTTCCGCATCGGCGCCAGCTCCTCGAGGATGGCGCGGGCCGAGGCCCAGCGGCCGAAGTGGATCTCGTTCTCGAGGAAGTAGACGCGCCCGTGGCTCGCGAAGAGCGGGTCGGGGAGCCCGTCGGCGAGCTCGATGGCGGACCCCCAGAGGTCCCGCGCATCGACCATGGCGAGGCGCTGGACGAGGGCCTTCGAGTGGAGGAGGAAGAGCCGCGCCCGCTTCGAGAGGCGCGCGGCCGGCATCTCCGCCGTCCGCTCGAGCAGGGCGGCCGCCGCCGAGATCTCCCCCAGGCGGGCCCGGATCATCGCCACGTTGCACTGGATGCTGAAGAGGGGCGCCTCGTCCTGCATCTTCCGCGCGAGCGCTGCGGCGCGCCCGTAGACGCGCAGGGCCTCGCGCAGGCGGTTCGCCTGGCTGTGGGCGATCCCGAGGTTGTTGAGGAGGAGCGCCGTGCTCGTGACCGAGTCGATCCTCCTCGCGTGCACGAGCCCTCGCTCGAACTCCGCCGCCGCCCGCTCGTACTCGTGCTGGCGGAGCAGCACGTGGCCGCTCGCGGCGCGGAAGCTCAACGCGTGGCGCGCCCGGGCCGCCGGCGCGAGGGACGCGACGGCGGGGGACGCCAGGACCTCGAGGCCGCGGTTGGCGAAGGTCGCTGCGCGCGGGTAGTCGCCGCGGAACAAGTACAGGGCCGAGAGCTCCTGGAAGAGGCACAGGTGCTCCTCGACGTCATCGACGGCGTCGCCGAGCCCCAGCGCCTCCTCGAAGGCGAGGCGAGCCCGCTCGTTGTCCCCCCGCCGCTGGTGGATGCCGCCCAGCTTGCGGAGGACACGCAGCCGCTCCGCCGCGGTCTGCTCCGCCACGGCCAGGGCGCTCTCGTAGCGCTCGCCGGCCTCGTCGAAGCGGCCGCTCTTCTCCTTGAGGTCGCCGATCGCCTCGAGGAGGCGGCGCGTCGCGCCGGGGGCCGAGGCGTGCCCGAGGGCCTCCTCGGCCAGGGCGAGCGCCTCCTCCAGGCGGCCCGCGGCCCGCAGCTTCTCGCAGGCGCGCTCGGCGGCAGGCACACCCTCCTGGGCGCGGCCGCCGCGGAGCAGGTGGTGCGCCGCCTCGACGATGCGGCGCGGGTCCTCGAGGAGCGCGAGACCGATCCGCTCGTGGGCGGCGCGGACCTCGGACGCCGGGAAGCCCCAGGCCTCGGGCTCGCCGGCCACGCCACGGGCCGCGCTCAGGACCCCGGCCGCGCGCCGGAGGGCCCCCGCGGCCTCGAGGCGCCGCCGGGCCTCCGCGAGGACGCTTCCGCGGAGTCCCGTGAGCGTCTGGATGAGCGGCTCGCCCGCCGGGCGCCCGAGCAGGCTAAGCTGGAGGAAGAGCACTCGCGAGTCGCCGTCCAGGGAGCGCACGCGCTCGGCGATCAGCTCATCGAGCGGGGCCCGGCTCTCGTGGATGCTCGCGGAGCGGCCGCGGCGCGTCTCGCGGAGGTGCTCGATCAGCAGGCCCGGGTTCCCGCGGCCCAACCTCGCGACGGCGGCGGCCTCGCGCCCGTCGAGGCCGGGCGACGCGCTCCGGAGGAGGTCGAGGGACTCGCGGCGGCCCAGCTCCCGGAGACGCACCACCCTGACCGATGCTGCGCCGGCCTGCGGTCCGCCCGGCGGGAGGAGCGCCGCCTCCGACCGGCACGTCGCGAGCACGCCGTCGTGCGGGGCGATGCCCGGCGCGCCGCCGGCGGTGAGGCGCCGGAGGAAGTCCTGGAGCTGGGGATCCGCTCGGTCGGCGTCCTCGACGTGGAGGACCACGGGCTGCGGCGAGCAGCCCGCGACGAGCCCGAGGCCCTCCTGGACGACGCGGGCGCGGATCTGCTCGAGGTCGAGCTCCTGGACCTCGCCGAGGCTCTGCGGGTCCGCGCCGATCCCGAGGACGGTGAGGAGGAAGCGGTGCCTGCCGCGGTCCACGGCCGAGAGCGGCCGCAGCCTCAGGACTCTCTCGAAGAGAGCGCGCAGCCCGTCGTCGTCCCTCCCGGGCGACGTGGCCATGGGGATCACCGTCGCGCCGCGGCAGAGCGCCTCGGTGACGCAGGCGTCCGCGAGCCTCGACTTCCCGATCCCGGGCTCGCCCACGAGGAGCAGGACGCGCTCGGCCTGCCCTTTCCGCAGCCCGTCGAGCCAGCCGAAGAAGGCGTCGAGCTCCTGCCTGCGGTCGGCGAGGTCAGGCTCCTCGGGCGCCTCCAGCTCGGCGCCCCGGGTGCGTTCCGAGAGCGAGCGCAGCGCTCCCCAGACCTCCTCCGCGCTCTGGAAGCGGTGCTGGGGGCTCTTGGCGAGGAGCTTCAAGATCACCCGGGAGAGACCGTCGGGCAAGCCCCGCGGAGGGCGAGGGAGGGCCCGGCGGTGGTTCTCGGCGATCTCGGCAAGGCTCGCCCCCGTGATCGGGTGCTTTCCCGTGAAGCACCGGTAGAGCGTCGCGCCGAGCGAGTAGAGGTCCGCCCTGCGATCGATGGGGCCGCCCTCGAAGGCCTCGGGGCTCATGAAGTAGGCGGTCCCTCGCGCGGGACGCCAGCCCTGGAAGTGGACGTTCTCGAAGAGGCCGAAGTCGATGAGCATGGCGCGGCCCCCCGAGACCACGACGTTCGCAGGCTTCAGGTCCAGGTGGAGGAGCCCCTTCGAGTGCAGGTAGGCGAGGGCCGAGGTCACCTGGAGGAAGAGGTCGAGGAGCGGCCCCGGGTCGCCCGAGCGGACGTGGTGCCGCAGCCGGCGGCTCTCCTCCTCGAGGGTCGGCCCCGCCGCGTACTCGAGCGCGAGGTAGGCGGACCCCGCGCCCGGGAGGCTCCCGAAGTCGAGGGAGCGCGCGATCCCGGGGTGCCGCAGCTCCCGGAGCACGCGGAACTCCCGCAGGACCTGCTCCGGCGTGACGTCGAGCCGGCAGACCTTGAGGGCCACCTCGCGCCCGCCGCCGAGGAGGTCCCGCGCCAGGTAGACGGAGCTCGTCCCGCCGCTGCCCAGAGTCCGGAGCACCTGATACCGGGGGTGGCGGGGGATCCGGGAGGTGCGGGAGCCCATGGACGGCGGGCCGCGCGTCAGTAGTACGCGCAGCCGAGATCGTCCGGCGTGAGGTCCCTCGTCGGGTCGGGGGAGATCAGGCTGCTCCCGCCGTCGGGCCGGAACAGGTGGAGGAGGATGCTCACGGGGTCGCTCAGGTCGAGGCTGCCGTCGTCGTTGGCATCCCCGGAGTCGTCGCAGGAGAGCGGCTCGGCGCCCCGGAAGAGGACGTCGAGGAGGCGCACCGGGTCGGAGATGTTGATCTGGCGGTCGGCGTTCGCGTCGCCGCGGGCGAAGACCGAGACGTCGCCGATGATCGAGACCGTCACCGCGCCGTCGACGAGGGTCGGCTCGCCGCCGTCCTCGAACTCGTCCTCCGGCTCGAACTCGAGGTCGTCGTCGCGCGCGTGGTTGTAGATCGGGTTCTGCTCGACGTCCTCGAGCTCCCCCTCGTACTCTGCCGTCTCCGGGCGCGTGAAGGTGAGCGGATAGCGCCCCTCGGGCGTGCCCTCGGGCACCCGGAACCGGAGCGAGGCGACGGGCGTCGCCCCCGCCGGGATCGTGATGAGGTCTCGGGCCTGGAAGTCGAGCACGATGACCCCCTGCACCCAGCCGACCTGCTCGTCGGCGAACCACTGGATGAGCGATTCCGCGCCGGGGTTCGCGTCGAGGATGGCCTGGACCTCGCTCGAGAGGGATGGGCCACCGAGGCCCAGGGCGCCGGGCTCGTACTCGACGCTGAAGGCCGCGAGGGAGAGGGCCCGCTCGGTCCGCACCGTGAGGGGAACGTCCACGGTGTCGCCCGGGCGCGCCTCCACCTCGGGAAGCTCGAAGCTGATCGGGAGGTCGTCGTCGTCGTCCTCACCCACCGAGGCCTCGAGGGAGCCCGAGACGCCCGCCGTGCCCAAGAGGGCGGCGAGGCCGAGCCCGCACGCCCGCGCAATCCTGCTTCTGGTAGCCATGGTTGACCCTTCCTGAGAGGTGCTTCAAGCATAACGACGCGGGGCGGCCCGGGCAACGGTGACGCCGGGCCGCCCCGCGTGACTACGGTCTTCTCGATGTCACGGCTGGGAGTCGTCGCCGGAGGCGGGGTCGCCGCCCGAGGAGTCGTCGTCGTCATCCTCGTCGCCGTCGTGGTCGTCGTCCTCGTCGTCGTCGACGCCGTCCCCGTCGTCGTCGTCCTTGACGCAGTCGTCGTCGTCGTCCTCATCCTCGCTGTCGCCGACGCCGTCGTTGTCGTGGTCCTCGTCGTCGGAGTCATCGACCCCGTCGCCGTCGTCGTCCGAGTCCTCGACGTTGGGCTGTCTTTCTTGTCTCCAGGTCTGACCAGCGTTTGAGGACCGTGGAGAAGCTCCACGGTATACCCGAGATCACCCCACGCCCGCTCCCGCGACGCTCCCACCCCGGCGGTCCGCGCGCCACCGTGCGGCGGGGCGTCGGCGGGAAGGACAGCAAAGGGCGTGCCCCGGACCGCAAAGGGCTGCTGCGCACGGGTTTGCACGCTCCGGCGCAAGTCCACGGGACCCACCGTGTAAATCTACCGTTACGCCGGCTCGAGGCCGCGATGAAAGGACCTTTCGCGGGCCGGCCAGGCCCCTGAGCCGGTCCCGGCGGATGCAGTTCGAGGCCGCACAGCTCCTGGCGCGTGCCGGCGCCGCCACGGCCCTCGCGAAGATACAGTCCCGCTGATCGCGCGCCCGTCGCGTCACGGGCCGTGGTCGGCGACTCGGGCGATCCCCGCCTTCCCCGTGATCCTCAGCCCCTCCAGTTCGCGAACGGCAGCGTCCCGTGCCACTGCCTGAACCCCGCGATCAGCGGCCGCTCGAGCGCTCGCGCATCTCGTCCGGCGTCGCAGGCCAGGACACGACGGGCTCCGCTGCGTCGGGCGAGCTGCCAGAACAGGCGTCCTCTCCAGTGGCCGACGCGGCGCCCTTGGCCCTGTGGAGGAGCCGGCGGCGCAAGGACTTTCGGCGGTGTGCGCGGGGACCTGCTGCACTCGGGCATCACTCTCCCGGCGGGTGTCCCTCCAAGCGCAGGGGAAGCGACGGCCCTGGCCGTCCCTTCGTGAAAGACTCTTTCACGCCCCGACCGCGAGAATGTAAAGACGTTCCAGAGCCTCGTTGGCTGTGGCGGCGTAACTGCCGGCGGCGTGAGCGCCTCCGCACGTGACGTTTCCGCGGCCAGCTCTTTGCACTAGGCCACACAGGTCCGACCGCTGGCTTGAAGCTGGCGGGCCGCTCGCACAAACGAGGAGCGCCACTGAGGGGACCTCAGGTTGCAGTCACACAGGAGGTGCGTCATGAGTTGGCGGTCGCAGCGCGGCAGGGCGGTCCTGGGGTTCGGGGGGGTGCTCGGAAGCGTGGTGCTTCTCGGCACGGTGCTCCTTTTCTCTCCACTGAAGGCGGAGCAAGCGTTCCTGCGCGCCGACGCGAACGGCGACGGCCGCGTGGACATCGGAGACCCGATCTTCACCCTGGACTACAACTTCAGGGGTGGCCGGGTTCCTCCCTGTCTTGACGGCGCGGATGCCAACGACGACGGCGCGGTGGACATCTCAGATTCCGTCTTCACGCTGATCTTCCTGTTCAACGGCGGCAGGGCGCCTCCGGCTCCGTACCCCACCTCCGGGCTGGATCCCACTGCGGACAGGCTGGCCTGCGGCCCCTCCTCTTCGGGCTCCGGGACCGTGCTCTTGGCCGTGCACGATACCCCGCCCGAGTCCCTCACCGAGTTCTGGATCACGATCGAGGAGATCACCCTCGTTGCGGCCGACGGCTCCAGCGTCGAGGTCTTCCCGCCCGCCTCGGACCCCGCGGCGACGAAGACGGTGAACCTCCTGGACCTCGCAGGGGTCGCGAGCATCGTGGCGGTGATCGAGGTCCCCGCCGGGGACTACTCGGGGCTCCACCTCGAGTTCGACGGGGCCTCGGCCAAGGCTGGGACGGAGGACGTGATCGTGGTGCCGGACCACGGCACGGTGGACGTTGCGTTCGCGAGCCCCGTGACCGTTACGGACGGGACCTTGACGGCGCTCCTCGTGGACTTCAACGTGCTCGCCTCCGTGACCGACGGCGGCCCGGGCAAGGTCCTTCTGGAGCCCGTGCTGGACGTCTCCGAGGACGACGAGGACGACGGCGAGGAGTCGGAGCTCTCGGAGTTCCACGGGACCGTGGTCTCGGTGGACGCCGAGGGTGGGACCTTCGTCGTGGAGGTGACCACGCGGCAGAAGCCGGGCGACGCGCCCGTCAGCGTGGGCCAGGTCACGGTGGTCGTCGGACCGGACACGGAGCTCGAGGACCTCGACGGCCTCGCCGCGCTGGCCTCGGGCCAGGAGGTCGAGGTCGAGGGGACGCTCAAAGACGACGGCACGATCCTGGCCTCCGAGGTCGAGCTCAAGGATCCGGCGGAGGGCGAGGACCTCGACGACGACGACGTCGATGACTCCGACGAGGACCCCGACCACGACAGCGACATCGACAACGACGGGGTCCCCAACGTCGAGGACGACGATGACGACGGGGACGGGATCTCCGACGGGGAGGACTCCGACCAGGACAACGACGGGATCGCGGACGACAGCGACCTCGACGACGACAATGACGGCGTCCTTGACGCACAGGACGACGACGACAACGGCGACGGCGTGGACGACGAGGAGGAAGAGGAAGCTGGAGACGAAGGCGCCGACGACAACGACCAGGACGGTATTCCGGAAGAAGAGGACCCCGACGACGACAACGATGGGATTCCCGATGCGGAGGATCCCGACGCC
>JACQVW010000624.1 GCA_016209535.1 Planctomycetota bacterium | reverse complement strand
GCCCGCCCCAGCCGCTCCTTCAGGTCCTCGACCCGCAACCGGGCGACCTCGGCCACGCGGAGCTCGGCCACGAAGGCGCGGTCGGCCTCGAAGGCCCAGCTCTCCTGGAGCGGCTCGATCGACACGCCCCGGTAGCTCACGGCGAGCGCGTTGATGAAGAGGAGGCCCAGGACCAGGGCGGCCAGGGCGAGCCGCTTGGCGAAGGCGCGGAGGCCGGGCCACGGGGCGAGGTTGATGATCCCGCCGGCGGCCAACGCCCCCAGGACCCCCAGGAGCCACGGCTCGAGGACCGGCGGTATCACGGCGATGCCGAAGAAGCCGCGCAGCCGCTCCGGGAGCCCGAGCGGGATCGACAGGAACGCGCCGGCGAGGACGAGGGCGATCAGGAGAGCCTGCCCCTGGGAGCGGAGCGTCCGGTGCGGCTCCTCGTAGAAGAACGGCGAGATGATCCAGCTCGCCGCGATGGAGAACGTCAGGTAGGCGAGGAGGGCCGCGGAGAAGTCCGCCGCGTTCACGAAGTGCACGTGGAGCATGAGGGCCAGGATGAAGAGGCCGTTCACGATCCCGAACACGTTGTCCTTGAGGATCGTCGAGATGGAGCGCTCCTGTCGCTCCTTGAGCGTCTTGACGAAGGCGGGCTGCGGGTTCGTCCAGTAGTCCCACCAGCGGTTCGCGAGGCAGTCCCGGTCGAGGAACCAGTCGTCCATGAGGGACGGCAGGGCCCGCCAGAGCCACAAGCACGCGGCCGCGAAGCCCGCCCCCATGGCCGCCTCGCGCGGCCAGCCGGAGGGCGGGAACGCGCCGAGGAGGACGCCGGCGACGACGCCCCCCAGGAGGGCGGCCCCCGCGGCGTTGGCGCGGACGGCCCGGAAGGGCGCGAAGAGCCACGGGAACCGCTGGTTCATGGCGAGGAAGCGGCCCCCGGCGTCGGACGGGTAGCGGCCGGCCACCGCCGGGTGCGACGTGCCGGCCAGGCGCGACAGGTAGGGCTCCACCACCTGCGTCTTCACGATCATGTTCAGGCAGCCGATGATCCCGAAGATGATCCAAGACAGGTAGAGGACCTGGAGGAAGGGCAGGAGGATGGCGCAGTACGCGAGGCTGGCGAAGATCTCGCGGCGGAAGAGGAAGAGGTAGAGGTTGATGTTGACCGCCGCGATCACGAGGCCCCAGGCGAGCCCGTCCGGCACGGGCACTTGGGCGGCTCCAAGCCAGCCGGGGATGAAGGCGGCGGCGCCGATGGTCGCGGGCGGCACGAGGAGGTACCCGAGCCACTGGAGGATCCTGCGGTGCTCCGGCGTCAGGACCGAGCGCTGCCACGGCTCGGTGGTCTTGACCACGAGCTGGCCCGAGAGGGCGAGGGAAAGGAGCAGGAAGTTGGGCGCCAGCGCCAGGAGGAACGCGAAGGGCCCGAAGCCCTTGTGGATCGAGGCATAGGCGTCGGGGATCTCGAGGAAGGGCATGATCACGGCACGCAGGACCGCGAGGTAGAGGAGCGGGGCGGACGCCAGCATCGCCAGGTTGACGAAGTAGCCCATCTTCTCGTTGAATGTCAGCCGGGCGCTCGAGAACACCTTCCCCAGGTGCATGAACATGAGCTGGACGTTGTTGCCCGACCAGCGGATCGCCTGAGGGACGTTGCCCCGGAAGTCGGCGGGGCTGCCCTCGCCCTGGGGAGCGTAGACCGCGTAGTCCCCGTAGCAGCCCTCGAGGGCCATGCGCGTGGCCAGCTCCAGGTCCTCCCCGGTGGGGACCCAGCGCTCGACGGTGCCGCGCTCGGCCGGCACGGACCGCCCGCTCAGGCGAGCCAGCCAGCGCTTGAGAGGGCTCTCGATCGCATGGAACGTCGCCTGCACGTACTCGATGTCGCCGCCGGCGGCGCGGATGCTCGAGCCCCGCACGACCATGTTGTGGCCGTTCGCCGCCTGGAAGTCCCGGCGGATGGGACGCACGACGTCGCCCACGCGCTCCAGGAGCGGCTTCCCCCGCCGCGCGTACGTGTGCACGCGCGCCCGCAGGAACCAGGACCAGTAGGCGGTCTCGGAGGCGCTCTTGATCGCCGAGAGGAACGTGGCGCCGGGCTCGATGGTGTAGGAGAGGCGCTGGAGCCAGCCGAGCTTGGGCTCTCGGTAAAAGGGGCTGTAGCTTGCGATGATGCCGTCGACGCACGAGGCGTGGATCTCCGAGTCGGCGTCCGAGGCGTCGAAGAGCCACTCGGGAGCGTCGCGGAAGAGCCCGTCGCGCTTTAGCGGGCTCGAGTCCGCCTTGCCCCAGACGCCCTCCCGGGCGTAGTAGAGGTTGTGCGCCTTGCTCGTGACCTGGAGCGGGCGCCCGTCGATCTCGCGGGGGATCACGAAGTACCAGATCCAGCCATCCACCCGCTGCGGCCCGTAGGTCCGGGCGGGCGGGTCGGGGAGCCGGAAGAGGCGCCGCGGCGCGTGGTGGGAGAACTCGAGCATGCGCTGGCAGACGCGGCGCTTCTCGTACTCGCTGCGGCCCGCCTTCGACTCGGGATCGAGCCGCTTGTGCTTGAGCCAGGCGAGGAGGACCTCCTGGAGCTTCGACTCGGCCCGGATCGAGCTCGTGGGGTCATCCTCGTCGAAGCGGGCCCAGTCCCTGTCGATGAGCCCGCGCGGGTCGGCGTCCGGGCGCGTCTCCCGCAGGAACCGCTCGAACTCGAGCAGGTCCTCCTCGCGCTCCGTCTGGTGCGAGAAGAGGATGATGAACCGGTCGAGCGGCAGCCCCCGATCCACCCACCCCCGCGCCACCTTCAGGTAGCCGTAGAGAGTCTTCTCGAGCGGCTCGGCCGGCTCGTTGTAGGCCGTGATGGTGACGATCGTCGGGTGGATCTCCTCCTCCTTGAGCTCCCGGCCCAGGTACTCCCGCGAGGCCTCCGGGTCGCGCAGGAGCACGTCGAGGGCCGGCGGCGGCTCCGGCTTCCTCCGCAGGGCCCGCGAGAAGAGGATGACCGGGAGCATCGAGAGGAAGGAGCCGGCGAAGATGCTGAAGTAGGTGATGCAGATGACGTTGATGACGTTCGGGACGAGGATCACCAGCGCCTGGTCGATCCCGATGGCCGGGACCGGGCCCACGGTGTGGCCCACCACCTCGAAGAAGAACGGGATCGTGAAGTAGCTGAAGAAGGAGATGCCGGCCAGCGACACGGTCACGATGACGGCGTAGAATCGGCTCGACGGGTGAATGTAGAAGCGGACGAGCCTGTGCGGGAGGAAGAGCGCCTTCAGCAGCACCTTGGCGAGCCTCGTGAGGCCGAAGGCCGCTCCTCCGGCGGCGCCGCCGAGGGCGAGCAGGTTCAGGGGCGTCGTGACGAGGTGCAGCCTCTGGGCGGCGGCGAGACTCGAGAGCGCGAGGTCGAGGAGCACGGCGGGGATGAGCGCCGCGAGCGCGACGCCGCCGTAGTAGTTGAACGCCGGCACATAGGGCTCCTCGCGCCCCTTGCGGCGGTTCCACCACGGCTTCTCCCACTGGAGCCCCGCGGCGAAGATCGAGGAGGCCAGCGTGAAGACGAGGATCGCCCACCCGTGGGAGTACTGCGGGCCCATGAAGAACACGAACCCGTCGAGGAGGAGCGCCGGGATGAAGGCGAGCCAGCCGAGGCGCATCGCGTGGGCCCAGACGGCCCGGAGCCAACGCGCCTTCCACGAGACCGGGAGCAGGCCCCTCAGGACGCCGAGGGCCCCGAAGGCGGCCAGGACCGCGAGGGCGGCCTCGAGCGGCACGCTGGTGAAGGGGGCCGGCCAGCCGAAGGCGAGCCTCATGGCCTCGCCTCCCGCAGCTTGCGGTTGTACCGCTCGATCTCGCCGGGCGTGAACACGATGTCGTAGAGCCACGAGCCGAGGAACCCCGCGCCGCCCACGCCGATCCCCACCCAGCCCGCGACCCGCACCGCGTCGGCATCTTCCGAGTCGCCGATCGCGTAGAGACCGCCGCCGAGGCCGGCCGTGAGCCCCGAGTAGAGCTCCATCATGAGCAGGTCGTCGGCCTGCTCGGCGTTCCCGGCGTAGCGGTGGCCCAGCCCGTGGACGAAGAGTCCCGGGAAGATCGCCAGCAGCTCGCCCGCGAGGACGGATTTCTCCTCGAGCTCAACGGGCGCGGCGCCCGCGCCGGCGCGCCGCGGGACGGGGGCGCACGACAGGCCCGGCAGGGTCGCGAGCGCGAGGGCGATCGCGAGCAGGGAGGGAGCGATCGCGGCGGCCCCGCGGCGGGTGCCGCCGGGAGGGCCGGACGCTGACCCCCGCCGCGCATGCCGGCGGAGGCCGCTCGGGCCACCTGGGCCACCCGCGCTCCCGGGCCTCATCCCGACCCCCACCCCGGCGCCCAGTGGATCAAGCCCATGTTCCTCGGCTCGGCGAGGTCCGGGTGGCGGGGCATGATGCGGACCGAGTATCCGTAGAGCCCGCTCATGGCGCACGGGATCGTGCCCTCGAAGAGGGTCCTGCCGTCGGCCTGGGACACGACCTGCATGGGGGTCTTCTGCCCGTCGTGGAAGTCTCCCCTGGGGTCCACGACCCCGTGGTAGATCTCGACGGTGACCTCCTGCGGCTCGAGGCCCGAGAGGTCCACCTCGGCGCGCACGCGGAGCTGGTCGCCCACGCACAGCTTGGCGCCGTCGACGTAGTCGTGGCTCACGCCTCGTATCCGCACCTGGGACCAGCGCTCCCTCACCTTCACCTCGAGGCGCGCGACGCTCCGCGCCCGCCGCATCCCGTCCTCCGAGAGGTAGCGGTAGAGCGCCGCGCCGGGCTTGTAGAACTCCTCGTAGTACTGGCGCACCATGCGCGACGTGTTGAAGGTCGGGCAGATCCGCCGCAGCGCGGACTTCATGAGCGAGATCCACCCCCGCGGCAGGCGGCTCGAATCGCGGCGATAGAAGAGCGGCACGATCTCCCTCTCGAGCAAGTCGTACAGGGCCTGGCTCTCCACCATGTCCTGGTAGCCCTCGTCGGAGTACTCCTCGCCGGATCCGATGGCCCACCCGCACTGGTTCGTGTACGCCTCGTCCCACCAGCCGTCGAGGATGCTCAAGTTGAGGACTCCGTTCGCCGAGGCCTTCATCCCGCTCGTGCCGCTCGCCTCGAGGGGCCGCCGCGGCGTGTTGAGCCAGAGGTCCACGCCCTGGACGATGTAGCGCGCCACGCAGATGTCGTAGTCCTCGATGAACACGATGCGGTTGCGGAACTCGCTCCGGCGCGAGATGTGGACGATGTGGCGGATGAGCTCCTTCCCGGCCACGTCGCGAGGGTGCGCCTTGCCGGCGAAGACGAGCTGCAGGGGCCTCTCGGGGTCGTTCACGAGACGCGCGAGGCGGTCGGCGTCCTTGAAGAGCAGCGTCGCCCGCTTGTAGGTGGCGAAACGGCGAGCGAACCCGATCGTGAGCGCTCGCGGGTCGAGGACCTCCGCGCTCTGGCGGACCTCGAGCTGCGACACGCCCTGGCGCTCGAGCTGGGCGCGCAGGCGGGCGCGGGCGAAGCCGATGAGCTTGTCGCGCCTCCGCTCGTGCGTGCGCCAGAGCTCCTGGTCGGGGATGTCCTCGATCCGCTTCCAGAGGTGCTCCGCCGCCGGATCGTCCTGCCAGTCGGTGCCGAGGTAGCGGTCGTAGAGGTCCACCATCTCCTTGGAGATCCAGGAACGGTAGTGGACGCCGTTGGTGACGTACTTGATGGGGACCTCGTCCAGGGGGAGCCCCGACCACAGGTGACTCCACATCTTGCGCGACACGCGGGAGTGCAGGCGGCTGACCGCGTTCGTCTGGGTGGACAGCCGCAGGCCGAGGACGGCCATGGAGAAGCCTCCGCCCGGGTGCTCCTGCCCGAGGCCGAGGAACTGCTCGCGCGTGAGGCCCAGGCGCCCGTAGTACTCGTGGAAGTACCGGTCCATGAGATCGGGCGGGAAGATGTCGATCCCCGCCGGCACCGGCGTGTGGGTGGTGAAGATCGTGCCG
Organism: Planctomycetota bacterium; assembly: GCA_016209535.1. Classification (GTDB taxonomy): domain Bacteria; phylum Planctomycetota; class UBA8108; order UBA8108; family SXIK01; genus JACQVW01. The sequence continues at coordinate 7,781 of JACQVW010000624.1, read as the reverse complement.
CCCGCCACCACCTCCCAGGCCTCCCAGAAGCTCACGCCGTGGGCCTCCATGAGGAGCCGGATCCTCTCGAGCCCCAGGAACGCCGAGTGCCCCTCGTTCATGTGGCAGACGATGGGATCGATCCCCAGCATGTGGAGCGCACGGACGCCGCCGAGCCCCAGGAGGAGCTCCTGCTGGATCCTCGTCTCCATGTCGCCGCCGTAGAGCTCTCCCGTGATGCTCCTGTCGCCCGGACCGTTCGCGGGGAGGTTGGTGTCGAGCAGGTAGAGCGGCACCCTTCCCACCTGCGCCACCCAGACCCGCGCCTGGACCACGCGGCCCGGGTAGGCGACCTCGATGACGAGCTGGCTCCCGCCGGGACCGGCGGCGGGCTCGATCGCCATGTTGTAGAAGTCGTTGACGGGGTAGCGCTCCTGCTGCCAGCCGTCGGCGTTGAGGTACTGCTGGAAGTACCCCCGCTGGTAGAGGAGGCCGACGGCGACCAGCGGGATCCCGAGGTCGCTCGCGGACTTCAGGTGGTCCCCCGCGAGGATCCCCAGGCCGCCCGAGTAGATCGGCATCGACTCGGTGAGCCCGAATTCGAGCGAGAAGTACGCGATGCTCTCCTTGGCGCCCGGAGATGCGATCCTCTGGTGCCACCGGTCCTCGGCGAGGTACCGCTCGAGCAGCGAGACGCAGCGATTCAAGTGCGCCTTGAACCCCGCGTCGCTCGCCATGTCATAGAGGCGCTCCTGGGAGACCAGGCCCAGCATCTTGACCGGATTGTGGTAGGTCTCCTCCCACAGGTCGGGGTCGAGGCGGCGGAAGAGCTGGATCGCCTCGGGATTCCAGCACCACCAGAGGTTGTATGCGAGCCGGCGCAGGCTCGAGAGCGACTCGGGAACCCGCGGGATGACCGGAAACGTATGGATAGGCCTCACGGATGAATCTCCCCCCGACGCGGAAACGGACCCTAACTTGGAAGACCGATCCCCTGGACCCGGGAGAGCCACCTTGAGCCAGCTCCCGGGCCATGAACATGGGACCCGCTGCGGGCGCGCGGCGGCGGCGGCGCCCCCCCGCACCTACACCAGGCACCCCCGAACGCAATTGTCCGCAGGCTCTAGGCTTGAGTCAATGGGGGTGATGTTCGGAGCGCGTGCCGTCCCCCCATCAAGGAGGCTCCCGGGATGGGTGTTGCGAGCCCGCGCCCCAGGCGTTAAGAGAGCATGTCCGTCGGTTCGACGCGAGGGCTCCAGCGAGGTCCCGGGCCGTGGCGAGGATCATCATCGAAAGCGGCACGCAAAAGGGGAGGTTCGTGGACCTGCCGGGCCAGGGCGAGGTCGATGCCGGGCGCGACACGGCGCGGTTCATCCACATCCCCGACGCGAAGGTCTCGAGGCGCCACTTCACGGTGAAGTCCGACGCGCACGGCATCGTCCTCGAGGACCATGGCAGCTCGAACGGCACCTACGTGAACGGGGAGCGCGTCGAGGTGGCCCTCCTGAGGAGCGGAGACCTGATCCGGGTGGGCGACACGTTCCTCTCCTTCGCCGGCGAGGCCGTCGACCCCCTGATCGGGAGGACCGTCGGGGGCTACCTGATCCAGCAGCGCATCGGCCGGGGCGGCATGGGGACCGTGTACCGGGCCCTTCAGATCTCCCTGGAGCGCCTCGTGGCCTTCAAGGTCCTGTCGAGGGCCCTCACGGAGGACCGCGAGTTCGTCGTCCGGTTCCTCTCGGAGGCCCGCGTGGCCGCGAAGCTCGACCACCCGAACGTGGTGCGCGTCTACGACGTCGGAGAGGACGGCGGCTGCTTCTTCCTGTCCATGGAGCACATGCCCGGGGGCAGCGTGCAGGACGCGATCGACCGCGAGGGCCCGCTCGGGCCCGAGCGGGCCATCCGCCTGGGGCTCGACGCGGCGAAGGCCCTCGTGTGGGCTTCGGAGAAGGGCATCGTCCACAGGGACTTGAAGCCCGACAACCTCCTCGTGGCCCAGGACGGCAGCGTGAAGGTAGCCGACTTCGGCCTCGCGGCCGACGAGAGGAAATCGAAGACCCTCTACGCCGGCGGCAAGGTCCTCGGCACGCCGGGGTACATGGCCCCGGAGCAGGCGCTCGGGAAGCCCGTCGACCACCGCGCCGACATCTACGCCCTGGGGAGCACGCTCTACGCGGCGCTCGTGGGCGCGGCGCCCTACTCGGGCACGAGCCCCGTCGAGGTCCTCCTCAAGAAGGTGAACGAGCCGCCGAGGCCGCTCCGCGAGGCCGCGCCCTCGACGCCGCCCGCCGTGGCCGCCGCGGTGGAGCGGATGATGGCCCGCGAGCCCGAGGACCGCTACGCGACGGCCGCCGAGGCGCACGCGGCCCTCTCCGAGGCGCTGGCCGCGCTGCGCGAGGCCCCCGGCACGCCCGCGCGCCTCGCCGAGGCGCTCCGCAGCGGGCTCAAGCGGCTCCGACGGAGGTGACGGGGCCCGGAAGTTCTCCCTTTACGCGGGCCGGGGCCATGGTGTGCAATCTCCGCCCCATGGACACGCGAGACCTGTACCCTCCCGCCGCTGCCCGCGGCGCCTCCGGGAAGTGGATGGCCCTCACGGCGGCGCTCCTCGGCTGGATGTTTGACGGCCTCGAGATGGGCCTCTTCCCCCTCGTAGCGCGGCCCGCGCTGCGTGACCTCGGAGTCAGCGACGCCACGATCGGCACATCGCTGTCCTGGATCATCGCCGTCTTCCTCGTGGGCGCCGCCGCGGGCGGCCTCCTCTTCGGCTGGCTCGGGGACCGGATCGGCCGCGTGCGGGCCATGGTCTGGAGCGTCCTCGTCTACGCGATCTTCTCGGGCCTCTGCGGCTTCGCCCAGGCGCCTCTGGACCTCGCGGTCCTGCGGTTCGTCGCAGCCCTCGGGATGGGCGGGGAGTGGTCCCTGGGCGTGGCCCTCGTCATGGAGATCTGGCCCGGGACCTCGAGGCCCCTCCTGGCGGGGCTGATCGGCGCCGCGGCGAACGTCGGGTTCTTCCTCATCGGGCTCCTGGGCCTCGGCCTCGCCAGCGTGATCGACGGGCTCGCCGAGGCCCTGCGCGCCTGCGGGCTCTCGGAGGGCGCCGTGCAGCACCTCGTCGGTGCCGACAAGTCCGGCTGGCGGATCCTCATGATCCTTGGCGCCGCGCCCGCGCTCCTCACGTTCTTCATCCGCCTCTTCGTGCCCGAGTCGGAGCGCTGGAAGGAGGCCGCGGCGAGGACCGCGAAGCCCCGCGTCGCCGACATCTTCGCGCCCGGGCTCGCCCGGAAGACGCTCCTCGGCACTGCGCTGGGGGCCATAGCGCTCCTCGGCACGTGGGGCTCGGTCCAGTGGCTCCCTTCCTGGGCCGACAAGCTCTCGGAGCAGCTCCCGGGCGCGCGCGCGTGGACCCAGATCTACTCCTCCCTGGGCGCCATCGCGGGCACGGTGCTCGCGGCGTACATCGCCGACTTCCTCACGCGGCGCGCGACGTACTTCCTCATCACCCTCGCCTCCATCGCGGTCTGCGGTTACCTCTTCTGGGCGCCCCTGTGGGCCCCGTGGCAGTACGGCGGCGGTTTCCTCTTCATGGTGGGCCTCACGGGCTGCGTGACGGCGAGCTTCTACGGCTGGCTGCCCCTCTACCTCCCGGAGCTCTTCCCCACCCGCGTCCGGGCGACGGGCCAGGGCTTCGCCTTCAACACGGGACGGGTCCTCGCCGCCTGCGGGACCCTCGCCGGCGGCCAGATCCTCAACTCCTTCGGCGGAGACTACGCCGCCATGTGCCGGGTCATCAGCCTCGTCTACTTCCTGGGGCTCGTCGTGATCTGGCTCTGCCCCGAGACGAAGGGGAAGCCGCTGCCGGAGTGACCCGCCTCCCGGGGACGCCGAAGAAACAAGCCGCCCCCGGATCTCCGGGGGCGGCTTGCATCTCAGGAAGAGCTGGCGGGCTCTCGCGAGCGCGTCAGCAGCGCTCGTAGGAGCCGCAACCGAGCCCGTCGTCGGTCGGGTCCGGGCCGCAGGCGTCGGGGCCGGGGGAGGGCGGCGTCTTGCCGCCGAGGAACAGGTAGTTGAGCCCGAAGACCGCGTCGGAGAGGTCGAGGGCGCCCGTGTCGTTCGCGTCGGCCGCGTCCAGGCAGGCGGGGTCCTTCCCGCCGAGGAAGAGGAACCCGAGCGTGAAGATCGCGTCGCCGATGTCCACGGCGCCGTCGCCGTTCGAGTCACCGCGGCGGAACCCAGGGGCGGGCGGGGCCGCCGGGATCACGTTCTCATCGGTGATCGTGAAGGAGTCGAGGTTGGCTGCCGTGAGGTCGACGCCGCCGAAGACGGGCGGGGAGCTGGAAGCGTCCTCGTACTGGACCTCCACCGTGTCGCACAGGTGGACGCCGCCGCCCAGCTCGACGGGGATCTCCGGGCCGGTCCCCGCGCCGCCGCCCGCGCCTCGCGCCGCGCCGAGGATCCCGCTGAAGGTGAACTTGACATAGACGCGCGGCCAGTCGGACCAGTCGATGTGAACGTCCTTGGGCCAGTAGCTCGCGAGCTCCACCGGATCGCCCGCCGTGGAGACTACTCGCGCGACGCCGTCGCCGGTCACGTCGCCTGAAGCGACGATCACGCCGCCCTTGCGGAGACTCACCCGCTTCCGGGGCGAGTCGTTGACGAGCTCCAGCTCCAGAGCCGGGCCCGTGTGAGCGATGCGGACGAGGAGGTTCGGGGAGTTGATCCCCTTGGCCGCGTTCCGCGTCTGAAACCTCATCTGGCTCCCCTCGCGCACCCCGGCCGCCTCGAAGGCGACCTCGAAGCCGGCCGCGGCCGCGTCATCCGGCTCGCGGGGGTCCAAGTCCACCGCCACGCCGTCCTGGCCGGAGGAGCCGATGTTCGAGACCTGAAGATCCGGGATGCCGTCGCCGGTGAGGTCGGCCGCCGTGAGCCGCGCGCTCCCGAGCGTGCCGTGGTCGAGACCGCCGAAGTCCACGCGGACGCTCTCGTCCGTGATCCGTATGCGGTCGAGGTTGGAGGCCTTGAACGCGATCTCCGCGAGCCGCTGCGAGAGGACCGCCGGATCCTCGAAGGCGACCGCGAGCGTGTCGCACTCGACCACCTGTCCCGCGAGCTCGACCAGGGCGAAGCTCGCCTCGCTCTCGCCGGCGCGGGCGGCGATCGCCGCGTCGGCCGGCTGGGCGCCGGCGCCGGTACGGGCCGAGCCGAGCTTGCCGCTCCAGGTGAAGTCGATGCCGCCGCCGTGGGGGTTGATCCAGATGTGGAAGTCCTTTGGCCACGTGAGATGCGCCGGGTCGCCCGTGGGCGAGACCACCCTTGCGATGCCGTCCCCGTCGAAGTCTCCCGCAGCGACCCGGACGCCGCCCCGGTAGGCGCTCACGCGCTTCTTCCTGGGCTCGGAGGGGAGGCCGGGCTCGTTGGTGAGTATGGCCAGATCGACGGCCGCGCCCGTGTGCACGGCGAGCGCCTCGAAGACGTCGCCGTTGATATCGCTCGAGATGAACCGCATCTGACTGCCGGGTCGTACGCCGGCGGCCTCAAAGGCGACCTCGAAGCCGCTCGAGCCCTCGCCGCGGCCGAGGTCGACGCGGACGCCATCCTCGCCCGAGGATCCGATGTTCCCGAGCTCGAGCTCAGGGAGCCCGTCGCCGTCGAGGTCCGCCACCGCGACCGCGGCGCTCCCGAGGGTGTTGTGGGCGAGGCCTTGGAGCTCGACGCGGGTGCTCTCGTCGGTGATCTGGATCTCGTCCAGGCCCGAGGCCGTGAGCGCCACTTCCGTCAGCGCGTCGGCGAGGCTCTCGACGCCGTCGAAGGAGATCCCCAGGGAGTCGCAGGCAAGGACTTGGCCCTGCACCTCGACGCGGTACTCCAGCGGATCGCCCCCCTTCTTTCGGCCTGTCAAGATACCGTCGAAGGTGATCTCCACGGGCGGCCAGCGTCCCGGGGAAATGTGGATGTCCTTCGGCCACGGGATGCTCGCCGCGGCGGGGTCCACGAGGAGCGTGGCGACCTTCGCTCCCAGGATGCCGCCGACCTTCGCGACCTCCTCGCCGCCGCGGTAGAGGTGCACGGTCTTGGGCACGGCCCGCGCCCCCTCGGGCACGAACCCGGACACGGAGAGGTCGACGCCCGAGCCCGTGTGCTCGACGTGCAGGCTGCCGGCCATGCCGCCGCCGTTGGGGTTCTTGATGACCCCCTTCGCCCGGAGCGTCATCTGGCTCCCACCCTTCACGCCGGTGGAATCGAAGGCGAGTTCGAAGCCGTCCACGCCGCCACCGCCGCCGCCGCTGCGCGTGAAGTCGAGGGCCACGCCGTCCTCGCCCGAGGAGCCGATGTTCGAGACCAGGAAGCGGGGGACCGCGACGCCCGCGAGAATCGCCAGCGTGGCCTCACCCGTCGAGTGGTGGTTTTGCCCGGCGAATTCGACCACCTCGCTCTCGTCCGTGAGCGCGATGCTCCCGATGTTCGACGCCGTGAGCGCGGCGCCGGAGATCGCCCCCGGGAGGCGCGACGGATCGTCGAAGCTCACGACCACGCGGTCGCACTCGACGACCTGGCCGGCGAGCTCGAGCGAGACCGTCGCCTCGGCGGCCGGGGGGCGGCCCGTCAGCCTGCCGTCCCAGGTGAACGCGATGTGCTCGGGGAGCAGGGTGTACGGGAAGAACTTGATGTGGATGTCCTTCGGAATCGCGATCGACGCCGTGCCGGCGGACGGCACGACGCGGGCCACGCCGTCGCCGGTCACGTCCCCTTGCTGGGAGACGAGGGCGCCGCGGAGGTAGAGGCTCACGGTCTTCCGGTGGGGCATGAGGCGCACGCCCGGAAGGGCGGGCTCGACCACGGAGGCCGAGAGCTCCACAGAGTCACCCTTGTGCTCGACGCGGGCGACGAGGGCCGTCCCGTCCTCGACGCCGTCCCGCATGCCGATGGCGGCGACGTCCATGGACGAGCCGGCCTTCAAGCCGTCCGCTTCGAGGGCCACCTCGACGCCCGTGCCCTCGCCGATATCTATCGCCACGCCGTCCTCGCCCGAGGAGCCGATGTTCGAGACCACGAGGCTCTTCTGCCCCGTCGAACCGGTCACGAGGTCGAGTTTCGCATCCCCGAGGGCGTAGTGGGGGTGCCCCTTGCTGACTACGATGGGCTCGAAGAACGGGCAGCCGAAGGTCCAGTAGATCGGCCCCAGGCCCTCGATCGTCGTCTCGGGGTAGATGCCGCACGCTCCGTGGTTGCCGCCGCCGATGGAGTAGACCTTGCCCCCCAGGGACGCCGCGGCAAGGTCGTTGCGCTTGGTGCAGCTCGGAGGCGCCCAGCCGTAGGTATTCCAGGTGTCCGTGTTGGGGTGGTAGACGTCCACGATGTCCGTCGAGCAGACGCCGGTCCCGGTGGCCCCGCCGCCCAGGACGTAGATGCGGCCGTTCCGGCCCGTCGTGACGGCGAAGCCGTCACGCGCCAGCGGCATGGGAGCCTTCGGCTGCCAGGTGTCGTTCGCGGGGTTGTAGGCCCAGACGTCGGTCGAGAGCCCCGTGCTGCCGAAAACGTAGATGAGGCCATTGCAGGCCCGCGTGGCCTTCACGTTGCCCGCCTGCGCGGGCATGGAGGACTTCGTCTGCCAGGAGTCGCTCACGGGGTTGTAGGCCTCGACGGTCGAGAGCAGGTAGGGGCTCAGGTTCCTCTGGCCGCCGAAGACGAAGAGGAGAACGTTTCCGCCGCCGTCCTTGCCCGGAGCCGCCGACGCTTGCCAGCGGGCCGTGAAGCCCGCCGAGCTCTTCGCGCTCCAGGAGTTGCTCTGCGGGTCGTACTCGTCG
>JACQVW010000623.1 GCA_016209535.1 Planctomycetota bacterium | reverse complement strand
GGCTCGTCACCTCGGCCGTCCTCTCACCTCTTGGTTTCCTGAGCCGCATCATGACAACCCTCAGCCCTTCACGAGCACCGTGCTCTGCATGCTCTTCGTATACGTCTTCGAGTCGGAGAACGTCTTCTGGATCCGGACGAGGACCACATACAGGGAGCCGTTCTTCGTCACCGAGAAGACCTTCTGGCCCGCGGTCGCCCCGCCCAGGCGCTGGGCGACCACGCCCGATGACTGGACGGTACCACTCGTGTCGAGGACCTCACGGACCAGGTCCGTCCCGCTTACCAGGTACCGGATGGACCAGCCCTGCTGGAAGGCCCCGTTCACGTCCTGGGCGCCGAAGAGGCCTCCGGAGCTGACCTGGAAGGCCAGCGTGTCCGCCGTCGCGCCCGAGACGATCGTGATGACGCTCGTGCTCGAGGAGCGGAGCTCGGTCCGGACCCCGTCCACCACGTCCTGGATGTCGCGAACCGTGACGCAGTCCTGGACCACGTAGTCGAGCGAATTCGTCGTGCCGATCAGGATGTTCCCCAGGACGGCCAGGATCGTGATCCCTACCGCAAAGCCGATGGCGGCCTCCAGGATCGTGAAGCCAGCGGTGCGCACCAGCTTCCCTCCCTCGGAGGCCCGCGCCCACACGGTGCCGGCGAATCCCCTCATGGCTTCTTCCTCCCTTCCTCTGCGATCTGGCCCATGGCCCCTCGCGCGCACCGTCAGGCCGTCACTCCAAGGCGGCCTGGAGGAGCACCGCGGAGTTCACGACGTCGGGAAACGCCGTGGACGTCACGGAGACCTGGATCCGCACCAGGTCCGTGCTCAGGCTCACGACCGAGATGTCGGCCCGGTTCGTGCCGCTCGTGACGTACTGGCCGTTGAACGAGAGGAGGTCCTCGAATTCGTTCGACTTGACCTCCTCGAGGACCTGGCTCATGAGGAGCTGGCTCGCGACGTTCTCGCTCGCGCTCATCTCCGCCATGGAGGCCGTGGAGATCGAGGCCATCACCCCCAGCAGGATCGTGAGGACGATCGCCATCGTGAGCGTCACCTCGATGAGGTTGAAACCGGCCGTCGTCCCGGGCCCGAAGGTCGCCCCGGGACGTGGCCGCCGGGCTCCGAACATTGCTCTCATGCCCATCATTGCAGGCTCCCCTGTGCGGTCAGCGCAGGTTGTGATAAACCTGCTGGAGTGTTCCATCCCGGGGGTGGAACCGTCAAACTGCCCGTGGGGCCAGGGTGGAGGCCTGGACCTGGTGTGGTCGCGAACGACGAGACCCTTGACACGTGCAGGGCGCAAGGTACACTGCTTTGTACAAGCCTTATATAATCCTTATATAAACAAGGTTGCCCGCAGCGGTCCGTCTGTCGCCGGGCTCCGGCTGTAACCATGAGCGATTCCCGGGCTCGGAAGCTCGTCCGGACCTTCACCGCGACCCCCCAGGACCTCCAGATGCTGGAGGCCCTGGCTCGCTATCACGGGTTCTCGAAGAGCGCCATGATCACGAGCCTCCTCAAGAAGGAGTTCTGGCGAGTGTTCCCCAAGGGCACGGGCGACGTGCGCCCCGAGCCCGGGGCGAGGATCCGGGGCGAGACGGAGGCGCCGCAGGAGACCCAAGCCATCGTCGCTCCCAGGGAGGGAGGTACCCCATGAGTCCACCCAACGCTGCTCCGGCGAGCTCGCGAGAGCACGAGAGCGTCGCCTTGGCACCACCCCAGCCTTCCTTCGAGGTCCTGCCAGCCTGGCAAGACGAGGACCCGGAGCGCATCCGGGACCTCCAGGACGAGATCCGGGACCTCGCGCGGCAGAAGTGCGCGATCATCCTCGCGCACAACTACCAGCTCCCGCGTGTCCAGGAGGTGGCGGACTCGCTCGGCGACTCGCTCGCGCTCTCCATGACGGCCCGGGACGCCTCGGCAGAGAGGATCGTCTTCTGCGGGGTCCACTTCATGGCGGAGTCGGCCAAGATCGTGAACCCGGCCAAGAAGGTCCTCCTCCCCAACCTCGCCGCGGGCTGCGCCCTCGCCGACTCGATCTCGGCCGAGAGCCTCGAGGACTGGAAGGATCGCTACCCCGGCTACACGGTCGTCACGTACATCAACAGCTCCGCCGAGGTGAAGGCCCTCTCGGACATCTGCTGCACGTCGGCGAACGCGGTGAGCGTCGTGAGGAACGTGCCGTCGAGGAGGATCCTCTTCACGCCGGACAAGAACCTCGGCAACTGGGTGAAGAAGCAGGTGCCCGAGAAGGACATCGCCGTCTACGACGGCTGCTGCCCCACGCACGATGTCCTGCGCTCGGCCTCCGTGGAGAAGGTGAAGAGGCTCCTCCCCGACGCCGTGATCATCGCGCACCCCGAGTGCCGCGAGGACGTCCTCGAGATGGCCCAGGAGATCTGCTCCACCTCGGGCATGTTCGACGCGGTGAAGCGGCACCCCGAGGCGAGGACGTTCATCGTCGCGACCGAGTGGGCGCAGGTCTACCGGCTCCAGCAGGTGTACCCCGAGAAGGAATTCGTCATGGCCGACGGGTGCATCGGCTGCCGCCTCCACTGCCCCTACATGAAGATGATCGACCTGCCCCAGGTCAAGCGTTCGCTCGAGGAGGATGTCTTCGAGATCCGCGTGCCCGAGGCGATCGCCCGGGGCGCGCGCCGGGCCCTGGAGAGGATGCTCGAGGTGCCCAGGGACCGCTGAGGGCCGATGGGCCCTCGGTCTCACTCGCCGGCGAGCGCCGGGACCGCCTCCTCGATCTCGGTGATGACCTGGTGGGGGTCCCTGGGGACGAGGGTCTGGCGGGCCATGTCGGGGAGCAGGTCGAGCTCCTCGAGGACGATGGCCCCGATGAGGGCGTCGGGCCGGTTGGGCTCCACGACCGCGCT
>JACQVW010000622.1 GCA_016209535.1 Planctomycetota bacterium | reverse complement strand
CCTCAATTACCCGTCGGAGCTGCGCGGGAAGATCGTCGGCAACAACCGCAGGGTCCAGGTCGTGTTCGCCGCCGGGGTGTCCCTGGGCGTGTCCGCCGTGCTGGACGGCAAGGTGAGCGTGGGCCCCGTCTTCGAGCTCTTCGGCCGGTCCGCCCCCTCGCCGGGCGACCTCGTCGTCTGGCTCGTGCCCCTGATCGGGCTCCTCGGCCTCGCGGCGACCCTCGTCTTCGCGGGCGCGCCCGTGCGCGAGGCTCGCGGCGGCCCGGGGCAGGGCCCTGAGCCCTGCCCGGAGCCTGACCGGGAGCCCAGGCCCGAGCCGGCGGCGCTCGGGTCCCTCCTCGACACCCTGCGCGCGTTCGCCAAGGTCTGGTGGGAGGACCGGGACTTCCGCCGCTACGAGAACTTCTTCTTCATCTTCGGGTTCGCCAACATCATGACGATCCCCCTGACCCAGATCCACGCCGTGGACAGGCTCGAGGCCGACTACTGGGACCTGGCGCTGATCAACGTGGCCATCGTCCAGGGACTCATGGCAGTGACCCTGCCCTTCTGGGGGAAGCTCGTGGACCGGCACCCGCCGGCCAGGCTCCGCGGGTTCATCAACTTGATCCTCGCCCTGGACTTCCTCACCCTCGCGGTGGCGCCGACCATCGAGTGGGTGTACGCGGGCCGCGTCTGCCGCGGGATCGCCCTGGGCGGCGGGACCCTGGTCTGGATGCTTGGCTCCCTCTACTACGCCCGCACGCCGGACAAGGTGCCGATCTACCTGGGGGTCCACACGGTGCTCACGGGGCTGCGCTGGGCGCTCGCGCCCTTCGCGGGCGTGTGGCTCAAGCAGCTCTTCCGGGACGACGCGAGGCCGGTCTTCGGGCTCGTATTCGCCGTCGTCGCGGTGACGGCCCTGCTCATGATCTGGCAGTCGCGGCGCGAGGAGCCGCGCCGGCCTGTCGAGGGCCCGCCGATGCCCGCGCCGCGCATGACCGGGGCGTGAGCGGGGCGCAGGGGACTCGGCGGCCTACACGCGGTTCGCCTTCCGGTGGGCGCGCAGGTTGTCGAGGTGCGACTTCATGAGCTCCGGGCGGTGCTTGCGCAGGGTGCGCTCGATCTCGTAGCCGTCGAAGCTCCGGTCCGTGTCCTTGATGCGGCTCGCCGCGGCCTGGATCCTCGCCGCCGCCGCGACGAGGTCCTGCCACCCTGCCTCGGCCTCGTCCCAGGGGTTATCTTGGGCCATCGTGCGATCTCTCGGGGTTGAAGGTCCCTTGACGTCGCCACACATTAGAGTTTCTCGCGCCGCAACATCAAGCTGTTCGTGACCACGCTGACGCTGCTCGTGGCCATGGCGGCGGCGGCGAGGATCGGGTGGACCAGGCCGAAGGCGGCCAGCGGCACGAGGGCCGCGTTGTACGCGAAGGCCCAGAAGAGGTTCTGGCGGACCTTGCGCAGCGTGGCCCGCCCGAGGCGCAGCGCCGCGGCCGCGCCCCGGAGATCGCCCTTCACGAGGACGACGTCAGCCGCCTCGATGGCCACGTCGGTGCCCGACCCGATCGCGATCCCCACGTCGGCCGCGGCGAGAGCCGCCGCGTCGTTGACCCCGTCGCCGACCATGGCGACGCGCTCGCCGCACGCCTGGAGCTCCCGCACGGCCTCCACCTTGCCCTCGGGCCGCACGCCGGCGAGGACCCGCTCGATCCCGACGGCGCGCGCCACGGCCCGCGCCGTGAGCTCCGCGTCGCCCGTGACCATGACGACGCGGACGCCTATGCCGCGGAGAGCCGCGACCGCCTCGGCGCTGGTGGGCTTCACGGGGTCGGAGACGGCGACGAGGCCCAAGAGCCTGCCGCCGGACGCCACGGCGATCAGCGTCTTCCCCTCACCCGAGAGCTCCGCCGCGAGGCGCAGGGCCCGCTCGCCGGGGGCGAGACCGCGCGCCTCGAGGGCCGGCAGCTTGCCCGCGAAGACGCGCGCGCCCTCCACGGTCGCCTCGGCGCCCTCGCCGGGCCGGCTGAGGAAACCCTCGGCCGGCGGCGCGGCGATCCCGATCTCGGCGGCCCGCGCCGCGACGGCCTTCCCCAGGGGGTGCTCGCTCGAGCGCTCCACGGCGGCGGCGATGCGGAGGAGGCCGGCGGGCTCGATCACGGGCTCGAGGGGGACGACGTCCGACACGGCGGGCCTACCGTCGGTGAAGGTCCCCGTCTTGTCGAGCGCGACCGCCGTCACCCTGGCGATCCGCTCGATGGCGGCCGCCGACTTGATCAGGATCCCCCGCCGCGCCCCGAGGCCCGTGCCGACGAGGATCGCCGCGGGCGTCGCGAGCCCGAGCGCGCAGGGGCAGGCGATGATCAGGACCGCGACGGCGGCGAAGATCCCCCGCGCCCAGTCGGGCTGGCCGTGCGCCGCGAGGCCCTGGATCCACCAGCCCACCATGGAGGCGAGGGCGATGGCCAGGACGGCGGGCACGAAGCGCGCGCTGACTCGGTCGGCGACGTCCTGGACCCGGGCGCGGCTGGCCTGCGCCTCCTCGACGAGGCGCACGATCTGGGCCAGCGCCGTCTCGGAGCCGACCCTCTCCGCCTCGAAGCGGAACGAGCCCGCCTGGTTCATGGTCCCTCCCGTGACCCGGTCGCCGAACCCCTTCTCGACGGGCATGGGCTCCCCCGTGAGGAGCGACTCGTCGACCGCGCTCGCCCCCGAGACGACGCGGCCGTCGACGGGGACCTTCTCGCCGGGCCGCACGACAACGACGTCTCCGCGCCGGACGTCCTCGAGCGGCACCTCGACCTCGACCCCGCCCCGCTCCACGCGGGCCGACCTCGGCGAGAGCTCGAGGAGCTCCCAGACGGCGCGCGAGGCGCGCCCGCGGGCCCTGGCCTCGAGCCACTTCCCGAGGGAGACGAAGGCCAGGATGAAGGCGGCGGTCTCGAAGTAGAGGTGCTGCGAGGCCGCGCCCGAGAACGCGCCCCGCACGAGCTCGAAGAGGCTGTACCCGAAGGCCACCGACGAGCCGCCGGCGATGAGCGTGTCCATGCCGGCGCGCCGGCGCACGAGGTCCCTCCAGAGGCCCTCGTAGAACGGCTTCCCGGCGATGGCCTGGACGGGGGCGGCGAGCGCGAGGAGGACCCAACCCAGACCGTGGAGGTCCGAGGCGAGCATGAGGGCCATCATGGGCGCCGCGAGGGCCAGGCCGAGGACGGCGTTCCGCCTCCACAGGCGCTCCTCGACGGCGAGGCGGTCCCTGTGGGCTGCGGCCGCCCTGGCGGCGCCGCCCTCCTCGGCCCGAGCTCGAGCGTGGACGCCGTATCCCGCCTCGACGACGCTGCGCTCAAGCTTCCTCAGGTCGGCGCGGGCAGGGTCGAAGGCCACCGTGGCCGTGGAGGTGGCGAGGTTCACCGTGGCTTCGGCGACGCCCTCCACGCTCCGCAGAGCCTTCGTGACGTGCCCCGCGCAGGAGGCGCACCGCATGCCCGTGATCTCGAGGGTCTCGGTCTTCATGGTCGCGAAGGGTATTTTATCGGGCCCCGCACAAGGGGCGAGGCGCCTGTCGGGCGCGGGGGATCACCGATATAGCCCGTATGACCTGGACCATGACCTGGCCCGAGCCGCGGGCGGCGCGGCGCCTCGCCGAGCGATGCCGGCCGCTCCTCCTCGCCGTCCTGGGCCTCCTCGTCTTCCGCGACGGCTTCCAGCACGAGTTCACCAACTGGGACGACCCGCAGTACATCGTCGAGAACCCTCTCATCCGAGGCCTCTCGGCCGGCCGCGTGTGGGCCGCCTTCACGGGCTTCCACGTCTTCAACTACAACCCCCTGCACATCGTCTCCTACATGGTTGACCACCAGCTCTGGGGCCTCCAGGCCGGCGGCTTCTTCCTCACGAGCCTCATCCTGCACGTCCTCACGGGGGTCGCCGCGTACCACCTCGCCTTGCGGTGGTCCGGCTCGGCCAACGCCGCGCTCTTCGTGGCGGCCGTCTTCCTCGTCCACCCGACGCGCGTCGAGTCCGTGGCGTGGCTCTCGGAGCGGAAGGACGTGCTCTCGGGGCTCTTCGCCATGACGAGCCTCCTCGCTTACTGGAGGCACCTCGACGGGGCGTGCTCGCCGGCGCCGGGCCGCGGCGCTTCCGGGGCGACGCGCGGACCGTACCTGGCGTCGCTCGCCCTCTACGTCCTCGCGCTCCTCTCGAAGAGCCAGCTCGTCTCCCTCCCCCTCGTGCTCCTGGCCATGGACGTCTCGAGGAGGAGGCCCCTGGGGCCCGCGCTCCTCTCGAAGGCGCCCTTCTTCGCCTTCTCGGCCGTCTTCTGCGTCGTGACGCTCCTCGGGCACACGGGCGACAGCCTGCGCGACGTCACCCTGCCCGAGCGCCTCCTGAGCCCCCTGGCCGCGCTCGCCCACTACCTCCTGCACCTCCTCTGGCCCGTGGGGCTGAGCCCCTACTACGACGCGACGCGAGGCTTCCCCGAGCCGGCATTCGTCGCCGCGGGGGCCGCGGCGTTCGCCGCGCTCTCGGCCGCGGCCTGGATCAGCCTTCACCGGCAGAGGTCGTGGTTCCTGGGGATCGCATGGCTCCTCGCGTTCCTCCTGCCGGTCCTGGGCTTCATCCGCACGAACGTCGCCTTCGCCGACCGATACCTCTACCTCGCCGCCGTGGGGCCCGTCGCCGCCGCGGCAGCCCAGCTTGCGAGGCTCCCGCGGCCGCGAGTCCCGATCGCCCTCGCAGGCGCCGCGACCATCGCGGTCCTCTCGGCCATCACGGCCTCCTGCGTCCCGGTCTTCCGGGACTCGGAGAGCCTGTGGCTCCGCGTGCTCGAGAGATCGCCCGGAGCGTCGCTCGCCCACTCGAACCTGGGCCACCACCTCCTCACCCAGGGCCGCCTGGAGGAGGCGGCGAGGCACTACGACGCGGACCTCGCAGAGCGGCCGTACTTCGAGTCGACGCTCCTGGGCAGAGCGCTGATCCACGAGGTCGCGGGGGACCCTGGAGCGGCTCGCAGGATGTACGCCCTCGCCCTCGAGAAGCGCTCGCAGTCGGTCCTGGCAAGGCTCGAGTACGCGGACTTCCTCGGGAGGCTCGGGGAACGCGAGGCGGCGCTGGACGTCCTCCGCGACCTCGACAGGGCGCACGCGACGGTCCCGTACTATCACAAGCTCTTCGACCTGTGCCGGGAGCTGGGCCTCGAGGACGAGGCGCGCGAGGCGGCGCGGCGGGCCATGGAGCTGGCTCCCTACGACCCGGGCTCGCAGTACCGCTTTCGCGTGGCTCGAATATAATCGCGCCGGATGTCCGGCGCCTTGCTCGCACTAGTCCTTGCGGGGGCCCTGTGGCCCGTCCAGGCCCCGCCGGCCGGAGGCGGAGGCGCCGTCGGCGGCGGAGGGCGGGGCGCGGGGGCCTACGAGCGCAGCCTCGAGCTCGTCCGGCGCGCCCTCGAGGCGAGGCCCGATGAGCCCGCGCTCCTGTACGTCCTCGCCGAGGTCCATTTCCGGCAGGGGCGCTTCACCCAGGCGATACCGGCGTACCAGGAGGTGCTCCGGCGTGACCCGTCGCACCTCGATGCCATGATGGGCGTGGCGCAGTCGCACCACAACCTCGAGGACTATGAAAGCGCGGCGAGGGAGTATGCGAAGGTGATCGCGCGGGGCTCGTCCCAGCAGGCCGCGCAGGCGCGGCGCTTCACCGCGGAGATACACTTCGCGCGCGCCCGCTACCGCGAGGCCGTGGAGCTGCTGCGGGCCTCGATCGAGCGGGGCGACCGGACCGCGGACATCGCATTCCTCCTCGGCAAGTCGCTCGATGCCGAGGCCAGAGCGCAGCGCGCCGCCGGGAAAGTCCCGGAGGCCGAGAAGCTGGAGGCGGAGGCTGCCTCCGCCCTCGAGGAGGCGGGCCGGCTCGATCCCAAGCACGCCCAGTGCCGCTATGTCCTGAGCGGCATCTACCGCAGGCAGGGGAAGCAGGACCTCGCCCTGCGGGAGATGCAGGCCTTCAGGAGCCTGAGGCAGGACGCGCCGGGAGTCGAGGCGAGCGAGGTGGCGCGCTCGGAGGCCACCTTCGAGGCGAGGACGGCGCTGCGGCTCTCGCGGGCGCTCTTCGCTGCGAAGGACGCCGCGGGGGCACAAGGGTCGGTGCAGCATGCTCTGAGGCTCGACGCCTCGTTCACCGAGGCTCGGGCCTTCGAGGCCTGGATCAACTTCCAGACCGGCAAGCTCGACGAGGCCGCGCGGATCTACGAGGCGATCCTCGAGAGGGAGCCCGGTCACGCCGAGGCCCTCTGGAACCTGGGGAAGCTCCAGCTTAGATCGGGGAGGGTCGAGGCCGCGGCCCCGCTCTTCCTCCGCGCGGCCGAGGGCCGGCCGGCCTTCGCCGATGGCTGGGAGCTCCTCTTCAAGCTCGCGCGCGAGCACGGGGTCTATGCCGAGCGAGCCGAGGAGTTCGCGGGGAGGGCGCTCCGGGCGCGGCCGAGCGCCGCGAACTACGCGAGCCTCGCCATGGTCCTCTACGCGAACGGGAAGGAGGCCGACTGCCGGCGGGTGGTCACCGAAGGCCTGCGCCGGTATCCCGGCGATCCCGACCTGACGGAGGCCCAGGCGGCCCTGGAGCAGGGGGGAAGGGCCAAGGAATGAGACCGCCGCCTCTTGCCGGCGGAGGCCTGCCGCTCCTCCTCGTTGCTCCCGTCTCCCTGGCGGCCCTCTCGGGATGCGACCGTGCTCCGGACCCTGGAGCAGGACGGGCGCCGTTCCCCACCTTCACGGATGTGACGGAGGCCGTCGGGATCCGGTTCCAGCACGACAACGGCTTCGACGGCGTCCGGTACCGCGTCGTCGAGACCGTGAACGGCGGTGTCGCCCTCCTCGACTATGACCTCGACGGCCGTCTCGATATCTACTTCACGAACGGGTGCAAGCTAGAACCTGGCCCTATCCCCCCCCGCGACGCCCTCTACAGGCAGGGCCCGGACGGGAAGTTCACCGACGTCGCGCGCGAGGCGGGCGTCGACGATCCGCTGATGAGCCTCGGCGTCTCCGTCGCCGATGTCGATGGCGACTCGGACCCAGACATATTCGTCACGAACCAGGGACGCAACCGGCTCTATCGCAACGACGGGAACGCCACGTTCACGGACATCGCTCCGGAGTCCGGCGTGGCCGGAGACTCGATGCACTCCGGGTCCGCATTCCTCGATATGGAGACGGACGGCGACCTCGACCTGTACGTCGCGTCGTATGTGGAGGAGAAGGGCCCCGAGTATCCAGCCTGCGTGGTCCGGGGCGTGCCCGGCTACTGGCCCCCTCGCAACTACCCCGCGGCCAGGCACCGGCTCTATGAGAACAAGGGAGATGGACGATTCGCCGATGTGTCCGAGGTCTCGGGGATACGAAACGTGGATCCTCCCGGCCGCGGGCTGGGAGTGATCGCCGCGGACCTGAACGACGACGGGCACCAGGACATCTACGTCGCCAATGACATGACCGCAAACTACCTGTTCCTCGGCGACGGGAAGGGCAAGTTCGCCGAGACCGGCCTCCTGAGCGGCGCCGCCCTCGGGGAAGGCGGGGAGGAGCTCGGGAGCATGGGCGTCGACGCCGCCGACTATGATGGCGACCAGCACCTCGACCTGTGCGTCACGAACTACCAGGACCAGATCAACAACCTGTACCGGTGCTCCGGGCCGGCGGCCTACGAGGAGATGGCGCGCCTCGCCGGGATCTCTCCTGGCGGCTTGCCGGAGGTGTCCTGGGGGGTCGGCTTCTTCGACTTCGACTGCGACGGCGCCCCGGACCTCTTCATAGCCAACGGGCACCTCAACCCGGGCACGCGCCTCATGGACGAGAGCACGAGCTACGCGCAGCCGAAGAAGCTCTTCCGGAACGCCGGCCAGGGGCGCTTCGAGAACGTCACCGCCGGAGCAGGAGCCGCCGTGGGGCGGCCGCGCGTGAGCCGGGGGGCCGCGTTCGGGGACATCGATAATGACGGCGACGTGGACGCCGTGGTGGTCGAGGCCCAGGGAAGCCCCGAGGTGCTGCGGAACGACGGTGGGAGCTCCGGGGCCTGGTGCCTCGTGGAGCTCCGGGGCGCCGGGCGGAACCGCGATGGCCTCGGGGCCAGGGTGACCTTGAGCGCCGGAGGCCGGACGCTGATCGCCGAGCGGCGGGGCTCGGGGAGCTATCTCTCCGCCAATGACCCCAGGCTGCACTTCGGCCTCGGCCCGGCGCGTGTCATAGACCGCATCGCCGTGCGGTGGCCGGACGGGTCGAGGGACATGCATGAGGGCCTGCCGGTGCGGCGCCTGATCCGCATCACGCAGGGCAGGCGAGAGCCCGAGGTCGTGGACTTGTCTCAGGATGCCAGGAGGCCCTGAGAGACAGGAGAGAGATACGGAGGGGTCTTTTCATATTTGCACGCTTGCTTGTGGGATCTCTGTACTGTATAAGATTGCGAAACCGGCACCTGTCATACCGGCTGGCCCTGTTCTCGAAAGGAGTGATGAATGGTCTCAGAGAGTGTTACGACTGCACTGGCGAGCCTCAAGGCCGAGCGAGAGCGCCTCGACGGCGCCATCTCGACGCTGGAGGGGCTGCTCGGGGGCGCTGGCGGCGGCGCGATCGCGACGGGCCGGCGGCGTGGGCGTCCGCCCAAGGCCCTGGCGGCGGGCAAGCCGGCACGCGGCCCGGGAGGGAAGAGGAAGAACGCCCCCAGAGGTCTCTTGAGGGAGACGATCCACAAGGTGCTCAAGGCCGCGGGGAAGCCGTTGGCTCCCAAGGATGTCCGGAACCTCGTCCTCAAGGCGAACTACCCGAATCGGAACCCCAAGACGCTGTACACGGCGATCTTCGCTGACACGAAGAAGGACCCCGCCGTCAAGAAGACCTCGGCGGGCTTTTCCTTGAAGAAGTAGACGCCGCGCCGAGACGTCCAGGGGGCACCTCTCCGTGGAAATCCACGCCTCCTGGCGGTACAAGTGCAGGATCGGGCGGCTATCCGCCGTCCTGGAATCCGGGTTCGCGCTCCTACCGTCAGGAGGTATCCCATCAGGAGGTTTCCCGTCAGGAGGTGCTCCGTGAAGCGATATGTCCGGCCGGGGCTCCTCGGGGCCGCCGTCGGGTCCCTGGCCCCTCTTCTCGGCGGCACGGTGGGCCAAGGCCAGGTCCCGCCGGGCAGGCCGGGGCCGGAGATCGAGATCCGCCCCCGTGCCGTCTACGCGCACGGCCTGGTGAGCGCACGCCTGCGGGCGCCCGGCACCCTGACCGGCGTGCGCTGGAGCGCGACCGGCGGCCTCCTCCTCTACGATGACCTGCCCGAGGTGGAGTGGAGGGCCCCGGCAAAGCCCGGGCGCTGCGTCCTCGAGGCGACGGCGTCGAGCGAGGCGGGAAGCGTGAAGGCCTCGGTCGAGGTGGACGTGCGAGCGCCGTCCACGGAGGGCATGGTCTGGATCCCTCCCGGGACGTTCCTCCGAGGAGACGCGAGCGGCACGGCGGACCGCTCCGAGGTCAAGACGATCCAGAACGAGAGCGACGAGCCCTGCCACGAGGTGCACGTCGACGGGTACTGGATCGACCGGCACCTCGTCACGAACCATGAGTACCTGGAGTTCCTCGAGGCGGCCCGCGAGCAAGGGCTTGCGCGGGTCGAGGACGTGGCCGTCATGGGCGAGCTCGAGGGCTCCTGGGTGCCCTTCTACTACTTCCGGTCCTTCGAGGCGCTGCTCCCCCACCACCGGCGGCTCCACAACGCACGGCGTCCGGAATTCCTGCACGTCCTCTCGTGGAACGGCAAGGAGCTCCGCATCGCTCCGGGGAAAGAGGAGTACCCCGTGGTGGACGTGAGCTGGTTCGGAGCCGCGGCCTACGCCCGGTTCCACGGCAAGGAGCTGCCGACCGAGGCGCAGTGGGAGAAGGCCGCGCGGGGACCGAAGGACCGCCGGCGGTTCCCCTGGGGCGACCACGTGCCGGGGCCCTACCACGCGGGGATGAACTCCTACAGGACGCGCGAGCTGTCGCCCGTCGGCCGCTACAGCCCCCTCGGCGACAGCCCCTACGGGGTCGCCGACATGCTCTCGGGCTGCTTCGAGTGGACGAACGACTGGTTCCACCCGTTCATCTACGCCGACTACCAGGCCGCCGACGCCCCCCTGAGGAACCCGGCCGGGCCCTTCTGGGGCCGCGCCCACGCGATCCGCGGTCAGCCCGGAGGCGCCGACTACCCCGGCTCCTCGCTCCTGCGGGAGGAGCCCGTCAGCTTCCGCTACAGCTGGGACTTCGAGTTCTTCCTCGGGGACACCTTCGCGAACCGGTCCACGGGGTTCCGGACGGTCGTCGTTCCCCGAGAGTAGCGCGCCAGGGCCCATGAGCTGGAGGAGCCGCCAACGGACGTTCCTCGGGGGGCTCCTGGCCGTCGCCGCCGCCGGTCTGGCCGAGGAGCGGGGTCAGGAGCAGGACCATCCGCTCCGCACCGAGGACTTCAAGGGGCCCCAGACCTGCGCCGCCTGCCACCCCCGGCACTACCTGGAGTGGCGCGGGTCGGCCCACGCCTACTCGGCGGTGGACCCCCTGGTCCAGGCCTGCAACCGGAAGGCCCTGCGCGATACGGAGGGCAAGATCGGCGCCTTCTGCGTCAACTGCCACGCGCCTCTCGGCGCCAGGGCTCGAGAGCTCTCGGCGGCCCCCGACATGGAGAAGGAGGGCTCGCCGCTCTCCCGGAAGGGAATCTCCTGCGAGGTCTGCCACCGGATCGACGCGCCGCCCCCCGGGAAGCCCATCGCCAACGCGAGCTTCGAGCTCCGGGCGGGAAACGCGTTCCACGGGAGGCTCCACGAGCCCGCGCCCACGCCGGCCCACGAGAGCGTGACGAGCGAGCTCATCGGGAAGAGCGACTTCTGCGGATCGTGCCACGACGTCCTGCACAACGGGGCCCTCCTCGAGAAGTCCTTCGCCCAGTGGTCGGGCTCGGTCCACAAGGAGCGGAACGACAAGTGCCACGACTGCCACATGCTCCGCTACAGCGGCCAGGCGGCCGTCGACGGGCCCTACCGCGACACGCTCCACCGCCACAACTTCCCCGGAGTGACCATCCCCCTCGTCCCCTTCCCGAACCGCGGCTACCAGACGGAGCAGGTCCAGGCGCTGCTCCGCACCGCGGCCCGCATGGTCGTGATCGTGCCTCCAGCCGCCCGCGCCGGGGGCGAGCTCCTCGTGACCGTGAGGGTCAAGAACAGCGGCGCCGGCCACAACATCCCCACGGGCCTCGCGAACGAGCGGCAGATGTGGATCGAGGTCGCCGTGACGGACGGCGAGGGCCGTCCGGTCTTCCGTTCGGGGCACCTCGACCCCAACGGCGACCTCTTGGACCACCACAGCGAGATCGCGCCGGGTGCCGACCCCTTCCTCGTGAGCTTCTCGGACCGCTTCCTCGACGCGGAGGGCAAGGAGGTCCCGTTCATCTGGCTCGCGAGCGGGCTCGACGAGCGCTCGCTCAAGCCCCTCGAGGAGCGGAGCGCGGCCTACCGCGTTCCCGTCGACCGGTCCCTCGAGGGCACGAGGCTCCGGGTCCGCGTGCGCCTCCTGTTCCGCCCTTTCCCGCCCTATGCGCTGCGGGACCTGGGACTCCCCGAGCTCGTGAAGGAGCTGCCGATCTGGGAGATGGACTCGTACGCCTCCGATCTCGTGGACGTCGTGAGGGAGCTGCCCCGGCGCACGGTCCACCGCGTCCCCGGCGACTTCGCGTCGATCGAGGAGGCGCTGCGCGCATCCCTCGACGGCGACAGGATCCTCGTCGAGCCCGGGGAGCACCCGATCGAGCGGCCCCTCGACTTCCGCGGGAAGGCGGTGGCGCTCGTGGCCGCCGCGGGCCCCGACCGCACGACCCTCCGCTGGGCCGGCGACCCCGAGGCCGAGGAGGGGAGCGTCGTGGTCTTCCGGAGCGGCGAGGGGCGCGAGGCGAGGCTCGAGGGCTTCACCATCGCGGGCGGGCGGGGCACGGTGGTCGGCGGCGCGCGGCGCGGAGGCGGGATCCTCGTCGTCGGGGCGAGCCCGACCATCGCCGGGAACAGGATCGCCTCCTGCGAGGCGCGGGGCGGGCTCGGCGGAGGCGCCTGCCTCGAAGGAGGCTCTCCGCTCTTCGAGCGGAACGAGGTCCTCCGGTGCACGGCGGAGCGCGGAGGGGGCATCGCGGTCCTCCCGGGGCCGGGAGAGGGGCCCGAGATCGACCGCTGCGCCGTCCGGGGCTGCACCGCATCGGACGGAGGCGGGCTGTTCGTGGGTCGCGGGGCGGAGGTCCGGCTCGAGAGGACGGAGCTCGCGGGCAACGGGGCCGCCGACCCCGGCACCGGCTCCGGCGGGCGCGGCGGAGCCGTCCACGTCGCCGAGGGCGCGTCCCTCGCCCTGGACCACGCCACGGTGGTCCACAACCGCGCCGCGAGCGGCCCGGGAGCGATCCACGTCGAGCCCGGGGCGCCACGGCCTGCCGTCTCGAGCTCGATCCTCTGGTCCAACGAGCCGAAGGGCGGCGACGCCTTCTTCTGCTTCTCTCTCCTCGAGGAGGAGCCGCCTCCGCCGCAACCCTGGGCCGCGACGAACCGGCGCGAGCTCCCCCTGTTCCGGGACCCCTCGGGGTCCTGGGAGCCGCCGGACGCGCGCTGGATCGGCGGCGACTACCGCCTGCTCCCCGGCTCGCCCGCCATCGATGCGGCCGACCCGCGAGGGCCCGCCGACCCCGACGACACCCGCCGCGACATCGGCGCATACTTCTTCGAGCAGCCCCTCGAGGCGTTCGTGCGCGGCGACGCGAACGGCGACGGGTCGGTCGACGCCCGCGACCTGGCCCTCCTCGAGCGCTCGATCGCCCTCGAGGAGGAGGTGCCGTGCCTCGACGCCGCGGACGTCGACGACTCGGGGGAGGTGGACGCCGCCGACGCCGCGCGGCTCGCGAGCTACCTTCTCCTCGGCGCGCCGCCGCCGGCCCCGCCGGCGGGCTCGTGCGGCCTCGACCCGACCTTCGGCGAGGGGCTGAGCTGCGACCGCAAGGGCGAGACGTGCCTGGGGCCGTGATCTCCGTCTACTGCACGCACGTCGTCTGGCCGCACCCCTCCACCGCCCCCTCCTCGCACGCCGGGTACGCGCCGGGGGGCGGCGGGCCTTCGGTGAAGAGGTAGGCGAGATCGAATAGCGCGTCGGACAGGTCCGTGAGCCCGTCCGCGTTGCAGTCCGCCGAGGCCCAGCAGGCGAGCCCGGCCCGCCCGCCGAAGAGGGCGAGCAGGGTGGCGACGGCGTCGGCGATGTCGTTCGAGCCGTCTGCGTTCGTGTCGCAGCGCAGGAAGCGGCTCGTCTCGCCGGTGGGCTCGTAGGGGAGCGCGCCCATGTCGGTCCCGTCCTTGCCCGTCCCGCGGCCAGGCGACGAGAACCGGAGGCGCAGGTCCCCCGCCGGGGCGTCCACGAAGCGCGGGTCGGCGCTGATGTTGCCATCTCCGGGCCTCACGCCGCCGGCGAGGTCCGAGTGGGTGAAGTCGCCGCGGGAACCGCTGTCCTCGGCGACCGCCGCCGGAGTCTGCCAGGCGATCACGCTGTGGGCATCGACGTCGCCCGACCCGGCCCCGGGCGACCGCTCGCGGAGGTCGAAGCCCATGCCGCAGCCGTGGATCGTCAAGTGGTCGGCGGCGATGGACGCGTTCCCCGTGACCGCGATGGCCGCCTGGTCGATCCCGGTGAAGATGCACCGCGTCACGAGGCCTCCGCCCGACGTGAAGAGGGCTCCCGTGCCGCAGTCGCGCACCCGGGAGGCGTCGAGGACGAGGTTCCCGTTGCCGCGCACGTCGATGGCCGTCCGCCCCTGGGGCCCCGTCACCGTCACGTGGTCGAGGCTCGCGTTCCCCCCGTCGATGCTGATCCCGGCCGCGTAGCCGGCCGCCCCGCGCAGGCCCACGACCTCGCAGTAGGAGAGCCGCGTCCCGGCGCCGCCCGAGCGGAGGACGAGCCCCTCGCCCGCGCCGCCGCAGGAGTCGCGCACGAAGCGCACGGGCTCGGCGCTCGTCCCCGCGGCCGCGAGCTGCCCCTGGACGACGAGGGTGCCGTCGTCTCCGAAGAGCAGCGTCGCGCCGGGCTCGGCGGTGACCGTGACTCCCGCCTGCACCGTCACCGTGCCCGCCACGCGGTAGGGGCCGTCGCTCGCCCGCAGCGTCCGGGACGTCGTGATGGAGGCGGGCAGGGCGGTCCCCTGGGGCGGGGGTCGGATGGGGACGTCGCGGCGCGCCACGAGGAGGCCGTTCCTGTCCAGGGCCGCGATCGCGATCGACCCGGCGCCCGCGACGCTCGCGGTGCCGCTCCACCGCGCCGTCTGGGGATCGTAGGCGGCGGGCTGGCCGTTCAGGCGGACCTCCGTGGTCCCGCAGCCCGGCGCCGCGCCCTCGAGGCCCACCGTCGGACCGCTCGCCACGATCGAGTCGCCGCAGGCGCTCCCGCCGCTGGCGATCGACCAGGTGAGGGAGCGCGAGAGCCGCGGCTCGATGTAGGCGCGTCGCGCCGGCGCGTACTGGCGGAGCTGGTCCACGCGCGCCGCGCTGAACAGGGGCGCCAGGTGATCGACGCGGGCGTCGACGATCTCCGGGACGAGGGCGTTCTCGAGGAGGCTCTCGAGGTGGCACCAGTAGAGCGGCGCGTAGCGCGGGTGCTCGAGGAAGCGCTCGATCTGGTCCACCGTCGGCCGGAAGAGGACCTGCGTGGACTCGTCGAAGCAGCTATCGAGGTCCCACGGGAGCAGCATCCACTTCCCGTCGGAGGGGCGGTGGTAGAGGAAGTAGTCGTCCCCGTTGTTCAGCAGGATGCTGTTCTCGGTGGACCCCAGGACGGCGAAGGCGGCGAAGTAGAGGGCCCACTCGTCGATGTCCACGGCGGCCTCGATGGCCGCGGGGAAGTCCTGGCCCGAGGTGGTGTCGGCGTCGAAGCGGAAGCAGAGGTCCACCACGTCGCTCCAGTCGGCGGCGTCCTCGTTCGTGTGCTTCTCGTAGTTCGCGGTGTAGGGCCCGAAGGACTCGCCGCGGTAGTCGAGGTTGGCCTGGTTCACCCCGCGGTAGAGGTTCCCGTCCTCGTCGGCGTCGGGGAACACGCGCTCGAGGAAGGGCTCCTCGAGGGACTCGACCCGCAGGTAGAGCTGCGACTCGCGCGTGCCGTTGATCGAGAGCACCCGGAACCAGGACTCCGGTGCAGGGATCCCCGCCCGCGCGAGGAAGTCGAGCCCGATCCACTGGCGGTGCGGGTTGCATCCGTTCAGGTTGAGCTCCACGAACCCCGAGAGGTCGGCGTCGTGGTCGAACTGCACGCGGTAGGAGAGCGGGTTGCAGCTCCGCGCCGAGCTGCCGCGGTAGCGGATGCCCCGGTTGTAGCGCGCGCGATCGCTCGAGACGAAGGTGCAGTCGAGGAGGACGTCCGAGTTCCTGTCGCGCGTCCGGAGCGTCTGGAGGGTCGCGGCCTGCATGACGATGCGATAGGTGGGCCGGATCCCCTCCTGGCCCGAGCCCTCGACCTGGTACAGGAAGGCGGGCGACGGCGCGCCGGCCGGCGCCGTGACGCTCTGGCCTCCCTGGGCCTGGGCCTGGATCCAGAAGAGGACGATGGTCCGGTCGGGGCGCGCCGGGATCACGGCGCCGAAGACGCCGTTCGAAGCGATGCCGTCGTCGCCCGCGCCGTCGTCCACCATGGGGACCTGGGCCGGGTTCGCCCCCGAGCCGTCGGCGCGCCAGAAGAGCGTGGCCGAGACGATGGGCCGCTCGTCGGAGACGGCCGCGGTGACGAGCACGTCCTGGCTCGGCGACGGCACGACGGGCGAGTGCTCGACCCCGGCGACGATGGGCGGCGGATCGCTCATCCGCGCCGAGCTCGGCGCGCCCGGCGTCCCGTGCCCCGCGCTCGCGCGCCAGGCGGGGCCGTAGCGGTTCTCGAGGGCCGCGTGGACGAGCTCGAGGCTCGGCCCCGTGCCGTCGGGCCCGGGCGGCCAGCTCCCATCGTCGGCGTAGCGCACGCGGTCGACGGCGTTCCCCAGCGCGTCGCGCAGGAGGATCGTCTCGGCGTCGTTGCGGAGGCTGCCGGCGTACGGCCCCAGGGGCAAGGGTATCTGATAGAAGGCCTGGGCGATGGATGGGTCCTTGGCGACGACGAGGAACCCGCCGGCCGGCACGGACGTACCCTGGGGGATCGTGTACTCGACCCCGCGCGTGAAGGACCAGCCCGAGACGTCGACCGCCGAGCCGCCGCGGTTGTGGAGCTCGATGAACTCTCCGCCCAGGTTCCCGTCGGCCGGGTGGTACTGGATCTCGTTCACGACCACGCGCGTCTCGAGCGCCACCGAGTTCGCCCCGTCGCGGCTCGGCGAGGAGAGCACGTACCGGTCCTCCGAGCCGTCGGGCCAGCGGCCCGTGGACATCCCGGCCGGGGCGGTCCTCGGGTTGAGGGCGTCGATGAACCGGCCGTCGGAGGTCGCCAGGATCAGGACCGGCGCGCCCGTGAGCGGGAAGCCGAGCTCGGCCTCCGTCACGACGCGGCGGCCACGCCCGGCGATCGAGGTCCCCCCCGGGAACGCGTAGGAGCCCCCCGTCTCGGGGAAGAGCAGGATCCGCCGGCCGCTCAGGTCCACCGAGGCCGCCGTCGCGTTGTAGACCTCGACCCAGCCGTCCCCGCCGCTGGAGGCGAAGACCTCGTTCAAGACCACGTCCCGAGGCGGCCGCTCGGGCGCGGGGCTCGGCCCCGGGCCGGGGCCTTCGCCGGCGAGCGCGCCGGAGAGGGAAGGGGCGAGGCTGAAATCGCTGCTCGCGAGGTCGCTGTTGTGCCCCTCGACCGCCAGGACGTTGATCCCCGTGCGGAGGAGGGCCGCCGGCGCCGGAATCGGGAACTCCTCGGGGACTCCCGCCTCGTGGCTCCCGCCGGCGGCTCCCGAGGCGCCGGCCTCGGCGACGTTCGCCCGGGCCACCTCGACGCCGTTCAGGTACGCGATGAACCCGTCGTCGTAGTCGACCCACAAGGCGAGGCTCTCGACCTTCGATGCGTCCGCCACCTGGAAGCGCCTCCTCGCGAAGACCGCGAGGTAGCTCCCCTCCATGTCCGTGAGGAGCGTCGCGTCGTCCCCGTCCCCGTACCCGATCCCCGACGGCCCCTCCTCCCAGGCGTCGTCCACGAAGGAGAGGTCTCGCCAGGCGGCTGGCGGGTCCGTGACGCCCCGGAAGAAGCGCCAGTCGTCGCCCGGCAGGACGAAGCTCACGGGCTCCTGGGGGCCTTGGCTCGCGCTCCCTTCGAGCCACGGGTGGAGCGAGAAATCTCGGTTGTTGATGCCCGAGTTCACGCCCTGGACGGCGAGGACGTTGGCGCCGGGGACGAGGAGGCTCGCGAGCGCCGTGATGTCGAGGACCCGCGTGAGCGGCGGCTCGACGCTGCTCGAGGAGAGGGCGTTGAAGGGCAGCGGCGTGCCCGCCGGCCCGGGCACGTTGGCGCGATCGATCTCGACGCCGTTCAAGTACGCGACGTAGCCGTCGTCGTAGAGGACGTTAAGCGTGAGGGACTCGACGGCGGCGGGGCTCGAAACCTGGAACGCGCGGCGGACGTAGACCGTGGTGTACCGGCTCTGCATGTCGGTGAGGATCGTCGCGTCGTCGGCGTCGTCGTAGCCGAAGCCCGCGGGGCCCGTCTCCCAGGCGGCGTCGTTGAACCCCGGGGCGGCCCACGACGCCGGCGGCTCGGTGCGGCCGCGGAAGAACCTCCAGGTCGAGCCCCGAGGTATGAACTGCGATCCCGTGGGCGGCGGGGCGGGGTCGTCCACGTTCACGGAGTTCTTGCTCCCCGGGGTGCCCCCCACGGCGATGGACGCGGCCCAGGCCTCCGCGTCGTGCTCCTCGCGGAGCGGCGAGAGGCGCTCGAGGGAGGGGCCGAGGCCGTCGGGCGCCTCGGGCCACGGGTCCGAGTCCTCGTACTCCACGAAGCTCATGAGGTGCCCCGCGGCGGTCCACAGCTCGAGCCGCTCCCCGTCGTTGTCGAGGCTCCCCGAGTACGGGCCCTTCACGAGGGCCGGGTCGAGGGAGTAGCGGGCCTTCAGGGTCGCGGGGTCGGCCCCCACGACGAGGTACGCGCCCGGCCCGATGGTGGTCCCCTGCGGGAAGGCGTAGTCGACGCCGCCGATGAGGACCCAGCCGGTCAGGTCCGCCGGCTCGGTGCCGTGGTTGTGGAGCTCCACGAACTCCCCGGCGCGCGCGTCGTCGGCCGGGTGGTAGCAGACCTCGTTCAGGACGACCTTGATGCCGGCGGCGGGCAGGGAGCTCGAGCCCAGGACCGCGGCCAGGATTGCCGGGACGAGCTTTGTCGCGCGCAAAGTGAGGGACCCCACGGTGAAGTTTGGGTTGGCGGTGCGTGGTGGGTCGATTGTAAGTCACGCCTCACGGCGGTGCTACTGGGGCCTGATCGTAGCTTGACGCGTGCAGGTAAGGGTCTTGTGGGGGCCTCGTCACGCTCCACGAGATCGCGACCAGCATGGACTCCGGCTCCTCCTGCACGGACACCCTGCAGGTCGTGCATGTGGACGAGGGCTGGCGCGTCGACAGGCTGCCGTGCGGCGAGTGAGCCGGGAGATTCGGCGTGGTTCAAGAACCGCGATTACGCGGTTCAGAACCACGCCTGTACTCTCCCCCCTCAAAGAATGTGCTCCCTCCCGCCTTGGTCGGGAGCACCCCCCCAAGGGGAAGACGGGACATG
>JACQVW010000621.1 GCA_016209535.1 Planctomycetota bacterium | reverse complement strand
TGAACGTGCCCTCCGAGCCCAGCGCCAGCACCTTCGGCGCCAGCACCACGTCGATCCCGATGACGTGGATGTGGATGGGCTTCAAGGCGGAGTGGGGCCGGTCCTTGCACCGCAGGACCGCCTGGTGGACGCCGCACGAGGCTGGGGCGACGAAGTCGGGGTCGGCGACGGCCGCGCCCTCCGAGATCTTGCGGTCGAGCGGGTCGAAGATGAAATCGCACGGGCCGGTCGCGGTCCCGCCCGCGTCGCCCAGCTCGAGGAGCTCGACGCAGCGGGCGGGGCAGCTCTCGCCCGTGAGCCGCACGGCGTCGCCGCACGCTGCGGCGAGGCATTCGGGCCCCGCCGAGGTCTTCTCGACCGACACGACCGTCCCCGGGTCCTCGAGAAGCTTCGCCGTGAGCTTCCGGGGGCGGATCACGGTCACGACGATCTCCCTCGGCTTCACCTCCTCGGGGCTCTGCCCCGGGGCGATGCAGGGACGGACGTGGAGGACCGACTCGCCGGGGGCCTTGCCCACGACCTCCCGGCCGCGCACCTCGAGGACCTCGCCGGAGCAGTCCTCGAAGGCCTCGGCCACCACGGGCACCTCGCTGACCTTGCCGTACCCGCAGCTCGAGGGGTTGGGGTCCCGGACGCGCGTCCCGTCCAGCGCGAGAGCGTCGAAGCCGTTCGCCGCGTGGTAGTGGTCCGCCCCGCAGGCATCGGCAGGCCGGACGACGAGCTCGTGGAGCGGGATGAGGTGGTCCTCGAACCGGATCGCCGGCCGCTGCGCGCAGGGAGCGACGGGCTGCCGGCTGACCTCCTTGATCTCCGAGCTCGGGCCGCTCGGCGCGCCCGGGGGGCAGTCGCGGAGCTCGGGGACGCGGGCGGCGAGGTCGAAGACGTCCCCTTCGCAGAGGCAGACCTCCTCCAGCGGGCAGACGCCGCCGCCCTCCCGCGGCGTGTCTTCGGGGTTCCCCGGCTCGGGGTCCGCCTCCGGGTCGGGCGCGCCAGGGTCCGGCGGCGGCAGGCCGTCCTCCGGCGGGTGCACCGGCGGCTCGCCGCGTCGCTTCTCCTCCTCGGTGGGCTCCGCCCAGTCCTCGTCGCTCTGCGCCTCGCCGTCGCCGGGGAGCGAGAGGTCCACGCCGTTGACCGCGCCGCCTCCCTCGGACCGGGGGACGGTGTAGAGGACGGTGCCCTCCAGGTCGAGCGCGGTCACCGTCCCGGTGAGGTCGGTGTAGAGGACCTCGCCCGACCCGAGCACCGCGAGGTCGACGTCGCGCTGGGGGAGCGGCAGGCCCGCCACGAGCGCCCGCCGGACGCCGAAGGTCCCGGGGGCGACGCCGTGGAGCGTGATGGTCGCCTGGCCGTCGCCGAGCTCGGTGACGGCGATGAGGTGCGACCCGTCCGGCGACAGCTTGGGGTCCACGCCCTCGATGGGCGCTCCCGCACCGGTGATCGTGTGCAGGAGGCGGCCGCCGAGAGGGTCGACGACGCGGATCGTCCCCTCGCCGTCGAAGAGGTGCACGCGGTCGGCGCGGCGCGGGTCCGCGAGCACGTCGATGTTCCGCTCCCAGCGACCCGAGCTGCCGGCGAGGGGCTCGAGGGTGATCTGGGAGCCGCCGTCGAGGCTCCAGATCCGGACCACGCCCCGCTCGTAGGCCGCGATCACCCGGGCGTCCGCCTCGGGCGCGGCGCCCGCGGGATCGTAGCCCACGAGGATCGGGTCGACGCCCTGGACCGAGCGCGCCGAGAACGGCGCGCTGAGCGTCACCAGGGGCTGCCCGGCGCGAGGGCCCTGGGGGTCGAGCTTCTCGCGGTCGAGGACGCGGACGTGCCCCTGAGCGGTCTGGAGCAGGAGGAAGCGGCCGTCCGCGGTCGGCACGGGGTCGACCTCGGCGAGGAGCGCGTCCTGGAAGACGTCCTGGCCGCCCGAGCGGTCGACGAGCGGCTCGTAGCGGTAGGTGCGGAAGCCGCCCGCGGCGCGGACGGCGAAGAGCACCTCGCCGCTCGCCCCGGGGAAGGCGACGTCGCCGGATCCCAGGGGAACAGGATCGACGGCCACGCGCGCGCCCCCGGCGATCTGCCCGAGGCGTGTGACGGAGCCGAGCGCGGGAAGCGAGACCGCGAAGCACTCGCCGTTGTCGCCCAGGAAGAACAGGACCGGATCGATCCCGGCGTCCTCCTTCCCGGAGACGACGGGATCGACGTCCTCGGCGGCGCCGAGATCGACCGCCTCCGAGAAGACCCGCAGCGCGACCCTGCCCAGGACCTCCCCGGTCGTCACGCGGTAGGAGACGAGCGCGGCCCTGGAGTCGACGGAGATCCCCACCTCCGACGGCTCGGCATCGCCGGGCACGGTGAGCCGCACGACGACGGGGTCGACGCCGGGTACGCCCGCGCCGCCGCCGGAGGGGATCGAGGCGACGCGCGCCCCGTCGCGGAAGCGGTAGATGTCCGTGCGGCCGCTCCGCAGGGTGAGGAGCCCGAAGTCCTCCCCGCCGCTGCCGGTCACGACCAGGTCGGAGTTGCGCAGGATGTCGTCGCCGGGGAACCGGTGGGCCGCGAGAACATCGCCGCCGGGAAGGGAGATGATCTCGAGGCGGTCCTCGCCACCGTCGCCGCCGTCGAGGAGCCGCCCGGCGCGCACCGGCGTTGCGACCGTCGCCCGCTCCCTGCCGACGTCCAGGGGCTCCTGGAGAGCCGCGAGTCCGCCGCCCCCCCCGGCGCCCGTGCTCTCGAGGGAGACCTCGATCTCGGCGAAGCCCGAGCCCACGGCCGCGAAGGTCACGGGGGCGCCGTGCGCCAGGCCCCGGACCTCGTCGGCGAGGTCGCCGCCCGGGCCGCGGAGCCGCACGGAGCGCGGGTCGGCCGTGCCGACCCGGAAGCTCGCCGCGCGGAACGGAGCCTCGGCCACGAGCGTGCGCGTCGCCTCGCCGCCGAGGGCGATGGCCAGCGGACCGGAGAACGTGGCGCCCGGGCTGATCCTCGCCTCGAGGCGGACCCGGTGGAGCGTCCCGCTCCTTCCGTCGCCTCCCTCGCGGCCGTTGGAGCGCAGGTGGAGCTCGCCGCGGACCTGGTCGCCCAGCTCGCCCGGGCTCGACGCATCGAACCGGAGGCGCACGGGCAGGCGGAGGGTCCCGCCGGGCGCCACGGCGGCTGGCAGCAGGCTCTCGTCGACCGAGAAGGGCCCCGAGGCGGACGCACCCTCGAGGTCGATGGCGAGGTCCTCGGCGGCCGCGGCACCGTTCGAGATCAGGAGCGCCCCTTCGGCAGGCTGGCCCGGCAGCGTGACGATGGTGAGCTCGCCGGGAACTTCCGGCAGCGAGCCCAGGGCGACCTCGAAGAGGACCTCCTCGACGTGCTCGTTGCGGTCGGTCTCGTAGCGGACGTCGACGCGGTGGAGGCCGAGGCGCCTCGAGGAGCCGGCGAGGTCGGCCGCGAGGGCCTCGCCGGCGGCGAGCGTCACCGGCAGCGGCGGCAGCGCCTCCAGGGCGAAGAGCTCGTCGTCGAAGCGCGGGTCGATGGTCACGGTCCGGACCGTGACGGGGGTCGAGCGGGGGTTGCGGACGGTGAGGCGCGCGCGCCCGAAGAGGCCCTTGAGGAGCGGCGGGAACGCGAAGGGCGAGGGAGCGCTCCGGACGAGGACCGGACCCCCCGAGGGGGGCGGCGGGCACTCGCCGCCCTCGGGCGGGGGCGGGCAGGCGTCGTATAGGCTGCAGCCGAGGGGATCTCCCGTCGGGTCCGTGCCGCAGCGATCGAACGGCTCCGGAGGGCGCGGACCGCCCCGGAAGAGGTGGTTGAGCAGCACGACGGCGTCCGACAGCGTGATCTCCCCGTCGTCGTCGGCGTCGGCGGCGTCGAGGCAGGAGAGGTCGAAGCCGGCGGCGAACAGGGACAGGAGGACGAGGATCGCATCGGAGATGTCGACGCCGGCGTCGCCGTTCGAGTCCCCGCGCTGGAAGGGCACCGCGGGCAGGCCGGCGAGCTCGAAGGCGCACCGCCCGAGCGCGGGCTCGGCCTCGAGGTCGAGCTGGAGCACCCGGTTCTCCACGGGCCCGAGGGAGCCCGAGCGCCCGTCCGCGTAGAACACCGTGACGAGCTGCCGGCAGTCCACGGGCGGGAAGGTCCCCGCGAGCGCGATCCGGGCGACGGGGACGGTGCCTTGCGCCGGCAAGGTGACGGGCGACTCGAAGGAGAGGACCACCGTGCTCACCGCTCCCTCGTTGCCCGGCCCCGCGGTCAGCTCGCTGAGCTCGAATCCCCCCTGCCGGAGGCCGGGAGGGCCGGCAGCGGCCGGGGCGGCGGCGGTGCCCTCGGTCGAGATCAGGGAGACCGCCGCGCCCTCGGCTGCCAGGCTCAGCGACCAGGCGCGGGCGCCGGCGTCGAAGGGGTTGTCCGAGGTCGCGAGCGTGCACTCGAGGCCCGTCGCGAACCTCCCACCGGCGGGCCCCTCGAGGACGCCGCCGCAGGCGGGCCCGGCGACCTCGAGCTCGAAGCGGGCCGGGCGGATGCGCCGGAGCAGGATCCCCTCGAGCATGGCATCGCCCGGCGGATCGCCGGGGCCGAGGTCGCGGACCGACACCTTGATCTGCCCGGCGCCGCGGGCCCGGTAGTCGCGGGCGACGGCGACCCCGAAGACCGAGTTGGGGAGCGGGTTGCCCAGGCCGCGCTGCGCCGCGACGTGCGGGGCGAAGCGCTCCTCGACCGGATCTCCGTTGAGCGCGATGTCGAAGACGCGGCAGGAGCCGGGGGACTCGGCGGGGTCGGGGATCGCGAGGCAGCCGCCGCTCGAGGACCCCTCGGCGAAGAGCAGGACCACCTCCCAGTCGCCGGGCCGCACGGCGAAGCGGTAGGCGATCTCGCCGTCCCGCGTCCGCGCCGTGGCGAAGAGCCGGCTGCGCTGGGGATCGTCGGTGAAGCGCGGCTCCACGAGCCGCGTGTCGGCGACCGTGAACCCTCCCGGGGCCGCGGCGAAGTCCACCGTGCCCTCGCCCTGGACCAGGAAGATCGACGGGTTCTCCGCCGTGTCCTCGAGCCAGGTGCGGCCGTCTCCGACGCCGGTACCGACGGCCTCGTCGAGCCTCGGGCCGCCGCAGTTGACGGCCAGGTCGTCCGCGAGCAGGAGTGCGCAGCAGGCAGGCAGGCCGCTCGAGTCGACGACGCAGACCTCGGCGACTCCGTCGGGCGCGCCCGCGAGGGTCTCCGGCGCCAGGACCGCCGCCTGGTCTCGTCCCGGCACCGACGCCACCTCGACGCCGTTGACCCGGATCGAGATGGGCGCCGCCGGATCGTGGAGCGGGGAGTTCGTCCAGCGCAGCTCGCTCCCCCCGTCCGGAGCGACCGTGCAGGCGAGCGAGCTGGCCCCTCCGCAGTCGGCGCGCAGCTCGTAGTCCTTGAGCTGCGAGGCCCCCACGAGGACGGAGTGGGTGCCGGCCTGGAGGTCGAACCGGCAGGTGGTCCCGTCGCCGCGGAAGGTGCAAGGGCCCCGCGGGACCGGACGGCACTCGGCGTCGCGCACGGTGAGGTCGACGCCGTCGGAGATGGTGAGGGTCGTCTCGATGCTCACCGACCTGGGCCGGTCCACCTCGAAGCGCCAGATGTCGACGAACCGGAAGTTGCTCCTGCAGTCGTCGTCCAGGCGCCTCTGGACGGTCTCCCCGCACGCGACCTCCCCGACGAGGCAGTCCTGGCAGAACTCGGGGCCCTCGAAGACCGTGAGGCGCGCGCTGGGGAAGTTGTTGGTGCGGTTCGAGTCGTCCGGCAGGGCCACTCCGGCGGACAGGAAAGCCGTGCCGACGGCGATCGCCTCGCCGACGATCGTCACCCGCACCGGGTCGCCTGGATTGAGCCGCGGGTAGTCGCAAGTGTAGCTCCGCCCGTCGGCGGCGAGGGAGCACGCCGTCCCGCTCGCCTCGATCGAGCGGGGCGCGAAGATCTGCGGCGCGAGCGAGGTGGTCAGGCGGAAGGAGGCGAACTGGGTGGCGTCCGGGCCGACGTTCACGCCCTGGAGCTCGTAGGTGATGGTGTCACCCACCCGGGGGCTCGCCGGCGTGAGCGTCAGGGTGAACGCCAGGTCCGCCTCCGCCCGCAGGGCGGACGGCAGCGCGCTCGCCGCAAGCAGCACCGTGACGTGGGCGGAAAGCGAGAATCTCAACAACGAAGGCCCCAACCCGTTCATGAGGATGCAGGGTAAGCCCCCCGGAGGCTGGAGTCAACGACCTTTCCCGGGTCGGGTGGTGCGCGGCTTCCTTCCTACCGGTCCGCGAGGCAGTACAGGCTCCGGTGTCCCCGCAGGAAGAGATCCTTCCCCGCGATGGCTGCGGAAGCGCTGAAGCTGTCATCGAGCCGGTTGCGGGCCAGCACGCGGGGCGCGTCTCCGTCCTCCAGCACGAGGGTCAAGCCGTTCCCCGCGAAGGCCATGCCGTCCCCCGCGACGGGCGACGCGACGACGTTCGCCGACAGCCCTCCGCACTCCCAGATCACGCTCCCCGTGGCGAGGTCATATCCCCGCACGCGAGTCGTGCCGCTCGCGATGACCTGCGGGCGCCCGGCGTGCTCGACCACGATGGGCGTCGCCCACGAGGTGACCTCGTCCCGCGGGACCTTCCAGCGCTCACGGCCCGAGCGCACGTCGAAGGCCGCGATGAACGACTGTCCCTCGTGGTCCCAGTTGACGACGAGGGCGTCGCCATGGAGGGCCGGCGAGCTCCCCTCGCCGTGCCCGTGAAGGACCTGCACCGGGCCCAGGTCCGCTTTCCAGAGGAGCTCGCCGCCCAGGTCGAGCGCGTAGAGCCCGTAGGACCCGAAGTTGACGATGAGGCGCTCTCCGTCCGTCACCGGGGAGGCCGACGTGAGGCTTGCTGTGCGGTGCCCCTGCTCGGTGGGGAGCGCCTCCTCTCCGCGCTCCACTCGAGCGGCGGCTCGCCTTCCGGCGCCACCCCCGTCCCGAGCGGCCCCCGCCAGGCCGGCCAGAAGCGCCGTGACTGCGCCGGGTCCGGGTTCGCACCCGCCCGCGCCCCTGCCGCAGCCGCAGCCGCAGCCTGCTGCTCAAGGAGGAGCGAGGCGGCACCGGCGAGCAGCAACAACGTCAGCCGCGCTGGACCGAGGCTTCGTGGGACCATGACAGGGGGATCGTAACCGCCTTGGGGCCGCCCGCCCTCAAGCGGTCGGCGCGAACCAGATCACCAGCCTGACCTGGGACGCGTCCGCGTGGATCTCGGGCTCCTTCGCTCCCAGGTCCCGCATCGAGCGGAAGATCATGGGCACGCCGCGACCGAGGCCGTCGACGTAGCGCAGGTTCTCCATGAACTTGACGACGAGCGGGTTTCGGTGGGCGCAGTAGGAGGCCTTCATCTTCTCGATGGAGACCGAGTTGGGAAGCCCCCCCGGGCTCATGACCTCGAGGTGATCGTCGAACTGGAACACGCGGACCTTGCTCTGCAGGCTGTAGTCGCGGTGCGTGACCGCGTTGACGAGCGCCTCCCGCAGCACCTTCCGCGGAAGCGGGACCAGCTCCTCGCGCTTCATCCCTTCGATCCGAGACGGCCGCGGCAGTCGGAGGAGCAACTTCTCCGAGATCCTCTCGACCAGGTCCGGCGCCGTGCCCTCGAACTGCGCGCTGTCGAGAAGCGCATCGACGATCGTCGTGCCGGAGTAGTGCGCGTAGGCCGCTCCCGCCTGGGGAAGGAAGCGCTGCACGGCGTGCACCGGCGGGACCTGGCCCGCGTCGCGCTTGCCGAACATCACCAGGCCGACGACGGAAGCCGGACCTTCCTGGGTGAGGATCCCTGAGTTCTTGAGCAGGCTCTCGCAGGCGGCCCCATCGTCCCGATCGATGTCGTGCTCGTAGACCTGCCGGAAGTACTCGCGGATCCTGTCTCGATCGAGGTGCGAAACACCGGACCCGTGAACAGGCGACTCCTCGAAGTAGAAGTAGCGCGAGCGCTGGAACAGTCGCCCGAGCTCCTCCTTGGTGCACTCCCTGGAGGTCGAGCCGGCCCGGATGTAGTACCGGCCCGAGACCGAGAAGGGCCCCGCGAGGTCCTTCTGGACGGTGATGCGCGCGACCCTCTTGCCTTGCGCTTCGACCAGCTCGAAGAGCGGCAGGACCGAAGGCTTCACGTTGTTGCGGGCGATGTTGAAGACCCACTCCTCGATGTCTGGACGAGAGATGCCGGTCACGCTGCCGTCGTCGGCCACGCCGAGGAGGATCACACCCCCCTCGGTGTTGGCGAAGGCGGCCATCTCCTTGGCCAGGCTGTCGGGGTGCACCCGCTCATCCTTGAGCTCGAGGAACGAGCTCTCGCCCGCTCTCAGCTCCGCCTCCAGGTTGGCCGTGGCGACAGGTCCCATGCCGCCAGGATAGTTGCGCCGGCAGGGGCGCGCAATGGAGGAGCGACCCTCGAGGTCCCCCGTGCGCGAGGTCACACCAGCGCCGCGCGGCGTCCGATACCCTGGCCGCCTGGGTCCACTGCAGCGTCCTCGCAGCCGCAGACGTCACTGCGACCGGAGGCCATTCATGAGTGTCAGAGCTAACGACCGCCAGCAGACTTTCTCCCGCCGCAAGCTCCTCCAGGGCGCCGCGGCCCTCCTCGGCGCGCCCCTCGTCGTGCCGGCGAGCGTCCTCGGGCTCGGGGGCGCCGCGCCGCCGAGCGATCGGGTCGCGATCGGGTGCATCGGCACGGGGCGGAGGGGACAGCACGACATCGAAGGCCTCATGAAGCACGGCGCGCGGATCGTCGCCATCTGCGACGTGAAGCCCGAGTCGCGGAAGGAGGCCATGGCCCTCTCGGGGGTCCCGGCCAAGGACGTCACGAGCGACTTCCGGGCGCTGCTCGACCGGAAGGGGGGCCTCGCGGACACGGCCTTGACCTGGCGGATCGAGTACAGGTATGAGAACGGGGTCCGCATGGTCTTCACCGATACCTCCCAGAACCCCGAAGGGGTCCGCCTCGAGGGGACGAGCGGCTGGATCTTAAAGGCCTACCGCAAGCCGGCCGAGGCCAGCGACCCGGCGATCCTCCGGTCGGAGATCGATGCGCCTCGAGCGGAAGCTCTGCTGGGACCCGGCGGCGGAGAGATTCCTCGGCGACGACGAGGCGAACGGGAGGCTCTCCCGGGAGCTGCGCGCTCCCTGGAGGCTCCCCTGATGGCCGCGGCGCGTCCGGGCTCCGGGATCCTCACCGCCCTCGCCGCCTTCGCCGCCGTTCTCGCCGTCTCGGTCCGATTCGAGACCCCGGCCGCCGAGCCCGTCGAGCCGCTCGTGGTCACGCGGGACACGGTCCTCGAGAAGGACGCCGTGCTCGAACAGCCCATCGTGATCCGCGCGAGCCACGTCACCATCGACGGGAACGGGGCGACCATCGCCGGGCCCGGGAAGGCCGGCGACCCCAAGAGCTTCGCCGGTGCCGGCATCGCCGCCGACGGCTGCTCCGGCGTGACTCTCAGGAACGTGAAGGTCCGGGGCTTCCAGCGCGGGCTGCACGCGGCGGGCGGCGAGGGTTGGCTCATCGAGGGCTGCGACTTCTCTGGGAACTTCCACGACCCGGAGCACGGCTGGGGCGAGCAGGGCCGCTTCGGAGGCATGGTCCTCACGAGGATCTCGCGGAGCGTCATCCGCGGATGCACGGCCCACGACGTGTGGAACGCCCTCGACCTCTCGGGCTGCGATGACAACCTGATCGAGCGCAACGACCTCTCGCGGGCGTCGAATGTCTGCCTGAAGCTCTGGACGTCGTCCAGGAACACGGTCCTCGAGAACAACCTCTCCTGGGGCCTCCGCATCAAGCCCGGCGAGGTCCACGCGCGCGACTCGACGTGCGTCCTCATCGAGAGTGGCTCGAACCAGAACCGCTTCTGGAGGAACGACATCACCCACGGCGGCGACGGGGTCTTCATCCGCGTCTTGAACGGCTGGGTCTCGACGGGGAACGTCTTCATCGAGAACGACTGCTCCTACGCCAACAACAACTGCATCGAGTCCTGGAGCCCGGGGAACACGTACATCCGGAACCGGGCGAACCACGGCAGCTACGGCTTCTGGCTCGGCGGCAGCGACCAGACGCGGCTCATCGGCAACGAGGCCGCCTGGAACGGCCTCCCCTCGGGCTTCCACAACGCCCCCGAGCCCGGCTTCGGGCACGGAGGGATCGTCATCGTCGGGGGCTCCTCCAGCCACACGGTGATCCAGGGGAACCACCTGCACCACAACGCCGGGGCGGGCATCGCCTTCCGCGGCGACGCCGGGACGAAGGGGAAGGCCTGGCGCACGCACCACTGGATCGTCCAGGAGAGCCGGATCGAGGAGAACCGCTTCGGGATCTGGGGGCGCTGGGGAGACTGGGTCCACCTCGCGCGGAACCGATTCTCGGGAAACGCCGAGGGCAACTTCCTCGAGGACGTGACGAACCTCGTCGAGGCAAAGGACGATCCGGCGGTGACGCTCGCGCCGCGGGCCGAGGTCTCGGCTCCGGCGCGGGCCCTCGTCGGGGTCCCCGTCGTCTTCGACGCCTCGCGGAGCGCGGACCCGGCAGGGCGCCCGCTGAGCTTCCGCTGGGACCTGGGCGGAGCCGTCGCCACGGAGGCCGTGGCCCGCCGCACCTTCGATCGGCCGGGCTTCTACAGGGTCGGCGTGACCGTCTCGAACGGCGTCCTCGCCGACCTGGGCTTCCGCGACCTCGTCGTGGCGGCCCTGGTCCGGGAGGAGCTCGGCACCGAGGGCGAGGCGGCCCGCTGGGGCTTCGAGATGCAGGGGAACGCCGACGGGACCGGCCGCGTGCTCTTCGACGATGACCCGGACGCGGTCGCCGGCAGGTCTTCCCTGCGCTTCACCCCGAACCCCTACAAGGGCATGTACGCGACGGCGGTGTTCCCGCGGGAGCGCGACGCGGCCTGGGACCTCTCGAGGAAGACCCACGTGAGCTTCTGGCTGCGCGCCGAGACCCCGAACATCCCCGGCTTCCAGGAGCCGGGGCCCGTGGTCAGGCTCCACTCGAGGGACGGCGCCGTGAGGATCCAGCCCTCGGGCGGGCGCAACCTCCTGGTCGGCGCGCCCTACAGCGAGGCGCGCTGGACCTGGATGCACGTGAGGGCGCCGCTCCGGGGCGACGCCGAGTGGGCCGTGGACGCGACGGGCGGCGCGGGCGGCGCGGGGCTCGAGCGCGTGGACGCGGTGAGCATCTCGCTCGACTCCTGGGGCGGCGACCCCTTCACGGTCTGGATCGACGGGCTGACGTTCGAGGGGCCGTGAGGTTCACGGCCCCCATCTCGGGCATCCAGTCCTTCACCGCCTCAAGTGATGACGACCATGAGGTGCTGGATGAGATCCTCCAGCTCTCCGCGCCAGAAAGGGAGGATGCGTCCTTCGACGGCGAAACGAACCGCACACGGGCCCAGCACTCGCTCGAGCGGGAATTCCAGGGGCGGCGCCTGGCTCTTGAGCTCGTTCAACCGGTCGAGGAGCTCGCCAAGGAGAACGCCATCTGGGGCCGCGACGTCCAGGAAGCTGACTACCCGGTTGCCGCCGGGCCGGAGATGGACGTCCTTTCGTTCCAGGGTCTTGCTCGGATCATCGAGCATGACGCGCGGGTCGGCCGGCCAAGACCCGGATCCGTGGCGATACCGATAGGTGTTGACCCCTTGCACGCGGTGCCTCGTCGACATCACTCGTTGCGCGACGAGCAGCATCAGGCAGCCTCACGCGGGAGCCTGGAGTCGCCATCGGAGAGCGATACGTCCTTGAGCTTCATGTCCGCGGGAGCCATGGTCCGCCGGGCCTCCTGAACACGGGCATTCGCAGCGGCGCGTTCCTCCGAGGTCATGAGACGCCAGAGGGCGTCCATCTCCTCCAGGATCACGTCCTCGGTCTCCTCCGGCAGGATGCCCAGCGCCCGGCCCCGAAGGATTCGGACCTCGAGCCTCTCGTAGCAAATGCCGGCGTCGCTCATAGACGCCTCCACCGAGGAGCCGTGTCGCATAGCGCCTGCTGATAGGCGTCCAGCAGCACCGGAGAGCATGGTTCCACGAGAGCATGCTCGCCTGGCTCTCGCGGATCAAGACGAAGCTGGAGCTCGTTCCCGAGTTGCTCCTCGATGATCTCCCATGCTGGGTCCTTCCCGTACCCGCCGGCCAGATGCCCAGGGCGCCGGTGAGGTGGAAGGAGGAGAGGGTCTCCCGGCGCGACCGACATGCCCCCTGTGCCGGGGCGGACCCTGCCTTCCAGGTCGGGTTCTATGTCATCGGGGATCCGTGCCCCGAGGGTTCGCGCAGTCGGGCCGCAGACGGGGCGTCCCACTGGCGACATCTTCATGGAACGATAAAAAGGCCGATGCATATCCCTTGTCTCGTTGGTCGTGAGACCCACATCTTAGTCCGGTTGGAGCGTTGGGTAAACCCGCTGGCCCCGAACCAGCAGGCCTGAGCCCCAGTGCGCCTACCGCGCGACACGCCCCTACGGCCACGTCGCCTCGACCACGGTGATGGAGCGAGGCGGGAGGAGGAGGGGCTCCGCGACGGGCGGCAGCGCGTGCAGCTCGCGCGTCGTCACC
Organism: Planctomycetota bacterium; assembly: GCA_016209535.1. Classification (GTDB taxonomy): domain Bacteria; phylum Planctomycetota; class UBA8108; order UBA8108; family SXIK01; genus JACQVW01. The sequence continues at coordinate 21,213 of JACQVW010000621.1, read as the reverse complement.
TCCTCCGGCTTGCCCGGGACGTTCGTCGCGCCGAGGGAAGGGCCCTCGATGCGCCAGGCGTGCCGCGTGCCGCCGCCGCGAGCGCCCTCGACTTCGATGCGCGCCGCGACCGCCTCCCCCGGCGAGTAGTTGACGAGGGCCACCGAGAGCGTCCCCTCGTCCGAGGTCTCGCCCCGCCAGCCCGCGATGGCGTCCACGGGCGCGTCGCCGGCGGCCGCGATGGGGACGAGCCGATCTCCGACGCGGTGCCTGTAGAGGGCGAGGACGTGGCCCACCGGGTCGAGGGCCGCGGCGGTGCGGCTCGTCTTGATCGCTCCGATGACGTTCACCGCCTGCGCCCAGTTCGCCATGGTCACGAGGTCCGCGGACCGAAGGATCTCGTGGAGCCCGCGGGCGACGGCGATCGCGTCACCGAGAGAGTAGTAGTGCTCGAAGGCACCGATCCCGGGACCGTCGGGCGCGGAATTCCAGTCGCGCACGATCCCCCACTCGTCGACGGCGAGGCGGAGGCGGTCGGCCGCCGCGTCGCCTTTCCCCCGCCTCCGCCTCAGGTCCTCCACCAGCCCGCGCACGCCTTGGGCCACGCTCCCCGAGTAGGCGAGGAAGCCCTCCTCGTACATCCTCGCGTCCTCGGGCGTGAGGGGGAGCCGGAAGCGCCTCTCCGAGTAGTGGTGGGCGCTCAGGAGGTCCATGCTCGAAGCGCACCGCGGCACGATGACGTCGTTCCAGGCTCCGGGCGCGCCCACGGCGATGACCTTGATCCCCGGATCCCGCTCGCGCAGGGCGCGCACGAACGCCTCGTGGCGGAGCGCGTAGCGCTCGGCGGGCACGTTCCCGAGCTGCCAGCTCCCGTACATCTCGTTCCCGATCCCCCACCAGGCGACGCGGTACGGAGCCGTGCGGCCGTTCCGCGCCCGCTCGGAGCCCCAGCGGCTCTCGGGCGGGCCGTTGGAGTACTCCACCTCGTCCGCGGCGTCGGCGACGCTCCCGAGGCCCGAGTTGACCGCGATGTAGGGCTCCGTCTTCACGGCGTCGCAGAAGTCGAGGAACTCATCGAGGCCGAAGTCGTTGTCCTCCACGTCGCTCCAGGCGCGCTCCCAGCGGGGCGGGCGGCGGTCGCGGTCGCCGATGGCGTCCTTCCAGAGGTACCCCGACACGAAGTTCCCGCCGGGCCACCGCGTGATGGGCGGCGCGAGCCGCCGGATGAGCTCGAGCGTGTCCGGCCGCATGCCCTTCACGTTGTCGGCGGGCATGAGGGAGAGGCAGGCGACCCAGAGGTAGGCGGGCCTCGAGACGGTGATCGAGAGGACCGCGGCGTCCGTCGTGGCGCCGGCGCGGAAGCGAAAGGGGAACGTCCGGTAGCTGGACCCCACGTCGGCGAGGTCGACCGACTCTCCGGCGGCGGCGCCGTCTCCCCACGAGAGTCGGACCTCCACGGGCGCGGGCTCGCCGGCGTGCGCGAGCACCGCGCGGCCCACGTACTCCTTCCCCGCGACGATCCCGAGCCCGCCCTGGCGGATCCCGCACCTCCCGCCCTTCGGGTCCCGCGCCCAGAGCGCCGTGCACCGCTCGCCGCAGTAGGCCCCCGCCGTGTCGTGGAGGACCTCGAACAGCGCGCCCTCGGGCTTGACGACCTCCCAGGACTTGCCAGGCTCGAGGAGGAGCTTCCGGTCGCGAAGCATCTCGGCCCAGATCCCTCCCCGGATGCAGCGGCCGAGGTGCTCGATGAACTGCCCGTAGACGTACGGGTGGATCGCGGGCCCCGGCTTCGACACATCGATCCGGATCTCCACCTCGCGCGAGGCGGCCGGTCCAGCGGCGGCGAGCGTCACCAGGAGGAGCGGCGCGGTGAGCCGCCTCCACGAGCGAGGGACAGCGGTCATGAGACCCTCCGGAGGGGTTGGCGTGGGGAAGCTCCTTATCTTGGCGGGAAGGCGCACCCGCGATCGTGCTCGAGGTCACACCGGCGCGGGCCCCGAGCCGCTATCGTTTCGCTCGTTCCCCCACCGAGGAGTCCAGCGATGCCATGGCCGACTTCGAGAACCTCAAGGTAGCCTTGCTCTCCCGGGGCGAGCCCGAGCGGGTGCCGCTCTTCGATCTCTCCGTGGACCAGGCCATCAAGGCGCGGTTCCTGGGGCGGCCCCCGTTGACCCTCCAGGACGAGGTCGAGTTCTTCCTCGGGGCGGGCTACGACTTCGTCCCCGTCTCGATCGGCCTGCGGCAGACCGTGCGCGGCGAGGCGAGCGGCGTCATGGGCGCCACCGCCGAGCAGACGGGCGTGCTGAAGGCCGTCGCCGCCCGGTACAACCCCTTCGCCGAGGGCACGAGCACCCGCATGTGGGCCGAGGAGGTCCGCGGGGTCATCCGCGACGAGGAGTCCTTCGAGCGCTTCCCCTGGCCGCGGGCGGACGACTTCAGCTTCGGGGCCATCGAGCGACTCGGCAGGCTCCTCCCGCCGGGCGCCAAAGTGATCGCCAACGTGGGCTACATCTTCAGCGCCTCCTGGATGCTCATGGGCATGGAGGCGTTCTGCCTCGCCCTGGCCGAGGGATCGCCGGTCGTCCCGCGGCTCCTGCGGCGCGTGGGCGAGATCCAGGAGCGCGTCGTCGACAGGGTCCTCGACCTCGAGTGCGTGGGCGCCGTCTGCATGCCCGACGACCTGGCCCACTCGGGCGGGCTGATGGTCCGTCCGGGCTTCCTTCGGGAGCACGTGTTCCCCTGGGACCGGAGGATCGGCGAGCTGGTCCACGCCCGCGGGCTCCCGTACCTCTACCACTCCGACGGCCGGCTCTACGCCGTCCTCGACGACATCGTCGCCTGCGGCTTCGACGCCCTCCACCCCTGCGAGCGCGCCTCCATGGACATCGCCGAGGTGTAGCGCCGCCACGCCGGCCGCCTCTGCGTCTGCGGGAACATCGACCTCGACTCGACCCTCACCCTCGGCACCCAGGAGCAGGTCGAGGCGGAGGTGCACGAGCGCATCGCGGCGCTCGGCCCGGGCGGCGGCTACTGCTGCGGGTCCTCGAACTCCGTGACCGAGTACGTGCCCTACGAGAACTTCATCGCCATGGCCGAGGCGGTGAAGCGGTACGGGAAGTACCCGATCCGGCCGGGATAGGCCTACCTCGCCCCCTCGAGCATCTCCCGGTACACCTCCCGGTCCACGTTCGACCCCGTGAGGTCGAGGGCGACGCGCCTCCCGGCCATCGCCGCGCGCTCCTTGAGGAGGGCCGCCAGGGGCGCGGCGCCGGCGCCCTCGGCGGCGTTGTGCGTGTCGTCGAAGTAGCCCCGCACGGCGGCGCGGATCTCGTCCTCCGAGACCGCGACGATCCGGTCCGCGCCGCGCCGGATGATCGCGAAGGCCTCGGGGTCCGGCACGCGGCAGGCGACGCCGTCGGCGATCGTGTCCGCCGAGCTCGTGGCCACGGGCTCGCCCCTCGCGAAGGAGAGCGCGTACGCGGGCGCCTTCTCGGCCACGACGCCCACGACCCGCGTGCGGAGGCCGAGCGCGTTCCGGGCGGCGATCACGGCGCAGATGCCCGAGCCCAGGCCGATGGGGACGTAGACCGCGTCGATCTCGCGCACGGCGCGGAAGAGCTCGAGGGGATACGAGGTGATCCCGAGGACGAGGGTGGGGTGGAACGACGGCACCGCGTGGAGCCCTCGAGCCGCCGCGAGCTCGCCTAGGCGCTCGTAGGCCGCCTGGAAGTCGTGCCCGTGCTCGACGAGCTCGGCCCCGAGGGCGCGCATGGCCGCGTTCTTCGAGCGGCTGTTCCCGTGGGGCACGACGAGGACGGCGGGCAGGCCGTGGAGGCGCGCCGCGTAGGCCACGCTCTGGCCGTGGTTGCCGCGCGTCGCGGCGATGACGCCCGGGGGCCTCGGGCCGCGGCGCAGGAGCTCGTGGAGGTAGAGGACGCCGCCGCGGATCTTGAAGGAGCCGATCGGCGTGTGGTTCTCGTGCTTCACCCACACCTCGGCCCCGGCGCGCTCCGAGAGGAGGGGCCACCGGATCTGCGGCGTGGGCGCGATCGCGGCGTGCACGACCGCCGCGGCCTCCTCGATCTCCTCGAGGCTCGGGGCGCCGCGGGCGCTCACGGAGCGTGCTCGGCGTAGGAGTCCGGCGTCTCCCAGAGCCGCACGCACGCCACGGGGAGCCCGCGCTCCCGCGCCTCGAGGAGGATCCGCCGCGCGATGTTCTCGGCCGTCGGGTTCTCGTCGAGGACCACGGGCTCCTCGCCGGCGGCCCGGAGCGCCGCCACGAGGGGGTCGTCCCTGTGGAGCAGCGTGCGGTGGTCGAAGCCCTCGTCGAGGATGGCCTGGACCCGCCGCTTCACGTCGGCGAAGTCGCGCACCATGCCGAGCGCGTCGAGGCGGTCGCTCGCGAGCTCGACCTCGAGGAGCGCCTCGTGGCCGTGGAGCCGCGCGCACTTCCCCGGGTGCCCGGGGATGCGGTGGCCGAAGCAGAAGCGGAGCCGCTTGACGATCCGGAACATGGGTTCACGCACCTCACGGACCCACGATCCTAACCAGGGCGGCGCTCGAGCGCGAGCCCTGGCCGCCCTCGGCGAGCGCGAAGGCCCGCGCCCTGCGGACCGGCGGGCCGGCGGCCTCCCAGCGGAGGCGGACCTCCACCGTCTCGAGCCCGTGCGGCCCGACCCGCACGGCCGCCTCGGCGGGCTCCGCCGCGAGCCCCGGCTCGGGCTCGATCCGCAGGTTGCCGCGGAAGGGCTCGCCCGAGAAGTTGTAGACCTGGAGCTGCCCCGCGAGCGCGCCGTCCGCCGGAACGCGCCAGGCCTCCTTGGGCTTCTCGGCGCAGTCCGCCGGGAAGACGAAGCGGAGGACCACGGGCGCGAGCGAGAACGGCGCGGGCGCGATCGAGCCGGGCCGCGGCGCCTCGCCGGGCCGCCACGCGGCGAAGGCGTCGGGCCTGCCGACGGCGTAGGTCACCTTGCTCCCGAGCACGAGCGCTCCGCCGGGGCCCGCGCCGAGCGAACGCCCGTACATGTCCCTGGCCTCGAGGCCGGCCGGGAGCGTCACCGGCGCCTCCTCGCGAGCCCACAACGCAGCCGCCTCGCGGCCGTCGCCCCGCGAGAAGAGCCAGCCCGCGGCGCCCGCCGGCAGGGCCTCGAGCCGGCGCGGTGCCTTCGCCTCGCCGAGGGCGGCCGCGAGCGCCGCGAGGGCCGCGTACCCGGGCCCCGGCGCGCGGTCCCGCTCGAGGAGCCCGAACTGGACGCCGTTCTCGATGTAGTGCGGCAGTCCGTCGAGACCCTCGTACGTGTGGTAGTTGTAGGCGTCGAGGAACGGGCCCGTCTCGTTCTCGAGGAAGCCCTCGACGAAGGGGCCCGGCGGGTGGGCCAGCGAGACCATGAGCACCGCCGCGCCGGGGTCGCCCGCCTTGAAGCCCAGGTACGCCGCCTTCTGGAACGCGGCGACCTGGTCGGCCGGGTCCGTGCTGAAGACCGGGATGTCGGGCTCGTTCCAGGGCTCCCAGGCGACGACGCGGCCGCGGAAGCGCTCGGCCGCGGCGCGGGCGAAGCGGTACGCGGCGCGGAGGTCGTCGGGCATGCGCTTCGAGTCGCGGTCGGCCCGCGACCAGGAGGGCGAGGCGTGGAAGATCTGGTAGACGTCGATCCCGGCCTCGCGGCAGGCCGTTGCGACGGCGTCGTAGCGGCCCCAGCGGTATTCCCCCGGCCGCGGCTCGACCTCCTCCCAGGCGATGCGGTCGCGGAGGAGGCGGATCCCGGCGCGCCGCGCGAGCTGGATCGCCTCCCTCACGCCGTCCAGGGGGGCCCCTGGCCGCGCGACGAGCCACGAGAGCGCCGCATCGGCCGCGATGGCGGTCCCGGCCGCGGGCTCCCGCGGGATCCCGGGCGGCAAGACGGCGAAAGGAGTCGCGCGTCGCGCCGCGTCCGCCTCGGCGCCCGTGTCCATCACGAGGCGGTAGTGCCCCGGCAGGAGGCCGCGCGCCACGAGGCGCAAGGCGCCGGCGGGCGTCGTCTCGACGGCCGGCGGTGCCGCCTCGCGACCGTCGACGTCGAGGACGCGGGCTCGCGGCGGCCCGCCGCCGGCCTCGAGCAGGAACGCGGCGTCCTCCCCGGCGGGGAACGCGAGGCAGGGCCCATCGGCCCGCGGCGTCGCGCCGCCTTCCGGCGAGGCGAGCGCCGGCGCGCCCGCCAGGAGCCCCGCGAAGGCTACGACGAGACCCCGCCGGCGGGCTCGCAGGAAGGTCGACCTCCGCTCGCCGGCCGTCACAGCTTCTTCACCGCCTCCGCGACCGCCTGGAGGCACTTCTTGATCGAGGGGACGGGGTCGTCGGGCTCGTCCTCGTACTCGAGGGCCAGGCCCCCCTTGAACCCCGAGTCCTTCAGGGCCCGCAGGAACTCGGCGAGGTCCAGGTCGCCCTGGCCGAGGAGGACGTCCTTCGACTTCCCGCCCTCCGACCTCACGTCCTTCAGGTGGACGGCGAAGACGCGGTCCTTGAATTGCTTCGCCACGTCGTCCGGCTTCGCCCCGGCCCGCAGGAAGTGGCCCGTGTCGATGCACAGGCCGATGAGCTTGTGCCGGCGCGCGATCGCCTTCTCGATCAGCTCCGGCTTGCCGTAGCGCGCGTCCTCGGGCCCGTGGTTGTGGATGGCGACCGCGATCCGGTGCTCCTCGACGAGCTTCTCGACGCTCTCGAAGCTGTCCGGCGCCGGGCTCGCCGTGAGGGCGTAGAGGTTGAGCCTCTTGGCGAGCTCGAAGACCCTCCGGTTCTTCTCGTGGTCCGCGGTGAGCTCCACGACCCCGTAGGCGATCCTGCGCAGAACGTTCTGCCGCATGGCCCTCACGCGGCGGCGAAACTCGCCCTCGTCGAGGTCCAGGGGCAGGTGGCCGGGCCACAGCTCGACGTACTCGAAGCCCAGCTCGTACGCGGCGTCGATGGCATCCTGGAACTCGAGCTTCCTCAAGGAGTAGCTCTGGATCGCCATGCGGAAGGGGGCGTACGGGCCCTTCGGCTCCTCGGCCCACGGGGCCTTCTTCGCCTCCTGGGCGCCCGCGAGGCGGCCGAGGGCGGCGGCGGGCAGACAGGCGGCGCTCAGCTAGGCGGCCGGCGCGGCGCCGAGGACGCGAAGGAGCTCTCTCCGGCTCGGAAGGTCTCGTCTCATGGCCCTCGATCATCGCCGGGACCCGGGGCGCCCGGTCCGCGACCGGAGTCACAGCAGGGGAGGGCCCGGCGAGGGAAGTTGCTATGCACACCGCAAGCAAAGGAGCGCGCCATGGAACCCAGGAGAGTCACCCGCCGTCGTTTCGTCCAGAGCACCCTCGCCCTCGGGGCTGCCGGCCTCACCGCGGCGGCCTACGGCCGCGCGGCCGGGGCCGCCGACAGGATCCGGATCGGCCAGATCGGCTGCGGGGGGCGCAACCGCTGGCACACGCAGTGGGTGAAGAACGTCGCCGTCCAGGCCAACGCCGCCGTCGTCGCGGCCTGCGACGTCTGGAAGCAGCAGCTCGAGAGCATGGCGAGCCACATCAAGCGGCGTTTCGACCTCGATCCCAAGCTCTACGCCGACCACCGGAAGCTCCTCGAGGACAACGACATCGACGCCGTCATCATCGCGACCCCCGACCACCAGCACTGCGGACAGCTCATCGACGCGGTGCAGGCAGGGAAGGACGCCTACATCGAGAAGCCCATCGCCATGGACATGGACGAGCTGAACCGCGCCTACGACGCCGTCGTGGCCGCGAAGGCCGTGGTCCAGCACGGGACCCAGGGCCGATCGAGCCCCGGCGCCGCGGCGTGCCGGGCTCTCCACGCGTCGGGCAAGATGGGGAGGCTCTTCCGCGTCGAGTCCACCGAGACGGCCTACGCGCCCTACTGGAACCACTACGCCCGGCCCGAGAAGGAGTCCGATACGGACTGGAAGGCGTTCCTCTACAACCGGCCGCACCGGCCGTTCGACCCGGACCAGCACGGCTCGTGGATGGGCTACCACGACTTCTCGAGCGGCACCATCGGCGGCTGGATGAGCCACTTCAGCGACTTCGTCCACGCCGCGACGGGCTGCGGCTTCCCGGTCTCGGCCGTCGCCCACGGGGGGATCTACGCGCCCACGAGCGACCGGCGGAGGACCGCGCCCGACACGGTGACGGTGGTCCTCGACTACCCCGAGGGCTTCGTCACGCACTTCAGCACCCACTTCGGGAGCGCCGTCGACAACGAGACCACGGTCTTCTTCTTCGAGAAGGGCGTGGTGCGGACCGCCTTCGGGCACAACCCGGGCGAGCCGGTCGTCTCGGGGGAGGGGAGCGACCACGCGGAGCGACCGAGGGAGAAGAAGGCCCTCGAGCTGCCGCAGACCCAGGACCACATGCTCAACTGGCTCGAGTGCATCCGCACGCGCAAGGCGCCCGCCGCCGACATGGACGCCGGCTACAAGCAAGGCGTGGCCGTCGTCCTCGGCGACATTGCCTACGTGACCGGCCGCAAGGCGCTCTTCGACCCGTCCAAGCGGGACGTGCGGCCGGCCGTGTGAGGGGCCGCGAGGCGCCTCACCGCCCCCCTCCCACCACCCTCGTCTCGGGATCGAAGTCGAGGCGGCTCGGCACCGCGCGCTACAATGGTCCAGGGCGAGGGCCGAGGCCGCCGCCGGAAGAGGAGGCCCGATCCGGCCCTCCCAGAGAACGAAAGGACGAACCGATGAAGACGCTGATCGCTCTCCTCCTCCTCGTGAACGCGCTCCTCCTCGGCGGCCGCCTCTGGCGGGAGACCTCCGCGGAGACCCGAGGCGGCGGCGCGGGAGCGGAAGCCACCGAGAACGGGGACACCAACGGGGACGGCTTCCGCGACGTGAGCGACGTCGTCTACATGCTCTTGTGGCTCTTCAAGGGCGGACCCGACCCCGTCGCCGTCGCGCAGCAGGGGGGAGGCCTCACGGCGGAGCAGGAGCAGATCCTCGGCACGATGAGCCTCGTGGATCTCCCCGTCGATGACCAGGGCAACGTGGTGAAGACCCTGCGCGTGAGCGGCGTGAACCTCCAGGTCGTCAACGGGCAAGGGAGCACCGAGACCAAGAACGGCGCGGGCAACCTGATCGTCGGCTACCAGGAGCCCCGCGCCGCCGGGAACAACCGCTCCGGCTCCCACAACGTCGTGGCGGGGAAGGGAGGCAACTACTCGAGCTTCGGAGGCCTCCTCGCGGGCATGAACAACACGGTCTCCGGCGCCTATGCCTCCGTGACGGGGGGGTCGCAGAGCTCGGCCACCGGCAGGTACGCCGCGGTGAGCGGCGGCTACTTGAACTTCGCCGGCGGCGAGCACTCCTCCGTGAGCGGCGGCTGCGAGCACACGGCGGGGGGCATCTACGCCTCCGTGACCGGCGGGCAGGCCAATCGGGCGGACGGCACCTGGTCGTCCGTAGCCGGCGGCCAGGGGCGCTCCGCGACGAGCAGCCACGACTGGCGGGCCGGGGAGCTCTTCCAGGAGCAGTGAAGCGCGGCCTCAGGCCCCGCACCTCGCCCCGTTCTCCGGGCAGCCCTCGATGGGCGTCCACGCGGACCCCAGGGCGGGCAGCGCGGACCCGAGGAACAGGTACCCGAAGACGTGCACGGCGTCGGAGAGGTCGACCGAGCCGTCGCCGTTCGAGTCGAGGAGCCGGACGTTCCCCGCCTCGCCGAGCGTGCCGTCGCCGCAGGGGAGCCGCGCGACGGAGCCCTGGAAGAGGTACCCGAGGAGGTAGACGCCATCCGAGAGGTCGAGGCGGCCGTCCTGGTTCGAGTCGCCGGGCCGCTGGAGCCCCGCCGTGGAGCCGCCCGCCTCGCACGCGTCGCCGACGCCGTCGGAGTCCGAGTCCTCCTGGGCGGGGTTGGAGTCGGCGGGGCAGTTGTCCTCGGCGTTCGAGAGACCGTCCGAGTCGTAGTCGATGGAGAGCGCGAGGCCGAGGACCTCCTCGCCGGTCAGCTCCGCGTCCAGGGAGGAAGACCGGAGCCCGTCGGCGTACTCGGGGGAGAGCCGGAAGTTGTAGACGAGGTTCGGCCAGTCCTCGAAGCCGGCGAGGATCTCGTCCGGGCTCCTCGGGCAGAGGGTCCTCAGGTCGCCCGGTCCCACCAGGATCCGGATGAAGTTGGGGTCCGGCTCCCCCGCCGCCGTCGTCGCGTCCGCGTCCGCGGCGTCGCCGTCTCCGTTCCAGTCCACGGGACCGTCCGCCGCCGGGAGCTTCGCCGGCAGGCGCCCGCTCTGGCCAATGCCGTGGACGACCACGCGGCCCGCGGGCCCCCGGATCCCCAGCGTCTCGTCGAGCTTCGTCTCGTCGAGCGTGGCGAGCTTCGCCCCCGAGTACTCGAGGGGGCGCTTCGGGTCGGCGGCGCGCGTCTGGTATGCGTAGCTCATGACGCTCAGGTAGTTCGGCTTGCAGTTGATGTCGTCCCGGCCGCCGTGGCGAAGGCCGAGGGTGTGCCCCAGCTCGTGGAGGAGCGTGCCCTTCGCGGCCTCGCCGAGGCCGCCAGCGGCCGCCACCATGCGGGCGTCCCACCCGCCGAGGGTGACGACGAGGTCGTTCCCGCCGATCTCGGCCCAGCCGGAGGCGCCGCGGACGGGAGCGAAGTCATGGCCGAAGATGGCGTAGCGGTAGGCGCGGCGCTTCGCGCCGAGGACGTTGGCCGCGTTGCTCGCGCCGCCGGGCTTCCTCGCGTTCCGCTCCGCGTCGGTGCCGAAGAAGAGCGCCTTGAGGTCATCGAAGTCGTCGAGTGCGCCCGGCCCGCGCGCGAGGAAGAGGATGGGGTCCACCTCGGGCAGGGGGTCGGCGCTCGCCCAGTCGACGTGGAGGTGGATGCCCGTGACGCCGTCGGGGTTCTCGACGGGGGCCTCGTCGAAGGCCTTCGCGACCGCCTCGATGACGTCTCTCGCCGGCAGGTGGTTGTGCCCGTCCAGGGGCGCGCAGCCGCCCAGGAGGCAGTCCATGTAGTCGACCTCGAGGTAGACATCCTTGTGGTCCGGGTCGGCGTCCGGGAGGAGCAGGTCGACGGTGCCGTCCCGGTTGAAATCGATCCCAGCCGTCTCCCAGTGGTCGTAGAGCCCGTCGCCGTCCCGGTCGCTCTGCCCCTTCACGATCCAGCCCCCGCGGTCGCCGTTCGCGGTCATGATGCCGGAGCTCGAGATCCCCCGGACGTCGGACAGGAGCGACCAGCCGGCCATCTCGACGCCGTCCGAGGCGAAGACGTCCAGGAGCCGGCGCATGCCCGAGGCGCGGGTTCACACGAACGCTTCCTGACCCCTGCCCGTCTCGCTCATGCCGAGCACCATCGAGCCATCGCGCGAGACCGCGTAGGCCTCGCTGTAGAACCGGCCGCCCGGCAGGTCGCCGAGCCCCTCCATCTTGCCCTCGGACCAGATGAAGGCCTCGTGGCCCGCGGCTCCCGAGCTTCCCGATGTCCCCCAGCCGGCGACGACGGAGCCGTCCGCAGACAGGGCCAGGGCGCGCGAGAACATCGTGGGGCTGCCGGGGAGCTGGCCGAGGCCCTTCGGCCCGTCCTCGCCCTCCTTCCACAGGCACGCCTCGTGCTCGAGGAGCGGGTAGGCGGTGTCGCTCGACCCGGCGATGACGGAGCCGTCGGCGCTCACCGCGAAGGCATAGCTCTGGTGGTTGTACTTGGGGTCGAGGTCGTCGAGGTCCTCCATCGTCCCACCCTTCCAGCGGAAGGCGTGGAAGCCCGAGCCGTAGCTCGCGTAGCCCGCGACGACGGAGCCGTCCCCCGAGACGCCGTACGCCTCGCTGTGGAAGCCGCCGCCCTCGATGTCGCCGAGCCCCTCCATGCCGCCCGCCGGCGTCCAGCGGAAGGCCTCGGTGCCGTTGGCCGAGCTCGAGAGGCCCACGACGAAGCCCCCCGAGGCCGAGACTGCGGTCGCGAAGCTGGAGCTCTCCCCGCCGGGGAGGTCGCCGAGGCCTTCCGTGCCTCGGGCCCGGGTCCATCGGGAGGCCTGGAAGGTCCCGAGGGTGAAGCTCATGCCGACGACGGTGCTGCCGTCGGCCGAGATGGCCGCGCTCGAGCTGTCGAGTAGCTCGAGGATGAGCTGCGCGCCTGCCGGCGCCCCCGGCCAGGCCGCGAAGGAGAGGAGCGCGAGGACGAGAAGAGCCCGGTTCGACCGCGTTGCGTGCTTCACAGAGACCTCCATGAGCTCCACGGGTGGGAAAGGCGTCCAGGGAAGCAGAATCGCTCGGGGGCGGGGCGTGACAGGTGCGATTGAGCTCTACTCAAGGGTCGGCGGCCACGGGGAGATTCCAACGCCGCTGCGTCAACCTACCAGCTTGGTTTCACCTGGTCTCCTTCCACCCCGCCCCACCGCAAGTGGGGCAGACTGACAGGTCGTACGCATAGGCTCGGCTACAGGATCAACATTCCTTGCGCAATCCAGACGACACTCCGAGCTCACCTTCTTGCGGTCTATGTCCGAAGCTTCGTCGTGCCAGGACGGTAACGATCCCGAGGACAAGTCCGACCAGAGCACCCACGACTGGCAGCGCCCAGAGTCCTATATGGGCGGTCACCCCACCCCAGTCGATCCAATCCGCCGGTACGCGGTGTGATTCCCAGTGGAAGTACTGAATGACACCAGCAGCGCCACCGATCAGCGCGCTGATTGCCCCACCAAGAACCCCTCCAAGAGCAAACGACCGGCCTGAACCTGTCAACTCGCACCTCCATCGATCGTCGATGCGCAGCCACGAGGCGGTGTACGGGGTAGTTAGCCCTTGCACAGGGGCTGTGGCTCCCCTACCCTCGACCCCGTTCCCGCCGAGAGTAGAGTCCTGGGCTGAACCCGCCCGCGGAGGTGCCCGTGCACGCACTGCTTTCGATCTCGTTGCTCGTCACTGTGCCCCTCGCGGAGGAGGCTCCGCGCGGGACACGAGCCCACGACCTGAGCTGGCTCGAAGAGCCGACCGAGTTCTCCGAGGCGCCCTGGCCGTCTGCGGGCAGCCTGCTCCTCGAAGCGTGGGGGCTCGACGCCTGGACGCGCCGGGTGAGATCCAGGCTCGCGAGAGACGAGGAGACCGTCCCGCCGCTCCGGCTGGAGATAGACGGCGACCGCCTCTCTCCGGAAGCGGTCGAGGCCATGATCCGCGGGCACGTCGCCCCGCACTCCTGGGCCGACGAACGCAACTCGATCGCCGAGCGGGAAAACGAGCTCGTCATCGTGCAGACCGACGAGGTCCAGGAGGAGATCGCGCGCCTCCTCGACTCCCTGCGCGCGCGGCGCGAGACGCTCCTGACCGTCGACGTCGCCTGCATCCCCGCCGCGGCCCTCGGCCCCGCCGCGGACGACCCGGCCCCGTGGCTCCCTGGCGCCGAGCTCGACGCGGCGCTGGCCCGGGCCGGCGGCGAGGGGCAGCTCGTCACCTTCACCCTCCGCGGCGAGAGCCGCGCGCGCGCCGGGAACGGCAGGGTCAAGGCCTACCTGCGAGACCACCAGGCCAACATGACGGGCATCCTCGCGGTCATCGATCCCGTCGTCTCGAAGCTCGCCCTGGGTTTCACGGCCGAGGTCGAGCTTCACCCCATCGCCGGCACCGACCTCTTCCGGGTCGACGTGCGCGCGGTGCTGCTCGAGGAGGTCGGGCCCGCGGAGAAGCGCGAGGGCTTCTTCGGCGAGCTCGAGCTGCCGCGGCTTCGCGAGCGGGCGCTGGCGACGACCCTCGTCCTGCCCGCGGGGGCGGCGGGCCTCGCGGGCATCGTCCAGCCCGGCGCCGCTCGGCGCGACTTCGCCGTGCTGGCTCGCGTGCGGCCCGCGGCAGCGCCCGCCCGAGCGCCGGCGGCGGCCCCGGGCGGCACTCTCGAGCTCCGCGTGTACGACGCGAGCTTCCTCCTCGAGCCTTTTCCTGGCGAGGCGGAGGCTCTCGACCCGGAGACGCTCCTCGACCTCGTGCGCGCGAGCGACCCCGAGGCGTGGCTCGACGACCGGACGACGCTGTCGATCGAGGCCGGGGGGTTCCTGCTCGCGACCGCCCGGGCAGCGACGCACGCGCAGGTGGAGCGCCTCCTGGGGGGCCTGGCGCGCGAACGCGCCGCGGTGGCCGCCATCGATGTGCGCTGTCTCGAAGGCCCCCTGGCGGAGGTCCTCACGGCGCGCCGGGCTGCCGAGGGCGGGCTCGTCCTGCCCGTGGGGTGGGCGCCCGGCCCCGGGCTCAGGGAGGTGTTCCGCGTGCGGCTCCAGGGCGCTCCCGGGGCATCGCTCGAAGCGCGGAGCATGGAGACGCGGCGCTTCATCGCCGAGCTCCCGACCGGATGCGGCACCATGTGTTTCCGTTCGGACCCCGTGCCCGAACCGGTCGTCCAGTCCGCGGGGGAGGGGGTCGAGGTCGTCGCGGCCCTGCGCGGCACCCTCGACCCGCGCCGCGTGGCCGTCGCCCTCGAGCTCGACCACGGCCGCGCCGGCTTCGAGGGCTCGGCGAACGTCCTGTTGCCGGCGGACTTCGTGCTCCGGCGGCGCCTGGACCTCGCCGCCGGTGCCTCGGGGAGCTCCGACGCGCCCCGCGCGGCGGCGTGGCTCCCCGCGGCGATCGACCTGCCGCGGCAGGAGCGCCGCGGCGGCGATGCCTCGCTGGCGCTCCCCGAGGCTCGGCTCGCGGTGCTCGCGGTCGAGGACGCGGGCGAGGGGTCGGGCCGCATGCTGGTGGCCGAGGTGCGGAGGTTCCGGAACGGCCCGGCCCCCGAGGCCGCCAGCCGGGACCGGCGCCGCCCGCCGCGCGTCCTCGACCTCCGCTTCCCTCTCGCCACGGCGCAGGGGACGGGCGCCTCCGCCCTGGCGCCGGCGCCGCAGCTCCGGACGGAGCGGTTCGACTGGCTCTCGAGCCGCGAGCCCCGGAGATTCATCGAGGGCGGAGCCTCCACCCTCGAGCCATCCCCGGAGACGGTCCTGGGTCTGGTGCGCGACCTCGTCGCCCCCGATTCCTGGGAGGAGGACGCGCGCTCTCTCGCCTTGCGCGGCGGGCGACTGGTCGTGACCCAGGCCGCGGAGATACTCGAGCAGCTCGAGTCCCTCGCCGCCCTCCTCGAGCACCGGGCGCTGCGAGCGGTCGTGGTCGACTTGGCGCTGGTGCCGCCCGAGGCGCTCGCGGCGGCCGCGCCGGGGGCGCTCGAGCCCGGCGCCTCGCCCTGGCTCGACCTGGAGGTCTTCGAGCGCGCCGTCGCGGCCAATCCCGCGCGCGCGGCGGTGCTCTCCCGAGCCGTGCGGGAAGGGATGCCGATCCAGCTCTTACCCCGAGCCGCCGACCTGCTCCTCGGTGATTACGAAGCGAACCACGTTGGCACGGTGCCCGTCGTCGAGCCCGTGGTGAGCCCCGCGTTCGCGGGCCCACACGCCGAGGCCCGCGTCCTCCGCGTCCCGCTCGCCGGATGGCTACGGGTCGACCTGCGGCTCGGCAAGCTGTCCCCGCGCGGCCGGCCCGAGCGCCGGAGCCTGGTCTACGGCGACCTCGACCTGCCCGCCAGCGAAGAGCTCCATATCGGGACGTCGCTCCTCGTGCCCGAGGGCAAGACGGCGGTCGCCGGGCTCGTCGCGCTGCCCGCTCCCGGGAAGGACGGCGAGCCCTCGCAGGCTCCTCCGGCCGCCTTCGCCGCGCTCGTGCGCGTGCGCTCCTGGCAGCCCGACGGGCCGCCTGCCGCCCCAGGCCTGCCGCGCCTCTTCGAGCTCGGGCACGTGCAGGATGCTCCCGCCTTCGGCATCGCCATCCCTCGCGGGCCAGCGGCAGCCGAGCCTCCGGCCCGGGCGGACCGCTCCGGGAAGGTGAAGAAGTTCATCGACGTGGAGCCGCCGCCTCCCCTCCTCTCCTTCTCCAAAGCCCAGGTCACCGAGGCCGCCGGCGCGCTCTTCCTCGCGGGCCCGGAGGCCGAGGCCGAGAAGCTGCGCGCGTTCCTCGAGGGCACGGCCCGCGAGAGCGCTCGCGCGGTGACGGTCGATCTGTGGCAGGGGAGCGCTGCCCGCGAGGAGGTCGCGGGCGCGGCGCCGCTCCTCGATGCCGCCTGGCGCGAGCGCATGGCGACCCGACCCGGCACCCGCGTCCGGGTGACGGCCTCGAGCGGGACCTGGGCTTCAGCGGCGGCCGTCCTGACGCGCAAGTTCGTCGCGGACGTGAGCCGGGCCTCGGGCGGGAACGGGTCGATCGTGCTGGCCGTCGATGACCCCAAGGTCGCGTTCACGGGCTCCGGGCTGATCCTCGATGTCCGCGCGACCCCGGCCACGCTCGCTGGCGAGCCCGCCGCCCGCCTCCACCTGCGGGGCGAGGTCGCCCGGCCGCCCAGGTTCGGGCGCCAGGTGCAGGTGCCCGCGAGCCGAGCGGCCCTGCACCCGGACGCGGCGACCGGCGCCCCGCCCTCCCTCGCCCCCGAGCGCCTCGCGCTGGACCTCCCCGAGGAGGACTCGGACCGCATCGAGCACTCGGCCACGGTTCCGCTCGGCCGGCCAGTGCTCCTCAAGGCCATATCCGATCCCGCCGAGCCGGGGAAGGTCCGGGCGCTGGTCGCCCTGGTGCACGCGACCGGCCCGTGAGGCGCAGCGACCGGAGCGCCGCCCCTCGCGTCCCGCTCGCGCGACCGCAACCGCAGGCGCCGCCGCAACTGGCAGCGGGCTCGGCAACCGGAACCGCAACGGCTGCGGCACCCGGTGCGGCTGCGGCTCAGTTGTGGGTTCGATCACGGGTGCCGCTCCGCCTCCGGCTGCTATGCCGCAGTCCTGCGTGAGCGGGCGGGGGCTGCCAACGCGGCGCGTGGTATCCTGGCAGCATTCCACCTCGCCTGCCGGATGCTCCATGGATACCGCCCAGGGGATCCATCCACAGACTTGCAGGAGCCATGTAGTCGATCTCGAGGTAGACATCCTTGTGGTCCGGGTCGGCGTCCGGGAGGAGCAGGTCGACGGTGCCGTCCCGGTTGAAATCGATCATACAATCATCGTAATACAGGAGACTCCATGGGCAGGACTTACACCGCAAGGATCGACCGCAACACGGACCGGCTCGTCGCGCGGTTTGCCGCGCGTTCGAGATCCTGCCGTAGCCGGAAAGGATCGCCCGACGAGCGCTCCCGGGGCGCCGTGGGCAGCGATCGCCCGCCTCACCCCCCCACCGGGATGTGCTGTCCCGCGCCCTCGAAGTCCTCGGGGCGGCAGGTGAAGAGGAGGACCTGGTGGCCTCGCCTCCCCGCCTCGGACTCGAGGATCTCGAGCATTCGCCGGCGGCGGCCCCGGTCGGTGTGGCCGAAGGGGTCGTCGAGGAGGAGGCAGGCGCCTGCCTTCGAGGCCTCGGCGAGGAGGTCCGCAACGGCCAGGCGATAGAGCACCCCGACCTGCTCCCGCGTCCCGAAGGACTGGTCCTCGTACGGCACCTCCTGGCCGGTGGCGGTGCGGATCACCCGCGGCCAGCCGTCCTCCCCCACGACCACCTCGCTCGAGTCCTGGAGGAGGTAGCGCACCCAGCGCTGGAGCCGCTCGCGGACCGGGCCGCCGATCGCCTGGGTGAGGCGGTCCCGCTCCTCCTTCAGGGCCCCCTCGAGGAGAAGGAGGGCATCGGCATGGGTCTTCCCGGCACGCACCCGGGGGGCCAGCACCGCGCGCTCGGCGAGGAGCTTCGCCAGGCTGCCCTCGGGGTCCTCGCGGCGGATCTCCGCCAGCTCGCCCTGCATCTCCTTGATGCGCGCCTGCCGCGCCAGGATCTCCTTGAGGCCCTCGCGCAGGCCGCGCGCCCGCGTCTCCTTGGCGGCCTCGGCGGCGTCCCGCTCCTCCTCGAGAGGCTTCCAGAAGCCCTCCTTCTCCACCTTGGCGCGAAGCGCGTCCACCGCGGCCCGTTCGACCGCGTCGTCGGGCCCGTGCTCCTGGCGGTGGAGCGTGAGCGCATCGAAGGTCGCGTCACGCGCCTTTTGAGCCTCCGAGTGGGCCGCGCGGCTCCTCGCTTCGTCGGTCGCGGCGGAAGCCGCCTCGGCGGCGGCCACCTTCAGGCGCTCCTCCGCCCTCGAGCGCTCGTCCTCGAGGAGCTCGACGCGGACCCGCCACTCCTCGGGCTCGCCGAGCGGGCGGGCTCCCTCGGGCGCCTGCAACCCCTCCTTGCGCTCGATCTCGGAGGCGAGCCGCCCTTCCTCCCGCAGGAGGTCCTCGGGCCGAGCGCCCTGGAGGGCCTCCTGCATCCTTCCCTGCGCCGTCGCGACCTTCGGGTCCAGCGTCCCCGTGACGTACGTGTGCCTCTTGCGCAGATCGCGGATGTCCGCCGCGCCGAAGCGGGCCAGAAGCTCGCCCTTGGCCCGCCCGAGGCGCGCAGCCTCCGTGGCGTCCTTCTCCGGGGCCTCGATGCGGAGAGCCTCCCCGCTCGCCGCCGAGACCACCACCGCGCGCGAAGCCCGCGCCGAGACGGCGGGCCCTGCGACGGCCTGGCCATCCAGCTTGAGCGCGAGCCCCGGCGGGAGACTCCCCTCCACGGTCCACGCCCCGGCCTTGAGCCTGCCCTCCGCCTCCTGGTGCGCCCTCTCGAGCTCGTCCCACGCCTCCCACTCCTCCTGCCGGGGCAATGGAAGGCCGCCCTTCTCGCGCCGGAGGCCCTCGATCTCCTTGCGGCACGCCTCCACCGTCGAGCTCCGCGCCTTGACCGAGTCGAGGGCGGTCCGCAGCTCCTTCAGCCTCGCGCCGCGCGTCTCGAACTCGGTCCAGGCGCGGTGGCGCTCGAGGTCCCCGGCCAGCTTGTCCCGCTCATCCTCGCGCTCCTTGAGGCTCCGATCGGCACGCTGCCGCTGGTCGGCCTTGTCCCCCAGCTCCCGCGACGCCTTCTGGAGGGCCTCCTCGCGCCTGGCGAGATCCTCGGAGAGCCTTCTCCTCGCCTCCCGCACGGCCTCGAGATCCGCGGCCATCCGGGACGCGTCGTCGAACGCCTTGCGGGCCGCCTCGCGCCTCTCGCGGTGCTCGCTCGCCTCGCGGTTGAGGGCCTCCGCCTCCTCGAGGCGGCGGCCCGCGTCGCCGAGCCCCGCCAGCTCCTCCGACGCCGCGGCCAGCCTGCCGACCAGCTCGTCGATGCGGCGCACCTTCGCCTCGAGCCGCGCGACCTCCCCCTCGGGCGCATCGATCGCCTCGAGGCGCTCGATGTCGCGGGCGAGGTCCGTGCCCCTCTTCAGCGCGCCACGCTGGGCCGCCCACCACCGGTCGGCCTCCTCCGAGACCGAGCCGAGGACCCTGCCGATGCGGGTGGCCGTCGCCGCCGCGGCGCGGTCCGTCACGGCCACGCTCACGGCCTGGGAGGCCTTGGTCTGCTCGACGAGAGTCCCCTGCCGGGGAAGCAGGATCTGGAGGAGCGTGCCCTGGACGGCGTACTCGAGCCCTCCCCGCGACGGAGCCTCCGAGTCCGCCCCCAGAACGGCCTTCCGGCACAAGCCGTAGGCCTCCTCGCCTTGGTCGCGGAGCACCCACCGGCTGTCGACGCGCTCGTGGAAGCTCGCCTTGTCGCGTCCTCCCGCCCCGCCGAAGTGCTTCTCCACCTTGAACCGCCTGCCGCCGGCATCGAACTCGATCTCCACGCGGGGGATGACCCGCTTCGTCCCCGCGGGGCGCAGGCTGTCGGTGTGGCTCCCCCAGTGCCGGTCCAGGAGGCCGAGCACGATGGCCTCCCAGAGGCCGCTCTTCCCCACGGCGTTGGGGCCGCCGAGAACCACGAGGCCCGGCCGGAGATCCTCCAGCGTCGAGGGGCCCTGCCAGCTCCTCCAGTTCTCGACGGTGATCTTGTGGATGCGCTGGAGCGTCATCGCGCGGCCTCCACGGTGGCCTCGAGAATCGCGAGGGCCCGCCGCCGGACCGCCTCGTCCTCCCGGCTCTCCCAGACGCGTCGGGCCACGGCCCGCACGCTCTCGTCCTCGAAGGCCTCGAGGTCCGGATCGCGCGCGCAGGCCACCTGGCGGTCGATGTCGCAGTGGGCCCACCCCGCGCCGCGGGCGCGCTCCAGGACCTCGTCGAGGTGGTTCAGCTCCTCCGCCGAGAGGCTCCCCGAGAGGCGCAGGCGCACCGCCGTCGTCGCGGGCGAGGCGTCCAGGGCCGCCAGGGCCTCCTCGAGGGCTTTCACGCCGAGCCCGCCGATCGCCTCCGACTCCAGGGTCCGCTCGATCCGCCTCCAGCGGAGCTCGCCCACCGGGACGCGCCGCACGTCGGGCCCACCCGCCTCGAGGGAGGCGACGATGACCTGCCCCTCGTGCTCCTCGTCGAAACCTCCCGGCTCGGGCGAGCCGGGGTAGTGCGTGCGCATGTCGAGGCCCGAAGCCGGGTTGTGCCAGTCGCCCAGGAGCGCGAGGTCGAGGTCTCGGGCGTCGGCCACCTTCTCCGGCACCCGCCCCCCCCACTCGGCGCGGTCCAGTGCGCCGTGGATGAGGCCGACGCGGAGGCCGTGCTCGGGTCGCCGCGCGGGGATCCACAGCGTGGGGTCGGCCACGCCGGCGTGGCGCAGGACGGGACAGGGGAAGAAGGTCACCCGGGCGACGCCCTCCACCGTGAGCGGCTCCTCCTTGAGGAGGACGCGGATCGCGTCCTTCTCCTTGGCCTCTCCCGCGAAGGCCTCGAGGACGCCTCCCGGGTGCCACCAGTCGTGGTTCCCCGGGAGGACGAAGACGGGGCACGGCGCCCTGGCCAGGAGCTCCGCCGCGCGGCGCACCTCCGCCGCACCGACCCGGTCGCCGTCGAAGATGTCCCCGAGGAGGAAGAGAGCTCGCGCGTCCTCCTTCCGGCAAAGCTCCACGATCCGCTCGGCCGTCCGGAGCTTCGCCTCGCGGAACGCGGGCGCCGCGGGTCCCGCCGTGGCCAGCCGGGCCCCGATGTGCCAGTCGGAGGTGACGACGATCTTTGCCATGGGTTTCGCCAGTCAGGCTCGCGCGCCGCCGGGGCCCTCGCCCCGCCGGCGGCAGGGAGGCAAGTGTCGCTCGGGGGCTCGCCGGCATCAAGGGTGGCGGGGCGCCCGCTCGGCGCGGTGCCCGCCAGGCTCGCAGCCGGGGCTCCCGTGACGCGAGTCACGGGGGCGCCGGACGCCGAATGCCGGTGTCGACGAGCACCCGGACATCGTCTTCCACGAGGTCGATGTCACGTCCTACCCCCTCTTCAAGTACCCCCCCTACACCGTGGCCCTCGCGGGCAAGCTGGCCCAGCTCTCGAGGACCGAGGAGCTCGACCTCATCCACGTCCACTACGCGATCCCCCACGCCGTCGCGGCCTACCTGGCGCGGCAG
>JACQVW010000619.1 GCA_016209535.1 Planctomycetota bacterium | reverse complement strand
GGGGGAAGGGACGGGGGTAGGAAGGGCGCGGACGCACACCGGGGCGACGCGGCGACCTGCCGCTTGCCCAGGCTTCGGATCGGCCTGTACGATGGCGCCTGAGCTTTCGACCGACGACCACAGCCGCGCTCGGGAGGGTTTCCACGAATGGGTTTCCGCCAGGTTCTCAGGGATGCACGGATCGTGGCCGCGGGCGCTGCCCTCGCGTCCCTCGCCCCCGCGCTCGCCCGGAGCCAGGCCTTCGACTGCGTCGAGCTCAATGACCTCAACACGAACCTCTTCGTGCCGCCGGACTCCTGCTTCGCCGACCCCGAGGGTCACGAGTGGTGCGACTGCGCGCGGAGCGTCTTCACGCGGCCGCTCCGGGGGCAGAAGACCGGCCTCCAGCAGGCGGTGCTCTGGATCCTGAGCGAGCCGGGGATCGGGAACCACCGGGTGGAGGTCGGCGCCGGGACCCTGGACCTCTCGGGCCTCAGGGTGGGGGACATCCTCGGCTCAGCGCTCGTGGACGAGCTCATCCCGGGGAGCTTCCCCCTCGTGGGCGGCGAGCTCTTCACGGTGAGGATCGAGCTCCGCGTGACCGCCGTCGCCCCGGACCGCGCCGACTTCGACGCCGTCATCGTCGAGGCGAGCCACGGGGCCCAGACGGCCCTCTTCTACGACCCCACCGACGAGACGCACTCCTTCGGCCACCTCTACACGGGCCGCCTCGCGAGCCGGGGGCCCGGGAAGGGCTTCGTCCTCGAGTACCGCTATGCGAAGGAGAGAATCCAGGCGAGCCCCGAGCGCCACGCGGCCGTCCAGGTCAACGAGGCGGGGAGCCCGACCTTCACGATCCCGATCCTCTTCCGTTTCTTCAGTGCCGAGAGCGGGGTCTACACGCTGCCCGACGCGCCGTCGGCGACGGTCACGACGACCCTCCGCCGCTTCACCGACGATACGCTCTCGGAGATCCTGGACCTGGGCGACGATGACCTCTGCCGCGTCCTCGACGACCCCAGGCCGTGCAAGGTGGCCGAGGAGCGCCTCGACCTGCACGCGGCGGAGCCGGCCAACGCGGCGCCGGAGGCGGTGATCGTCCCCCTGGACGGGTTCACCTTGACCTTGCTCCCGGAGGACCAGGCCCTCCAGACCTTCTGCGGGCGGGCCCGGGTGCTGCTCCGCGGGAGGAACTCTCACGACGGCGACGGCGGCCGGCAGCCCCTCGCCTACGAGTGGCTCGTGAGGAAGGGGCCCCCGGCAGGCGCCGAGATCCCCGAGCTCACCCGCCGCTTCAAGGACACGCAGGTCTTCTTGTCCAAGCCTGGGAACTACGAGATCGGGCTCCGCGTCGCCGACGGGGGCCCCGAACCTAACGCCGACGAGGCCGTCGTGGCCATCGCCGTTCTCAGCGACTTCGACGAGAACGTACCCCCGACGGCCGCGATCGAGACGCGGCCGAGCCCTGCCGTGGTGGACCTCGCAGGCGGCGTCGCGACGGTGACCCTCGACGGCAGCGCCTCCTCGAACGGCGCCCCCGGCGACGACGACTGCGGCCAGAAGCTCGCGTTCCGCTGGCGGGAGGTCCTGGCCCCGCCCGGCGCCGCGAGCCGCATCGTGAGCCCGTCCGAGGCCGTGACGGCCGTCGAGATGACGGCCCCGGGCACCTACACCTTCGAGCTCCTCGTCGACGACGGCGCGGCCGTGGACTCGACCGACACCGAGCAGGTGGACGTCACCGTGCGCGGCGAGGCCGCCCCGCCGCGCCTCGTGCGCGGCGACTCCGACGCCGACGGGCGCGTGAACCTCACCGACGCGGTGCGCACGCTCAACTGGCTCTTCCGCGGCGACCCGTCGCCGCCGTGCCTCGACGCGGCCGACTCGGACGACTCGGGCGGCGTGAACATCACCGATCCGATCCACACCCTCCAGTTCCTCTTCCTCGGCGGCGCCGCGCCCCCCGCGCCGGGCCCGTTCGAGTGCGGGGAGGACCCGACGGGGGACGGGCTTGCGGCGTGTGAGCATGCGGCGTGCTGACGGGTCTGGCGGGCAGCACCGGCGTCACAGGCTCAAGTAGTTGCGGATGGCCTCGTCCACCCCTTCGAGCTTGTCACCGGTGACGCGGCCGAGCGCCGGGCCGATGAGCTTCGACTTGTCGACCGTGGTGATCTGGTGGGCCAAGGCAGCGCAGGCCTTCGGCAGGCCGCATTCACCCTTCGTGAAGAGCACGGTGGTAGGCGAGGGCCTCATCCACCGCGCCGAGGTGGTCATGGGGATCACGGTCACGCTCTGCCAGCCTGAAACCGTGTTGAAGGAGTTATGGGAGACCAGTAGTCCCGGTCGCAGTCCGCGTTGCTCCGAGCCAGACCTGGGCCGGAGGTCGATGAAGAAGATCTCACCTCTTACCACGAGGTCTCCTTCAGGAGCTTCTTCGCGACCAGCGACCCAGTCTCCTTCACAAACTCCCCGCTGTGCTTGCCCATCTCGACGGCGTAGGCCTTCATGTCATCGCTCAGGCGCCTTTTCCGCTCGGCCTCCAGGAAACGCTCCAGCGCGAGACGGATCAGGCCGTTTCGGGTCTCGTCTCGTTCGCGTGCGACGCGGTCCAGCAAGGCGGCCGTCGCAGCGGGCAACGTCAAGTGGATGTCTTTCATGCTCGGGTTCCCATGATATCCAGATCAACACCCAGATAGTACTCCAGGAATATGGACATAGCAAGGACCCACCCAGACATCCGGGCTCGTCCTTCGAGCTCCTCTGCCGCGGAGGAAGGGTTCGCTCACGCAGCGGCGCGCTGTCTCTGCGATGCTCTCGCCGTGCCGCCACGGACCACGGGCGTCTCGAGCTGTGGTCAGGGTCGCGGCAAAGTGGCCTTCTGACCGGTCGGGGGCGGCGACGAGGTGCCGACCGTGAGGGTGCCCGGTGCCGGATCGCGCGCGTGCCGTGCGATCCGGGAGCCGAGGGAGCCCAGTTTCTCGCCTCGGAGGGCTTCAGGGGACAGAGCTTCCCCCAGGAACCCCCCTTTTGCAGCCGTTGGCGTCGGTTCGGGGCGACCTACAGGCCGATCAGCCGGAGCGTCTTC
>JACQVW010000706.1 GCA_016209535.1 Planctomycetota bacterium | reverse complement strand
GGGGAAGCCCGTCCCCGTGTACTGGTCCTCGTCCCAGGAGCCGTCGGGCTTCTGGGTCTCGAGGAGGAACCGCACTCCCCGGCGCACCGCATCGCTCCGGGCCTCGCCGGCGGCGGCGAGCCCCATGACGGCCCAGGCGGTCTGGGAGGCCGTGCTCACGCCCTGGCCCTTGCACGATGGATCGGCGTACGTCTCGCAGCTCTCGCCCCAGCCGCCGTCCTCCTGCTGCACGCCCTTGAGCCACTCGACGGCGCGCCGCACGCAGGAGGCCCCCGGGTCCTCGCCGACGGCCATGAGGCCCTTCAGCGCCTGCCATGTGCCGTAGATGTAGTTCACGCCCCACCGGCCGTACCACGAGCCGTCGCGCTCCTGCTTGCGCCTGAGGAACTCGACGCCCTTCCGGATCACGCGCTGGACCGCGGGCTTCGAGCGTAGCGCCGGGTACCTCCCCAGCATCTCGAGGACCCGGCCCGTGATGTCGGCACAGGGCGGGTCCAGCATGGCGTTGTGGTCGGCGTAGGGCACGTGGGTGAGCGCCTGCCGGTCGACATTGGCGTCGAAGGCGGCCCAGCCGCCGCTCGAGCTCTGGAGGCTCACGACCCAGTTGACGCCTCGGCCGATCGCTTCCTCGAGCCCCGTGACTCTGGCGGGGTCCACTCGGTCGAGCGCGAGGAGCACCGCGGCAGTGTCGTCGATGTCGGGGTAGAACTCGTTGGCGAACTGGAAGTACCAGCCGCTGGGCTCGACCCCGGGCACGCGCAGGTGCCAGTCACCGCGCTTCCGCACCTCCTTGGTCAGCACCCACCGCGCGGCCTCGACGATCTCGGGCGCGTCGTGCGGGCAGCCCGCTTCGATGAGCGCGTTGACGGCGAGGGCCGTGTCCCAGACGGGCGAGAGGCACGGCTGGAGCCGCAGCGTGTCGCCCTCCTCGATCTCGAGCCCGCGGAGCTTCTCGAGGGTCCCCGCGATGGCCGGGTGGTCGTCCCCGTGGCCCAAGGACCGCAGCGCGAGCACGCTGTTGACCATCGAGGGGAAGATCGCCCCCAGGCCGTCCGAGTCCTCGGTGCGCCGGACGATCCACTCCTCGGCTTTCCTCAGGGCGAGCGACCTCAACGGCTTGACGGGCACCTTCTCCATGAGCTTGAGCACCCGGTCGGCGAGGAGGAAGAACCGCCGCCAGGAGATGAGGCCCTGGTCCCGCGACTCGTTCCCGGCGCCGTTCCGGGGCGTCGCGTAGAGCTCCCGGATCGAGATGTCCGTCCGCACGCCGCGCTGTGGCTTCTTCGCGTAGAGGACCGAGAGCGGGATGAGGATCGCCCGCGACCAGTAAGAGACCTCGTAGATGTTGAAGTAGAAGAAGCGCGGGAGCAGCATGACCTCGGGTGGGATCGCGGGGATCTTCTCGAAGTCGTACTGGTTGAGGAAGGAGAGGTAGATCTTCGTGAAGCTGTTGACCGCCTCGATCCCTCCCATGCGGAGGATGGCGCTCCTCGCGCGGACCATGAAGGGCTCCGAGGCGGAGTGGCCCGCGAGCTTGAGGGCGAAGTAGGCCTTCACGGAGGCGCTGATCTCGCCCGGGCCGGAGGGGTGCAGGTTCCAGGAGCCGTCGGGGAGCTGGCGCTGGAGGACGTAGCGTGCCAGCTTCTGGATCTTCACGCGGTGGGCGGCGGGGTCGAGGAGGTGCAGGAACAGGATGTAGTCCGACTCGAGCGATGTGTCCGCCTCCAGCTCGCCGCACCAGTAGTTCCCGGCCCCTTCCCGCTGGAACTTCCCGAGGAGCCAGCGAGTGGATGCGTCGATGGCCCGGTCGAGAGCCTCCTGGCCCTCGCCGGAGCGCGGCGGGCGAGGGTGCGCGGGGTGGCTCAGCTTCTTCGAGTCTCTTGGGAACCTCATGCTCGACCTGGGGCGAACGATTTGGGACGAAGGTTCGCCGGACCTGCTAAGATGTCGAGGTCGTGACCGAAATGATTGGGGAGCGAGTCTACTGGAGCGTCGGGCGGCTTGCCAGACCCAAGCGGCGGCCGTTGCGGCTTTCCGCGGCACCGAATCTTATCGGAATCAGGCGCTCTGCCCTCGCGGTGGGGGTCGTCTCCCTCGCGGCGGCCCGCGCCGGCGACCTCCCACCCGTGACGCGGCTCGAGCAGGGGCCCTTCGTGCTGCACATCCAGGCGGATCCGCTGCGCCTCTCCTGGCATGCCGGCGGCGGCCCGCTCCTCGCCGAGAAGGCGAGGCGCTCCTCGGCCTCGCAGGAGCTCCTCGGCGCGGCCGGCTGGACGGCCCTCGGCGCCGCGACGGGCGTCAGGACGGCCGGCGGGCGGACGGAGGTCGATGCGGCGGTCCCTGCATGGAGGGGGCGCGCGAAGCTCGTGGTCTCCGGGGGCGCCGAGGCCGCAGAGGGTGGGCCGTTCGTCGATCTGAGGATCGAGGAGCCGCGTGCCCTCGCGGTCCGGGACGACTTCATCACGCAGCCGGGCGAGGTCTTCTTCGTCGCGCCGGGCTCGCCGTGCGTCGTCCTCTCGTCGAGAGGGTATGGGCTCCTCGTCGAGGGCGCGGTGATCGGCGATCGGCAGGCGAAGGCCGAGGCTTCGCTCATCGACCCGGACACGCTGCGCGTCCAGGCCGAGGGGCCGCTCCTCAAGCTCCGCCTGCTCCGCGGAAACCCGAAGGACGTGCTGCTCCGGCGCGCCGCGGCCGGCGCGGCGAAGCCCGCGGCGGCCCTCGATGTCGCCCGGTGGCAGGACCTGCGCGAGGCCGTGAGGCAGGTCCTGGCGAGCTCGGTCTCGGGCGGCCCGGGGCCGGGGCTCAGGGTCCTGCCAGGGACCGAGAAGGAGCTCGCGGACCGAGCCGCCGGCATCGCACCGTTCCTTGCGGGGGGCGCGATCGCGGGCTCGCTGCGCGCTTCCCCCGCGCCGGTCTTCCTCGAGTGCCCGGCCGAGCGCGAGGCCTGGACGGCGCTCGATGAGTGGCTGCTCGGGCCCGACGTCCTCGTCGCGCCGGTACTCGAGCCCGGAGATCGAGGGCGCGAGGCCTACCTGCCGGCCGGGAAGTGGGTCGATGCTCGAGCCGAGCCCGGCGCGGCACCGGTCGAGGGCTCGCGCCGCGTCGAGGTGCACTGCCCGGGCGGGAGGCCCGCCGTCTATGTCCGCTGCGAGGCCGCGGGCCGTCACGAGAGGCTTCGGGAGGCGCTCGGGCGCTGAAGGGCGGGCTACCTCACCCTCGCCCCGTCCTCGGCGTCGCAGAGGACGGGGCCCCTGGGCGTCTGGAGCGGCTTGCCTTGATAGGTGACCTTCCCCGCCTGGATCTGGAGCGGCGCCTTCTCGAAGTCCTTGATCGAGACCTGCGGGTCGGGCGCCGAGGCGATCCCCTCGACCGCGGCCAGGTCGCCGATCGCTGCCTCCCCGGGGTCCACGGGGACCACCTTGCCGTCCTTCCTGTCCGTCGCGAGGATCATGCCCGCGCTCTCGACGCCGCGCAGCACCGCGGGCTTCAGGTTCGCGAGGACGAGGACCTTGCGGCCCCGGAGCTCGTCGGCCCTGAGGTGGGCGCGGAGCCCCGCGCAGATCGAGCGCTTCGCTGAGCCCAGGTCCAAGGTCATGGCGTAGAGCTTGTCGGCGTCCGGGTGCTCGCGGACCTCCTCGATGAGCCCCACGCGCAGCTCGAGCCGCGCGAAGGGGTCCTTGGGCGGCGCCTGCGGGGCCGCCGGCTTCGGGGGCGCCGCCGGGGGCCCGGCGGCCGCCGCGTCCCCCCGGCCCTTCTCGCGCCGCGGGAAGAGCGGCGCGCAGAGCTTCACACGGTACGCGGCCCCCCCCGGCGGCGGATCCAGGATCGAAGCGGTGGTGCCGATCTCGAAACCGAGGGACTCCGCGATGGACCGCGCGGCCCGCGGCATGGCGGGCGACGCGAGGTGCGCGATGGCCCGCAGCGCCTCGAGCCCGTTCGCGAGGACGCGCTCCAGGTCGGGGCCGTCGGGCATCTTCCAGGGGTGGCGGTCGTTCAGGTAGGCGTTGGCGCGGCGCACGTAGGCCCAGAGGGCCTCGAGGGCGCGGTGGTGCTCGCGGGCATCGACGCGCTCGAAGTACTCGCGGGCGACGGGCGCCGCGTCGAGGTCCGGAGCATGGCCGGCCGTGCGCACCGTGCCTCCCAGCCGCGACTGGATCAGCTTCGCGACCCTCAGGACCAGGTTCCCGAGGTCGTTCCCGAGCTCCGACTCGTATCGCCGCGCGAGGTCCACGAGGGAGAAGCAGCCGTCCTCGCCGCTCGAGAAGACGCGGAGGAAGTAGTACCGCAAGACATCGACGGAGTATTCCTTCAGGACGTCCTGAGGGTCCACGACGTTCCCGAGGTGCTTCGACATCTTGCGCCCGTCCTTGTCGAGGATGAAGCCGTGGGCATAGATCTGCCGGGGCAGCGGATAGCCCGTCGAGAGGAGCATGGCCGGCCAGATCACCGCATGGAACCAGATGATGTCCTTCCCGATCACGTGGCAGTCGGCCGGCCAGTGCTCCGCGTAGATGTCGCGCGGCGCCACGAGGGCCGAGATGTAGTTCGACAG
>JACQVW010000705.1 GCA_016209535.1 Planctomycetota bacterium | reverse complement strand
CGCCTCGCGGCCGGGCCCGAGGGATGGCTCGCGGATGCCGGGGGCCGGCGCGGGGCCCTCGCCCGCCGCTCGGGCTCCGGCTCCGACGAGAACGGGGAGCGGAGCCTCGGTCCAGGCCTCGGCGCCGCGGCCGCCGGGCTCCTCCTCTTCGGACAGCGCCGCATCGGCCGCGCGGGCCGGGGCGGCATCCTCCACCGTCTCAGGACGCCGCGGCCTCCAGAGGGGGTCCGGCCTGCCGCCGACTCGCCGGGACCGCTCGACGTACTCCGGCGACTCGGAGCCCCGCGGCAGGTCGACCACGTTGGACCGGACGAGGGACGCGAAGGGCCCACCCGCGGCGGCGAGGCCGAGCTCGGCTACGAGGGTCTTCCCGGGGCTCAACAGGCTCACGTAGTGGTTCCCGGTGAGGGCGCCGGCGGCGATGTCGAAGGTCTCGCCCGAGCTCGCGCCGTCGAGCTCGACGCGCGATACCTCGTGGAAGCGGAGGACGAGCCTCGCCTCGGGGTCGCCCACGCGGAGCCGGGCCTCATCCACGGCCCCGGGCTCGGCGTCCCAGTAGGCGTGGACCCGGTAAGGCTCGATCCCCAGGAGGACGAGCCGGCTCGTGCTGAAGGGTCTGAACGCGGACATGCCGGATAACCAGTATTTCGGGCGAGAAGCGCCACAAAAATAGGCGTTTCTTCCGGCTTTGCAAGGGCCAAGGGAGGCCCGGCGGCCAGGCGCTGTCCTCTTCCCCCCCTACCCGCGTCCTCTCCCGCTACCCTCGTCCCGTGCCGGCGCCAGCGCCCGCGGGCACCTTCGCCCCCACCCCGGCCGCCTCCCCCTTGAGGCCGAGCTGCGGCGCCGCGTCCTGCGCCGCGGCGGGGGCGGCCGCCGCCTTCGATACCTTCGCGAGGGGGTCCTGCTCGATCAGCCCGGGGATCTCCTCGTCGAGGATCACGCACCGGATGATGAAGACCGTGACCGGCACGGCGAGGAGGAGTCCCCAGACGCGGAAGAAGTGCTGGCCGATCGCCAGCACGGCCAGGACGAGCACCGGGTGCAGGTGGAGCATGTCGCCGAGGATCTTCGGGTTCAGGCCGCTCGTCTCGATGAAGTGGATCACCAGGATCGCCGCGAGGGCCTCGAGGGCCAGGAGGAGGGGGCCCCCCGGCTGCACGATGGCCATGATGGCGATCGGCACGCTCGAGAGCACCACGCCCAGGACGGGTATGAAGCTGCAAAGGAACACGAGGGCGCAGAGGAAGATCTCGTTCTGGATCCCGAGGGCCCGGATCGCGACGAACGTGAGGAAGGTGTTGAAGATGGCGATCACGCCCTGGGCCTGGAACGCGCGGCCGATGAGGCGCCCGAAGTTGTAGAGGCCCGGCGCGATCTCCTCGAAGAGGCCCTGGACGCGGCTCTGCTTGAGGCTCAAGATCCCGCGGCGCAGCCTCGGGATGTCGAGGGTGATGAAGAGGCTGAGGAGGAGGCTCAAGGCGAGCTGGATGGGGATCGTCACGACGTACGCAATCGTGCCCTGGACCCAGGCGGCGAGCGCCTTCAGGCCGGTCTCGACGTAGGTGCTCGAGGTCTCGCCCATGCGCTTGAAGACTTCGCCCTCGGAGAACTCCTTGAGGAGCGCTCTCGTCTCCTTCAGCTCGAAGGCCGCACGGGCCTGCGTGAGCCTGTCCTCCTCGCTCGACGGCACCGCGACGTCTTGGACCGCGGCGAGGAAAGCCTCCATTCCCTTCTCGTGGGCCGTCTTGAGCTCGACGAACCTCGCGTAGGGGTACGGGGGCTTCCCCCCGGGGCCCACGGGCGCGTCGGACCTCATGAGGCGTTCGTAGTGCTCCCGGAACCGCCGCTCGTATTCGCCGGAGCCCGCCAGGGCCGCGAGCGCCTCCTTCACGGCATAGGTGTCCCACTCGGCACGGAAGCCGCCATAGTCCTTCGAGGTCCGGTCCAGGTACTCGCGCGCGATCATCTCCAGGATCTTCTGCTCCCGGAACACCTCGTAGTCCGGCTCCTTGCGCTTCTCGGCGAGGGGCGGCAGGCCCGCGAAGACGGCGGCCTGCTCGTAGCGCTCCTCGCACCGGGCGATGTACGCATCGCGGCCGGAGGCGTAGACGGCGGGAGCCTTCAGGCGGATGAACCACGCCTCGAAGTCCTTCTCGGTGAGGCGGGCCTTGATCTTCCCCGCCTCGTCGACCTTGAAGCGCTCCTCGAGCGACTCGACGATCAGCTGGAATTGCAAGTACTCGGCTTTCACGAGGCCCTCCCCCTGCCGGAGCTCCTCGAGCCCCGCCTTGTACCGCGGGTCGTCCTGACCACCGTACTTGCGCTGGAAGAGGTAGCTCCCCAGGGTCTTCGTCAGGATCTCGTTCAGGGTCTTCTCCGGCTCCACTTGCGTCACGCGGGCGAAGAGCGCCGTCCCCTGCCGGTAGAGCTCGGGGCCGATGTAGTTCCCCGCCATGTAGAGCCCGAAGAGGAGGACGGCGAAGCCGGCGACGGTGAAGCCGCGCTCGAGCCAGACGTTCTCGCGCCCCGGCAGGACGAACCGAGAGATGCGCCGCACCACGCTGCGCATGATGTAGCTCACGATGAAGGTCATGAAGATGATGAAGAAGAAGTGGCGCAGCGCGTAGACGAGGACGAGGAAGAGGCCCCAGATGAGGACCTTCTCCCAGGGCAGGCGGATCCTCGCCCACGGACGGTCCACCATCTTGACGTGGACCAGGGGCGGCGTGCCCTGCGGCGAGTCCGCCCCTGCCTGCGGCGTGGTGGGTGTCGCGCTCATGGGCTGCATAAGCTTAACGAGCCCCCGATGGGGGAGCAACAGCCATGGGCTCCTGGGCCCATGGGCGGCTCCTGGGCCCATGGGCCCGGGAGCCCAGGAGCGAACCCACGGGCGGAGGCTGGGCCGCGCCTCGGTTATCGGTCCCGGCCGGCCGGGATCCAGGCTCGAGAGCGCCGGGGCGCGCTCACCGGGCCTTGGCCAGAGCCCGCTTGCGCCGCGCGCCGTTCGCCGAGCTCGCGGCGACGGCTCGGGGGGCTCTGGGGCGGGCCGCGACGCCGCGCGAGACTCGCGACGCCGCACCCGGGGCCGCGCCCTTGGCGCCGGCCCCCTTCGCATTGGCCTCGACGACGGCCTGAGCCGCCGCGAGGCGGGCGATGGGCACCCGGAAGGGCGAGCAGGAGACGTAGTCCATGCCCACGGCGTGGCAGAACCTCACCGACGCCGGGTCGCCGCCGTGCTCGCCGCAGATCCCGACCTTGAGGTCCGGCCGCGCGGCGCGGCCCCGCTCGATGCCGATCCGGATCAGCTCTCCGACCCCGGTCTTGTCGATTGACTGGAAGGGGTCCTCGACCAAGATCTTCTTCTCCAGGTAGGCCGGCAGGAACCCGCCCATGTCGTCGCGGGAGAACCCGAAGGTCATCTGGGTCAGGTCGTTCGTGCCGAAGGAGAAGAACTCGGCGCTCTTCGCCAGCTCGCCCGCCATGAGGGCCGCCCTCGGGATCTCGATCATGGTCCCCACGAGGTGCGGTATCCTCTTCAAGCCCTTCGCCGCGCAGACCTCCCCGTGGACCTTCGCGATGAGCTGGAGCTGGTTCCTGAGCTCCGTCTCGAGGCCCACCACGGGCACCATGATCTCCGGGAACACCTTCTGCTTCGCGGCGAGGAGCTCCGCGGCGGACTCGAAGATCGCGCGGACCTGCATCTCCGTCACCTCGGGGTAGGTGACGCCGAGGCGCACGCCGCGGTGCCCCATCATGGGGTTCGACTCGTGGAGGCCGTCGGCGCGTTTCTTCGCTTCGGCGAGGGTCATCCCGATCGAGCGGGCGAGGTCCGCGAGCTGCCCCTCGTCGCTCGGGACGAACTCGTGGAGGGGCGGGTCGAGGAGCCGGATCGTCACGGGCAGCCCGGCCATCGCCTCGAGGGTGCCCTTGATGTCGCTCTTCACGTAGGGGAAGAGCTCGTCGATGGCCTCCTTCCTCTGCTCGGGCGTCGCCGAGAGGATCATGCGGCGCAGGTGCCGCAAAGGCTTCTCCGAGCTCTCCCCGTAGAACATGTGTTCCGTGCGGAAGAGGCCGATCCCTTCGGCGCCGAAGGCGCGTGCCCGCCGGGCGTCCTCGGGGGTGTCCGCGTTCGTGCGGACCTTGAGGGCTCGGATCTTGTCGCAGAGGCCGAGGAACTCGTTCAAGAGTCCGCCGCCCTCGGTGGCATCGACCATGTTGAGCTTGCCCTCGTAGACCACGCCGCGCGTCCCGTTGAGGCTGATCCAGTCGCCCTCCTTGAGGCTCTTCCCTCCCGCGACCGTGAGCTGGCGCTTGTGGAGGTCCACCTCGATGGCCGAGCAGCCCACGATGCAGCACTTGCCCCAGCCCCTGGCGACGAGCGCCGCGTGCGAGGTCATGCCGCCCCGGGCCGTCAAGATTGCCTCCGCGGCGCGCATGCCCTCCACGTCCTCGGGGTTCGTCTCCTCGCGCACGAGGATCACGGATCTGCCGTCGTGGGCCGCCTTCACGGCGTCCGCCGCCGTGAAGACGACGGTCCCCGTGGCGCCGCCGGGCCCGGCAGGGAGGCCCTTCGCGAGCTGGGGCACGGTCTTCTCGGCCTTGGGGTCCAGGATCGGGTGGAGGAGCTCGTCGAGCTGGGCCGCGCTCACGCGCTTCACGGCCTCCTCGGGCGAGATGAGCTTCTCCTTGACCATGTCCACGGCCATGCGGACGGCCGCCGGCCCGTTCCGCTTCCCCACGCGGCACTGGAGCATGAAGAGCCGCCCCTTCTCGATGGTGAACTCGATGTCCTGCATGTCCCGGTAGTGCCGCTCGAGCTTCCGCTGGATCGCGTGCAGGTCGCGGTAGACCTTCGGCATTGCCTTCTCGAGGGAAACCTCGTGGGCGTTGTGCTCGCTCTTGGAGGACTCGTTGATGGGCGCGGGCGTGCGGATCCCGGCCACGACGTCCTCGCCCTGGGCGTTGATCAGGTACTCGCCGTAGAAGTTGTTCTCCCCGTTGCCCGGGTTCCGCGTGAAGGCGACGCCGGTGGCGCAGTCGTTCCCCATG
>JACQVW010000704.1 GCA_016209535.1 Planctomycetota bacterium | reverse complement strand
TGAACCGGCAGCGGCAGACGGACGGCTCCTGGGTCTCGAACGCGTGGCTCGGGGACCGGCCTTACGCCTCGGCCTGGGCGATCATCATCTTGACGAGCACGCTCTTCCAGCAGGGCCCGGTGGCGGTCATCAACGCCCGCCCGAACCCCGGGGCCGTGGGGCAGGCGATCAGCTTCGACGCCACGGGCAGCTTCCACCAGGACCCGTTCTTCCAGATCGTCCAGTACCGCTGGGACTTCGACGACTCCGACGGGATCGACTTCGACACGCCCGACGCGACGGGCCCGGCGGTGACGCACACCTTCGGGCAGCTCAAGACCTTCCGGGTGACCTTGCAGGTGGAGGACAACAACACGCCGCCCCTGTTTGACACGGGGACGGTGGAGATCCGGATCACGATCCCGCCCCACCCGCCCACAGCGGACGCCGGGGGTCCGTACGTGGCGGCGGTGGGCGAGGCGATCCAGTTCGACGGCTCCGGGTCCTTCGACATCGACCAGGGCGACGGGGACTCGATCCAGAGCTACCAGTGGGAGGTGGACTTCCAGCAGCCCCTGGACTTCGACGACGGGGTGACGGGGGTGAAGCCGGTCTTCTTGACGGGGTTCACGACGCCGGGGCTCAAGACGGTAGGCCTGAGGGTGAAGGACCGCACCGCGACCGTGTTCCCCCAGGCGGGGCAGCCGGACCTCACGGACGACGACTTCGCCGAGGTGCTGGTCTACCAGAAGGTCATCGACGACCTCGCGGCCCGGCCCAAGGACCAGAAGATCCAGCTCACCTGGACCCCGAAGGGCGGGCAGCACTTCCAGATCTGGAGGAGCGAGCTCGGCCCGAACCACGGCTTCACGAAGATCGCCGTGACCCACTCGACCTACTCGACGTACCTCGACCAGGGCATCCAGCTCAACGTGCGGTACTTCTACCGGATCGTGGTCTACCACCACAACGAGAACCACTCGGAGGTGGATCCCGTGGGCTCGAGCTGCACGGTGGCGGTGACGTCCAGCCCGCGCTCGAGGGATCTCAACCTGAGGCCGAGGATCACGACCTCGCCGGTGCTGCAGGCGGTGGCGGGGGAGCCGTACACCTACGACGTCAACGCGACGGACGGCAACGGGGACCCGATCACCTTCGCGCTCCTCCAGGGTCCGGAGGGCATGGTCATGGACGCGGGGACGGGAGTCGTGAGCTTCACGCCGCGCGAGGACCAGGTGGGGGTGCACACGGTGTTCCTGGCGGCGCGGGACAACCGCGGCGGCGAGGACACGCAGATCTACGAGCTCCTCGTGAAGCCGTCGGTGAACACGCCGCCGGTGGCGGACGCCAACGGGCCTTACGTGGCCTTGAGAGGCCAGCCGGTGAGCTTCAGCTCGGCGGGGACCTCGGATCCCGACGGAGACGCCCTCACCTACACCTGGAGCTTCGGGGACGGCCAGACCTCGAACGACGAGAACCCGATCCACGTGTACACGGCGGCGGGGAACTTCGTGGCGACCTTGATCGTCAACGACGGCCGGGGCGGGACGGCGTCGGACCAGGCGACGGTGCAGATCGACGAGCCGAACCGGGAGCCGACGGCCCTGGTGAGGGACGGTCCGGACTTCGTGGTGAGGCTGGGCGAGGTCCTGACCCTGGACGGCTCGCCCTCGAGCGACCCGGACGGGGACCCGCTGGAGCACGCCTGGAGCTGGGGCGACTCGACGCCAGGGGACATGGGAGTCCAGGCGAGCCATGAGTACGCGGCGGAGGGGACGTACCTCGGGAGCCTGATGGTGAAGGACGGCCGGGGCGGGGAGAGCACCTACGAGTTCACGGTGGAGGTGGGTCCGCCGAACCAGGTGCCTCTGGCGAGCTTCATCTTGACCGAGATCGGGCAGAACGTGGGAGACCAGTTTACCTTCGACGGCTCGGCGTCGCAGGATCCGGACGGGGATCCGATCACGCACTCCTGGGACTTCGGCGACGGGCAGGCCACCACGGGCATCGTCGTCACGCATGTGTTCGGGGCTCCGGGGGACTTCACGGTGACCCTCAGGGTGCGGGACAACCACTCGGGCGAGGGGACGGCGAGCGCGGTCGTGCATATCAACGCCCCTCCGGTCTTCGCCTCGACGCCGCCGACCTCGGCGAACGAGGACGAGCTGTACACCTACGGCCCGCAGGTGACGGACGCGGACGGGGACGCGATCACGCTCCTCCTCGTCCAGGGCCCCGCCGGCATGGGCTTCGACGGGGCGATGGTCTCCTGGCGGCCCGGACAGGGGGACGTGGGGCAGCACGCGGTCCTCCTGAGGGCCTCGGACCCCAACGGGGCGAGCGCGGAGCAGGCCTTCACGCTCACGGTGGTGGACGTGAACGACCCGCCGGCGATCACGACGAGCCCGCCGCTCCTCGCCGAGGAGGAGAGGCTCTACGCCTACGACGTGGACGCGACGGACATCGACGACGCGGCGCTGGTCTTCGACCTCGTCCAGGCGCCCGCGGGGATGTCCATCGATGGCTCGAGCGGCCTCATCCAGTGGACTCCTGCGAATGCTGACGTGGGCTCCCACGGCGTGACGGTGCGCGTGAGGGACCCGCGGGGCGGCGAGGACACGCAGGGCTTCACGCTGGTGGTCACGGACGTGAACGACCCGCCGGTCATCACCTCGAGCCCGCCCCTCGTGGCCACGGAGAACAGCCCGTACGCCTACGATGTGGACGCGACGGACGAGGACGACGCCGTGGTGACGTTCTCCCTCGCCCTGTTCCCGGCCGGCATGGTGATCGACCCGACGAGCGGCCTCATCGAGTGGACGCCGGACGTGGGCGGAATCACGGCGCAGGTGCGGGTGGTGGCGATGGACCCCAGGGGCGGCTCGGCGAGCCAGAGCTTCGGGATCGCCGTGGCGAACGTGAACGACGCGCCGGTCATCACCTCGAGCCCGCCGCTGCAGGCGGTGGCGGAGAGGCTGTACCGTTACCAGGTGGCGGCCTCGGACGAGGACGGCGATGCCTTGAGCTACGCGCTCGTGGCCGGGCCCGCCGGCATGGCGATCGACGCGGCGGGACTCGTCCAGTGGACGCCCGCGATGGCCGACGTGGGCATGCACCCGGTGACGGTGCGCGTGGTGGACGTGCACGGGGCCGACGCCGCGCAGAGCTACACCCTCGAGGTCCTGGAGCGGAACCGGCCGCCGGAGATCACGAGCGCGCCCGTGACGACGGCCTCGGAGGACGCGCCCTACAGCTACGACGTGGAAGCGACGGACCCGGACAGTAACCCGCTGGTCTTCTCGCTCACGGCGTCGCCGGCGGGCATGACGATCGACGCGATGACGGGAGTCATCTCCTGGACGCCGGCCCTCGCCGACGTGGGGGACCACACGGTGACCGTGAGGGTCGACGACGGGCTCGATGAGTCGGACGTGCAGACCTACACGTTGACGGTTCTCGCGGTGAACGACCCGCCGGAGATCGTCTCGGCGCCGGTGACCCAGGCCGACGTGGGCTTCCCGTACGCCTACGACGTGAACGCCGTGGACGAGGAGGGCGATCCCCTCACGTTCTCGCTCGCCCAGGCTCCCTCGGGCATGACCATCGACGGCTCGAGCGGGCTCATCCAGTGGACGCCCGATGCCGGGCAGCTCGGGGACCACGCGGTGCGGGTCGTGGTGACGGACCTTCCGGGCTCCGTCGCGGCGCAGGACTTCACGGTGACCGTCGTGGATGCGACGCACCCGCCGGTGGTTGGGGCGATCCCGAACCAGGTGGTGCAGGACCCCAACCCCTTCTCGCCCATCGCGCTCGACGGCTTCGTGAGCGATCCGGACCACCCGGACTCGGCGATCGTCTGGAACGCCTCGGGTCCGACGGAGCTCGTGGTGACGATCACGGACCGCGTGGCCACGGTCACCTACGCCCCGGGCACGCGGGTGACGGAGCAGATCACCTTCACGGCGACGGACCCCGACGGGCTCCAGGACTCCACCACGGCGAGCTTCACCGTGGCGGAGCCGTCGGACGACCGGGTGCCGCCGGTGCTCGTGATCGAGCTGGGGTTCGAGGCCCTCGCCCTCGGGGACTCTGCGACGGTCAGGATCCGGACCCAGGACAACGAGGGCATCGGAAACGTCATGGTGAAGCTCGACGGAGAGCTCATCCCGGCGAGCGACCTGGGCGGCGGAGTCTTCGAGAGCACGGTCCGCGGCGACTCGTTGGGCACCCACCGCATCGAGGTCGTGGCCCTCGATCTCGCCGGGAACCAGTTCATGGACTTCGCGGACTTCCTGGTGGTCGACCCCACGATCACGACGTCCTTGACCGTCGCCATCGCGTCGCCGGCGGAAGACTCCCTGATCTCTTCACCGGCGGGCATCGTCGGGACGGCGAGCGGCGACAACTTCGCCGGGTATGTGGTGGAGCTGGCGGCGCAAGGCACGAACGGCTTCGTGGAGCTCGGGAGCGGGGCGGCGCCCGTGACGGGCGGCACCCTCGCGACCCTCGATCCGGGCACGGTCGACAACGGCGTCTACACGATCCGGCTCACGGCCCGGAACCTGGGTGGCATGGAAGCCTCCGCGTCGACGACCGTCGAGGTGGACTCGGGCCGCCTGAAGGTCGGGCCCTTCACCCTGACGTTCGACGACAAGTCCCTGCGGTTCGGGA
Organism: Planctomycetota bacterium; assembly: GCA_016209535.1. Lineage (GTDB taxonomy): Bacteria > Planctomycetota > UBA8108 > UBA8108 > SXIK01 > JACQVW01. The sequence goes on along the minus strand of JACQVW010000704.1, from coordinate 7,908 downwards.
ACACGAACCTCGAGCTCGCGAGGATCTACGACAGCCGCAACAAGATGGTGGGCGATTTCGGATTCGGGTGGAAGGCCTCGATCCATGGCGCGGAGCTGGTCGAGAACCGGAGCCCGGCGATCGCCTGGAAGCAGGAGCGGAGCGGGGGCTTCTTCCCGGTCTACTCGCTGTCGGCCACGAAGCCTCACACGGCGACGATCCAGTTCGGAGCCGAGGAGAAACGGCAGTTCGTCGCCCTCCCCAATCCGTCGTCGCAGGTGCTCTTCCCCATCGACTTCCTCGACAGCATGAACTACGTCGGCGGGGCCACCGCCAAGGGGACGCTCGTCGCCGGCGAGTCCCCCTTCTTCGTCGTCGGAGGGATCGGGGAAGTCACGATCCTGGACTCGGACTTCGAGCCGTACAACCCGGGCTCCTTCTTCTACACCGATGAGGAAGACTATCAGTTCACGTTCACCGAGGTGACGCCGGGCAGCCTGCGGCACCGGCTCACGAGGATCGTCGACCCGAACGGGAACACGACCACCTTCGCGACGAACGGCATCCTGCGCTCCGACGGGAAGAGCATCGGCTTCACCCGGGACGCCCAGGGCCGCATCGCGAGCATCACGGACCCCAACGGGAGCGTGATCCGCTACGAGTACAACATCCGGGGCGACCTGGCCGTGGTCATCGACGAGGTGGGAAGCCGCACGGAGTTCACGTACGATCGCATGCACAACCTGCTCGAGATCCGTGACCCCCTCGGCAACCGGGCCTACCGCACGGAGTACGACGAGCAGGGCAGGGTGATCGCCACGGTCGACGCGAAGGGCAACCGCTTCGAGTACACGCACGACGTGGCCGGGAACGAGGAGATCCTCCGCGATCCGAGGGGCAACCTCACCCGCTACGTCTACGACGGGAGGGGCAACGTGACCCTTGTGGAGCAGCCGGCGGTGGTCGACGGCGCGCTCGTCCTCGTCCGCCGGAGCTTCACCTACGACGCTCAAGGCAACTTGATCTCCGAGACGGACCCCGACGGGATCACGAAGACCTTCCAGTACGACGCGGACGGAAACATCACGCGCCAGACCGTGGATCCGGCCGGTTTGAACCTCGTGACGACGAGGACGTACGCCGGGGCGGGCCGCCCCCTGGTCACGACGGACCCCAATGGAAATGTCACTCGCAACACCTACGACGCCGAGGGGCGCCTCCTGTCGACGGAGGACGCCGAAGGCGGCGTGACCACGAACACGTACAACGCTCAGGGGCTCCTCGTCAAGATCACGGACGCCATGGGGAACGAGACGCGGTTCACCCACCATGCCGTCGGGCTCGTCCTCTCCAAGGAGGTCGCCGACGGCGGCGGCAACAGGATGAGCTTCAAGGAGTTCGCTCACGACGCGAACGGCAACGTCGTCCGAGAGACGGAGCACAGGACCATCGCGGGCGAGCTCAAGCAGCTCGTGACGGCGCACACCTACGACGCCAAGAACCGCCGGACCTCGACGACGGACGCGCTCGGAGGCGTCACGCGCTACGAGTACAACGCGGCTGGGCTCGAGACCGCGAGGATCGACCCCCTCGGACGCCGGACCACCTTCGAGTACGAGGAGCGAGGGCTCAGGACGAGCGTCGTCCATCCCGATGGCACCTCCGACCAGACGGAGTACGACGCCAGGGGCAACGTGGTCCGGTCGGTGGACCGGTCGGGCAACGCCACGACCTACGAGTACGACGAGCTCAACCGAGTCACGGCCACCCATTTGGCCGACGGGTCCGTCGTGACCGAGGTCTACACCGCCGGAGGCCGCGTCAAGGCGGAGATCGACGGGAACGGGAACCGCACGGACTACGAGTACGACGCGGCGGGCCGGCGGGTGAGGACCATCCATCCCCCCGTCTTCGACCCGAGCTCGAGCGACATGGTCCGCCCGGTGACGGTCGTCGAGTACGACGGGGCCAGCAACGCCACGGCGCTGACGAACCCCCTCGGCCGGAGGACGGAGTCCGAGTACGATGGCCTGCGCCGCAAGGTGAGGACGATCTATCCCGACGGGACGTCGCTCGCGAGCGTGTACGACGCGCTCTTCAGGGAGGTTGAGAGGACGGATCCGAGCGGCGCCACGACCCTCTACCAGTACGACGGCGCAAGCAACCTGCTCTCGGTCACGCTGCCGCCCCCCGCGGCCGGAGAGGCGTCGCCCGTGACGACCTACGAGTACGACGAGGCGGGGAACCTCGTGGGCCAGACGGACGCGCTCGGGCGCGTCACGCTGTCCCTCTTCGACGAGCTCGGCAGGCCGACCCTACGCACCCTCCCAGGCGGGCAGTCGGAGAACTTCGCTTACGACGAGGCCGGGCGGCTCGCGGAGCACGTCGACTACAACGGGTTCCGGACGACCTTCGAGTACGACGCGGCCGACCGGGTGACCCGCAGGACGTACCAGGACGGAACCTCGGTGTCCCTCGAGTACACGGGGACGGGCAAGGTCTCGGCCGCGACGGATTCCCGAGGCACGACACGGTACGCCTATGACGGGCGGGACCGCCTCCTGAGCGTGACCCATCCCAATGGCTCCGTCGTGGGCTACACCTACGACGGGAACGGCAACCGCCTCAGCGTCTCGAGCCCAGCGGGCCTGGTTACCTACGAGTACGACGCGCTCAACCGCCTCACGAAGGTCACCGGCCCCGAGGGGGCCACGGAGTACGCCTACGACCTCGCCGGGAACCGGGTCTCCACGACCGCGCCGAACGGTCCGCTGACCGAGTACACCTACGACTCCTTGAACCGTCTGACGCGCCTGGTGCACAAGACGAGCTCCGGCGCGGTCCTCGGCTCCTTCGACTACGATCTCTCGCCCACGGGCATGCGGACGAACGTAACGGAGCTCGGCGGGACGACGGTCACCTACACGTACGATGGCTTGAACCGCCTCACGAGGGAGGTCCGCGCCGGCGCGGATCCCTACGACACCTCCTACGAGTACGACGCCGTCGGGAACCGCGTGCACATGGAGAGGGACGGGACGCCGGTGCACTACACCTACGACGCCAACGACCGCCTGTTGACCGAGAACGGGACCACGTACTCCTACGATGGCGCCGGCAACTTGATCCAGAGGGACGACGGGGCGACGGTCACGACGTTCACGTACGACTACCAGGACAGGATGGTCCGCGTGAGCGATGGGACGAGCCTTACGGACTACGCCTACGACGCCGCCGGGAATAGGGTCGCGAGGATCAGCGGCTCCGAGACCGTGACCTACCTCGTCGACACGGCGAGCAACACGGGTCACACCCAGGTGATCGAGGAGCGCGATGGCCTCGGCGCCCTGCGGGCCTTCTACACCTACGGCGATGACCTCTTGAGCATGAACCGCGGCGGCGCCGCCAGCTTCTATCACTACGACGGGCTTGGGAGCACGCGCCTCCTCACGGACGCCTCGGAGACGGTCACGGACACGTACACCTACGACTCCTACGGGCTGCTCCTGGCGACGATGGGCTCGACGGAGAACCCATACCTCTACACGGGAGAGCAGTTCGACCCCAACAGCGGGTTCTACTACCTGCGAGCGAGGTACTACGACCCCTCCACGGGCCGCTTCACGTCGCCCGACCCCTTCTTCGGTTTCACCCAGGACCCGGTCACGCTCCACAAGTACCTGTACGCGGGCGGGAACCCGGCGAACTTCATCGACCCCTCGGGCCTGGTCTTCGGGGGGCTGGCGGGGATCTCGATCTCCACGGCGATCCACGCCGGGCTCCAGGCCATGAGCATCGGGATACGGGTGTGCTACTACATCGGCATCGCGGAGACCGTGCAGGCCTTCGCGGCCATCGCGCCCCTGGCCATGCTGCCGGTGCTGCTCTCGATCGAGGGCCTGCGCGTGGGCTTCATCTTCGTCATCGCCGACCTGCCGCCCAAGAACCGGCTCGGCCTGAAGAAGTTCGATGTGCGGATCTGGCTCCAGGGCGGCGAGAAGATCTTCACGATCGCCGTGGACACGACGCTCGACGAGAAGATACGAGTCAACATCAACATCACGAGCCCGGAGAAGAGCAACATCAGCGGCGGGAAGAACATCAAGCTCTTCGAGAAGAAGTTCTGCGGCCTCGAGATCCTCAAGCTCGAGGTCACCTGGCGCGTGAGCGTCACCGCTCAAGGGAAGCTCGGCTTCGGCGCGGGGATCGAGGCCACGATCCTGAAGTTTGGGAAGCTCTTCTGGCCGATCTTGAGGTGCCGGACCGGAGAGGGCTGCTCGCTCTTCGGCAACGGACTCTTCGACAACGGATAGTCGGCCCCGCGGCGGTGGCCGGAGATCTCAGAGCGCCCTTGACTGCCTTCGAGCGGAGGACGCTCCGGCCGCGATCCCTCAGCGGTCGGGCCGGGTGCCCACCCCGGGAAGAGCGCCAGGCTCTTCTTGAGCTGCTCGACGGCCTCGTCGACCTCGCCGCGGCGGTGGTGGAGGACCCCGAGCTGACGCGGTGGCCGGGGGTCGCGGCGATTACCTTGTTTGATGGCTGCGCTGGCAGCCGCCCTCGTGGCGGGCGGCCGGCTCGAGGCGCAGTGCTCGGCGCCTCCCGGCGCCCACGAGATGCTCGTCTCGCCGGCCCTCGTCGAGGTCTGCCCCGGTGCGCCCGTGGCCATCGAGGTCCACGCCGTCGCCGGCGGACGGCCCGTGTCGGGCTTCGGGTTCAACCTGGTGTTCGGCTGTCCGGGCGCTGTCGTGAGCGTCACCTCCGGCGACCTGGCGTGTCAGGGCCGGCCCTCTCAAGGAGGTCGAGGGCCGCGGGCTCCGCGTCCGGCGGGAGGGACTCGACCGCACGCTCCGCGGCCTCGTGGGCGCGCTCGAAGCCCTCGCGCCGCTCCCTTCGGCGCCGCCCGGGTCCGGCCTCCAGGCCCGAAGCGCAGAGCCATCCACCCTGCCGCCTCCTTGAGACCTCGAGGGGCCCAGCGAGGAGGAGACGGCCTTCAGAAAGAAGCGTCGGCGCAACGGGGCGAAACTAAACGCCAAGGTGTATTTCGCCAAGGTGTATTTCGACGATCCCTGCTTGTGCTCCTCGTGCGGCCGGCCCATGAAGATCGTCGCGGCGATCACGTCCCCGGTTCAGGACGACGTCGCAGCGGCACGGTAAGTGCCTATTTCGCTGCGCCCTGGGATCGGACAGCGGGTGGGGGGACCCTCGGCCCAAGAGATCCGAAGGCGCTCCGGCTCCGTAGTTACCCGCGAGGCCGTACATCTTCGTCCTGCAATACCTCTCCCACCTCGATCCCAGGAGATTCTCGATGTCCCGTCTTCGCCCCCCGCCACTGACCCCGCTTTTCTTCCTCCTCGCCGCCGCTCTCGCGCTCGCCGGCGCGCCCGCCCGCGGCCAGGTCCCCTTCTTCACCCGCGGCGATGCCAACGCCGACGGGCGGTTCCAGATCAGCGACCCCATCGCGGTCCTGGGGTTCTTGTTCCTGGGAAGCCCTGCGCAGCTCCCCTGCGATGACGCCGCGGATGGCGACGACTCTGGCGGCATCAACCTCACCGACGCGGTGTTCGATCTCTCGTTCCTCTTCCTAGGCGGGGCGGCGCCGCCGGCCCCCTTCCCGGACTGCGGCCCGGACCCTACAGCGGATTCCCTCCGCTGCGCGGCCTTCGCGCCCTGCGAGCAGCCCTCGGGCCTCGACGTGACGCCCGAGGCCGGGGGCACGCTCCGAAGCGAGGACGGACGGCTCACGCTCGACGTGCCCGCCGGCGCCGTGGCGGAGCCGGTCAGGATCCGCGTCCGCAAGCTGTCCTTCGACGAGATCCCTGCGGACATACGAGGCGGCGACGGCCCCCCGGATGCCGCCTGGGAGCTCGAGCCTGACGGCCTCGTCTTCGAGACGCCGATCCGCGTGCGCTACGAGGCGCAGGTGGAGGAGGTCCGCGACCTCGAGGATCCGGCGGCCCGAGTGCTCCCGCTCCCGGTCCTCGTCCTCCGCTCGAGCGACGGGCGCATCGAGCAGGCGGGGGCGCCCGATCTGGAGATCGACCTCGAGGCTGGGACTCTGGCAGCGGCGGGCGACGTGGCGCACTTCAGCGTCGTCGCGGTGAAGAACAGCCCGCTCCGCGTCCGGATCACGCCCGACAGCGACACCCGGACCGTCGGGGAGTCGCTCTTCGCCACGAGCGTCACGTTCTCCCTCGACAGGAGCTGGCAGCCCTGCGGCGACTGCGACCCGCTCTCCGCCGGGACCCAGTTCACGTTCCGCGAGTACGACGTGGTCTCCACCGATCCCCTCGTCCTCACGGTGGTAGACCACCAGGACCTGAGGGGCGCCACGGTGGGGTCGATCGCCGCCAGCGACCTCCCCCTCGTCCTCTGCGACGGCAAGGGTTCGGCGCAGTGGGGGCCGGTGTTCTCCGGCCGCTGGGACGAGCCCGAGGACTCTCCGAGGTTCTTCCCCCGCGGCGGCACCGTGTCCGCCAAGGTCCGGGCGCGGGGCGAGTGCAACAAGCCCCCCGTCGAGCTCCGCAAGGAGCCGAGCCGCGACCGCGTCTCCCCCGGCGACTTGTTCACCTACAGCATCTCCGCGCGCTTCCCCGCGGGCCCCATGCGCCTCACGGGCCTGAAGATGGAGGACGTCGTGCCCCCGGGCCTGGAGATCCTCTACGTGACCGATGGCGGCGAGAGGCGGGAAGGGAACGCGATCGTCTGGCCGGCGGGAGCCCTCGCGGACCTGGAGAAAAGCGACTCGTTCCGCAGGCTCGCGTTCTACGCGGTGCGCGTCCTCGACGTCTTCCCCCCGGGCGAGCACCTCGTGGCGAACACGGTCGAGCTCGAGACGAAAGAAGCCGGCCTGGTCACGGCCGCGAGCACCGTCACCGTGGTGAAAGGCACCCTCTCGGCGCTCGCCATCGACCGGGCGAACAGCGCCTTCGCGGGCACGGTCTCGCCCAGCGAGCACGTCGACGTCGACATCTCCGTGATCAACATCGGGAGGGATCCGCTGGCGGACATCTCGCTGCGCGAGGAGCTCGATTTTCCCACGTCCTTCCCGCTCATCCTGCCGCCCGGTCGCGACGGCGCCTTCGACGGCGCGAGCAACAGCATCACCTGGAAGATCGGCTCCCTGGGGCCGGGGGAAAGCACGCGCGTGCACTACATCCGTAGGGCTCCCGACGACCTGCCGGACCTGATCGAGCTGAGGAGCATCGAGCTCGTGAGCCGGGCCACCGCCTCCGCCGCCGGAGACGACATGGCCTCGGCCGAGGAGTCGATCCTCGTCGACCCCGTCCGGAGAACCCCGCTCGCGGTGACCAAGACCGACCTCACGGGCGGCGTGGCCACGCCCGGCGAGACCGTGACCTACCAGGTCTTCCTCCAGAACTTCGGCCAGGCTCCCCTCACGGACCTCTTCGTCATCGACGATCTCTTCAACCCCGAGCTCGTCTCGAGCGTGCAGGAAATAAGCCACGGAGGCAGCTTCGAGCCTGTGGCGAGGGTCGTCTGGTCCGAGCTGCCCGACCTGGGCCCCGGGGAGTTGATCGTCCTCTCCTACTCCGTGACGCTCCTGAGCGACTTCCCCCAGCTCCCCGCCTACCTCTTCAACCGGGCCCTCGCGAGCGCCGCGGAGACGCACCCGCGCTCGTCGGCCTCGAGCCACGTCCTCGAGGTGCGCAAGGATGAGGTGGCCGTGACCGATGACTACATCCAGATCACGGGTCCGGACGGCGCCTTCGTGTTTGGCGCCGACGCCGGCACACGGCGGGTCGTCTACGGCGCCTTCGACGAGGCTCTCAAGACCGTGGTCTACGACCTGGACCTGGGGCGGCTCCTCGAGATCCCGCTCCCGGAGGATACATCCGTGGTCTACCACCTCTCTCCCGACGATGGAGCACTCGTCGGGGAGGAGTTCGGGAACGGCATATTCCTCCAGTC
>JACQVW010000628.1 GCA_016209535.1 Planctomycetota bacterium | reverse complement strand
GGTGAGGCTCATCGCCCCCACGGACTCGACCGTCCTCATCCAGGGGGAGAGCGGGACGGGCAAGGAGATCGTGGCGCGCACGATCCATCACCTGTCGCACCGGCGCGACCAGCCCTTCGTCCCGGTGAACTGCAGCGCCTTCACGGAGTCCCTCCTCGAGAGCGAGCTCTTCGGGCACGTGAGGGGCGCCTTCACGGGGGCCATCGAGAACAAGCAAGGGCTCTTCCGGGCCGCGAGCGGCGGCACTCTCTTCCTCGACGAGGTCGCGGACATGAGCCTGACCACGCAGGTGAAGATGCTCCGCGTCCTCGAGGAGCGCAAGATCAGCCCCGTCGGGAGCACGGAGCTTCACCCCATCGACGTGCGGATCATAGCGGCCACGAACAAGGTCATGGAGGAGGAGGTCCAGAAGAAGAGCTTCCGGGAAGACCTCTATTACCGGCTCAACGTCATCCCCCTCTTCATCCCGGCGCTCCGCGACCGAAAGGATGACATCCCGCTCCTGGCGGGCCACTTCCTTGCCAAGTACTCGCGGCAGATGAAGAAGGACGTGTCGAAGATCTCCGACAGGGCGCGGCAGGCCCTCCTGGACTACGGATGGCCCGGGAACGTCCGAGAGCTCGAGAACATCATCCAGCGGCACGTTGCGCTCTGCGGAGGCTCCACCATCGAGTCCATCGCGATCAGCGGGCGGCCTCCGAAGGCCCCCGCCGCGGCGCCGGCGGCACTGCGGTCTTCGGGGACGGAGAGGGAGGGGATCTCTGTGGAGGGTTTCTCCCTGGAGAGGGAGCTGGAGAACGTCGAGAAGTCCTACCTCCGCGAGGCCTTGAAGCTCACGGGCGGCAACTTGACGAGCGCGGCGAAGATCCTCGGCATGACGTACCGCTCGATCCGCTACCGGGTGAAGAAGCTGCGCGTGCGGGAGCCCGTCGCGGTGCCATGACGAGGCTTCTCCTGAGGGCCTCCCTCGCGGCCTGGGGCGGAGGGGTCCTCGTCCTCTTCCTCCTGCGCACGCAGGCCATGACGGGATCGGCCCTGGGAAGCCTGCGGACGCTGGGGCTCGGAGCCGCCACGGCCTACGGCTTCTGGCTCACGGGCCACAGGATCCGGAGGCGGCTGGCCCGGGCGCGCGCGGCGCCCGGAGACCCCGGGGATCCCGAAAACCCCCACGGCGACGGGCTCGAGGAGTCCGTCCTCGAGCTGGGCCTCGGGACGGGGGCCGCGATGTTCGCCATGACGCTCCTCGGGGCCTGCCAGCTCTTCCGGCCCTGGGCCGCGTGGGCCCTCATCGCCGTCATGCTCCTGGGCCCTCACGCGCGCTTCCTCGGCCACCTCCGCTCGCGGCTCGCCAGGTCCTCGGGCGCGGGGGGACAGGCTCTCCTGGCCGTCCTCCTCCTGGCGGCGGGAGCCATGACGCTCGTCCACAGCCTGGCGCCGGTGGTCTCCCAGGACGCGCTCGTCTACCACCTCGCGGTGCCTGCCCGCTACGTGGAGCGCGGCGGGCTCTGCGCCGTCGAGGGCAACTTCTTCGCGAGCTTCCCGCAATACGTGGAGATGCTCTTCACCCTGGGGCTCCTCCTCGACGGCGAGAGCCTCGCCCAGGGATACCACTGGATGCTCGGCGCGGCGGCGGCGGCGGCCGTGGCGGCCCTCGCGCGGCGCATCCATCCGCTGGCGTCCGGCCTGCTCGCGGCGGCCGCCTTCGCGACGGTCCCGACGGTCACGCTGATAGCGACCTGGGCCTACGTCGACCTGGGCGTCGTCTTCTTCGCGACCGCGAGCAGCCTCTGTCTCCTCCGGTGGTGGACGGCGCCCGCCGAGGCTCCCGGAGCCGGAGGGCCGCGCCCCTGGCTCCTCCACGCAGCCCTCTTCGCCGGCCTGGCCGCCGGCTGCAAGTACACGGGAGGGTTCCAGGGGCTCCTCGTGGCGGGCGGAGCGCTGCTCGCAGGCGCCCTTCGCCGCGCGCCGCTCCGGCACGCCGTGGCGGATGCGGCGCTCGCCGCGCTGACCGTCGGTGCTCTGGCCAGCCCCTGGTGGATCAGGAACATCGTCCTCGCGGGGAACCCCCTCCACCCCTTCTGCCACGGGCTCTTCGGAGGCGCGGACTGGGACGCCGGCCGGGCGGCGGTCCTCTCCCACATGCTCGCGAGCTGGGGCGGGAGCAAGGGCCTCCTCGAGACGCTCCTGCTCCCGTGGCGCCTCACGATGGACGGCCGTTTCTTCTCGGAGGACGGTTTCGACGGCATGGTGGGGCCCTTCTTCCTCATCGCGGCGCCCCTCCTCGCGGCCGGGCTCTGGATGTCCCGGGAGCACCGCGTCGCGGCGGGGATCGCTCTCGCCCACGCGCTCTTCTGGGCCGCGACGACGCGCCAGGTGCGGTTCCTGCTGCCGGCCCTGGCCGTGGCGGCCGCCCTCGCCGGCGCCACGGCGCCCGTCGTCCTCCCGTCGGGTTGGGCCCGGAGGGTCCTCGCCGGCACGCTGCAGGCGGCCATCGGGCTGAACGTCCTCATCGCGAGCCTCTACTTCGCGAGCCACAACCCCCTCCCGGTGGTCCTCGGGCTCGAGGGGCGCGAGGCGTTCCTCGCGCGCGAGGTCCCTTGCGGGGACTACGCCGTCTTCGCGCGCATCGAGCGCGAGCTCCCGCCCGAGAGCTACATCCTCTTCGGCTCCCTCGGCAACCCCGGGTTCCTCTGCAAGCGGCGGTACCACTCCGACGCGCTCTTCGAGAACCGCACGCTGGCGGCGGTCCTGGCCGCGGCCCGGGACCCCGGCGAGGCGCACCGGGCGCTCCGGGAGCGCGGCTTCACGCACCTCCTCTTCCGCCGGGAGAACGTCTTCGACCCCACGGGCACGAGGAGCGAGATCCCCCTCGAGGACCAGCTCAAGCTCATGGATCTCCTGAACCGGCACGCCCGGCTCGAGGCGAGCGCGGGGGGGACGTGCCTCTACGATCTGGGGCGGTGAGCGCAGTCCGGCGCGACACGGCCAGGAGCGCCTGCTGGAGACACGAAGGCCCCTGGGACTCGGGCGATGGCCCCTCTCCCGAGCGCCCTCCAGCGCGCGGCGCCTCGTTGTCGCCCAGGGGCTACATGCGGTGGACCGCATCGGTGACGGCGAACGAGCCCCGCCCGCCGGAACCGAGACTCCCGCGTGACGGCGGCTTGCAGAATCTCGTCACGCCCTTAGATTGGAGTCCATGAGAGATGTCTACGGTGAATCGGTGAAGAAAGCCCTTGTCAAGGAGGGCTGGACCATCACCCACGATCCCTTGACGCTCTCCTACGGCGGGAAAGACGTCTACGTCGACCTCGGAGCGGAGAGGACGATCGGCGCCGAGAAGGAGGGGCGGAAGATCGCCGTGGAGGTCAAGAGCTTCACGGGGCCGTCCGACGTCAAGGATCTGCGAGATGCGATCGGTCAGTACATCATGTACCGCGACCTCCTCGCGGAGCTCGAAGCCGATCGCGAGCTCTTCCTGGCGGTCTCGGACGACGCGTTCAAGACAGTCTTCGAGCAGCCCTTCGGGCGTCTCTTCGTCGCGCGCGAGAGGGTGAACGTGGTCGTGTTCGATGCCGAGAAGGAGTGCATCCTGCGATGGGAAACCCACGGACAGAGAAGTACCGGAGCATAGTCCGGCAGGTCATCGACAAGTATGCTCGTTTCAAGCCGTCCCACGGCGAGATCCGGACGGAGGCGGTGATCGACATCGAGAACGACCACTACGAGCTCCTCCACGTGGGGTGGAACGGTCCCACGCGAGTCCATGGAAGCGTGATCCACATCGACATCATCGACGACAAGGTCTGGGTCGAGCACGACGGGACCGACGCCGAGATCGTCAAGGAGCTGGAGGACGCGGGGATTCCGAAGGAACACATCGTCCTCGGGTTCAAGTCGCCGCGGGTCCGCAAGCACACGGGCTACGCGACGAGCTGAGCCTTCAGCACAGCGGCGGAGGGCCTCGAGGTCCACGGCGTCGAGACCGGGACGCTCGTGAGCGCGCTCGAGCTTGTCGAGAAGGCCCGGTGGCCGGACGTGCTCATGGCCGCGGGGGCCCCGGCGGGCTCGCCTTCCCGGGCGAGCTCACGGCGAGGTAGAGGAGCGCCTCGCCCCCGAAGGGGGCCTTGAGCTCGCGCCGCTCGCCGCCGCGGGCGGTCCCCGCCATGGCGGACTCCCCCCGGGCCGGGTCGAACCACTCGACCTGGAGCTCGCCCGCGGCCGCGGTCAAATCCACGGCGATCGCCTTGGCCTCGGGCGAGTAGACGAGGTACTCGCGGCCCGGGTCGGCCAGGCAGTACCGCGTCGAGGCGAGGTCGGGCCGCGGGGTCATGGCCGCGAGGTTCATGCGCTCGGCCCACCGGCGCGCCTGCCCCAGGGCGCGGCGGATCGGCTCCCAGCGGCGGTCGGAGGGCGTCCCCAGGACGGCGCCGTCGTAGGGGTCCATGAAGATCGGGTTGTGGCCGCCGAGGAAGCTCTTCCACACCCAGCTCGGGCTGCCGCCGACGCCCCAGATGTGGTCGGTGTCGAGGAGGCTCACCTTCTTGCCATCCCACGTGGGCGGGTCCTCGCCGAAGCCGTCGACGCGGCCCGGCGAGACCCAGTCCGCCGGGCTCGCGAGCATGCTCTCGAGCCGCTCGGCGCCGTGGCCGGTGATCCCCACGGGGTGCTGCGCGGGCAGCGTCCGCTCGTGGTCCCGGACCGTCTTCACCACCCACCAGTCCCACTCCTTCTCGCCGCCCTCGTTCACGACCTCGTAGAGGACGTTGTCGAGGTCGTTCACGGTCTCCACGACCTTCCGGATATAGGCGGCCTGGATCGCGTTCACCGCCGGGTCTTTCAGGGTATGGACCTCTCCGCTGAGGCCGTCCGAGTCCGCATCGCCGTCGATGCCGCTCGCGTTGTTGTCGCGGTGGAAGGGATGCGCCCGCCATGCCCAGCCGTCCGGCGCCGCCCGGCCGCGGTTCCCGTGCCGCAGCCCCCACCCCTCGAAGAGCATCACGGAGACGTAGATCCCGCGCTTCCGGGCGGCGCTGACCCGCGCCCGCAGGCGCTCGAAGTACTCGGGGTCGAACCTCTTCAGGTCGAACCTGGGCTTGCCGTCGAGGGCCTGGCCAGGACCGGTCCGCGCCCAGGGCAGGGGCGCGACGCGATGGACGAAGTCCTTGCCGAGGCCGCCGTTGGCCCGCGTGTCCCAGACCGCGGAGTCCCAGGCCCAGAGGCGGATGAAGTTGTGGCCGTGGCGCTCGAGGAAGTCCAGGTAAGCGTCGAAGTCGAACGCCTCCGGCGGATCGCTGCGCCCCATGTCGGCGAGGTTGTTCCACGTGTGCGAGCCGGTCAGGTAGACGGCCTTGCCGCTCGGGCCGGCGAAGTACCGCGGGTTCGCCGGGTGGACGCGGAGAGGGCCCATGGCCCCCCTGGCCCCTCCAGCATCTCCTGCCCCTTTGGCCTCTTTGGCCTCTCTCGCGGCGGCGAGCGGCCCGATGTACTCCTTCGCGGCGACGATGTGGTCGAACCAGACCCTGCTCACGTGGCCCGGCGGCGCCTTGGTGACGTAGAGCAGCACCCAGAGGAAATTGATGTCGAGCCGCGCGTCGCGGCGCCAGCGGAAGCCCTCGAACGGCCGCCCGCCGGCGGGCACCTCGAAGCGCTCAGGCCCCCCCTTCTCGTCGCTCCAGCGGACGCTCTCGCCCCCCTCGCCGGGGATGAACTTGTCGAAGGTCCACTTCCCCGCGGGGAAGCCCTTGCCGCGGTGGCTCACGAGCTTCCCGTCGATCCAGAGGGCCATCTCGCCGTTCGAGTCGCCGACGTCGTTCAGCTCCATCATCAGCTCGGCGCAGGTCCACTCGCCCCGCCGGACCGCGACCCGCGGGTCGCGGACGAAGCTGTTGACCCACGTCTGCCCGCGCGGCGGGCTGCCCCGCATCTCCATCCAGTACGTGTAGCAGTCCCAGCGCCAGGCGTCGCCGAAAGGCTCCACCCCCGTGCTGAACCGCTCGTCGCCGCGCGGGCGCTCGCCGGCGCCCCCCTGAGGCCAGGGCGTCGGCGGGTTGTAGCCGCCGACGTGGAAGAAATGATGGATCGGGGCGCAATCGGGATCGAACTTGACGTAGAACCGCACGTTCAGCTTCTCGTGGCCGGGCTCGAGCCGCCGGTAGAGGTGCGCGCCGGTCCCCTTGCCGCCGACGTGGGTCATGAGCAGCGAGCGCTTGCCGCCGCTCACCGGCGGCGCGTCGCTCGAGAGCGAGAGGATCTCCGCCCCGCTCACGCTCTCCCAGCGCCGCTTGAGCTCGTCGAGGGAGCTCTCCTCGAAGGCCTCGACGAAGACGACGTCGGGGTGCTTCTCGATCCCGCGATCGCCGGGGTGCCTCGCGGCGATGCCGGCGTCGCCCTCGGGAAGCGGAGCCCGCGCCTTCTCCTCGGGGCCGGGTGCGCCGCAGAGGAGCCAGGATGCAACGGCCGTAACGTACAGAGGATTCATGATCGCGCTCCTTCCTGCGAAAACGAGCCCCGGTCCCTCAGGGTAGTCGAAGGGGGGCTGGCGAGGAAGGGGGCTTGCCGGCACGGCGCAGCCGGCCTGGGCGAAGCCGGCGCGGCGGCGAGACGCCGGGTGTTGGAGACGGGAAGCCGCGGGGTGCACGGCGCCGCCTCCGCGCAGGGGCTGATGGGACGTCCACGGACCTTTGTCCGATCAACATGTCTGGCGAGACTTCGGGAGGGTCCTCGACCCGGGACACCTCCCAGGACCGGATGTTTCGTGCCGTTTGCTTGCGTTGGTTGTACTCCGCTCGGCTCATTGACGCCCACTGGCGCTTCTTCGAGACGAACGCGCCAGATGGAGCACCCGACCCCGATCCAGGGCCACTGGAAGGTCGACGCGATCGGCCTGCCGGCGGACGTGCTCGAGCATCTGTACTACAGGAACGCGGAGAGGATGATCTTGAAGAAGTAGGACCGTGGCCCTGGTGCGGCTCCATGTGTTCCTGTTTGACGTTAATAACGTTTCGCGGTACCATGGGTCCAGTGATCAGGTCATTCCGGTGCACGGAGACTGCGGGAATCTGGCGCGGCGATTTCTCACGCCGGCTCCCGCAGGACATTCAGGCCATGGCGCGAAGAAAACTGAGGATATGGCAGCCAAGACCAAGAAGCTCCCGAACATTCACCCCGGCGAGGTTCTCGATGAAGAGTTCCTCAAGCCGTTTGGCCTTACCCAATACAGGCTTGCGAAGGACATCCGCGTTCCCGTGACGCGCATCGCCGAGATCTGCCAGGGCAAGCGCTCGATCACGGCCGACACGGCCTTGCGCCTCGCCAAGTATTTTGGCATGACGCCCAAGTTCTGGCTGGGGCTTCAGGAAGACTACGATCTCGAGGAAGGGGCCCGCTCCAAGGCGTCGGACATCGACGAGATCCGGCCGCACGCGGGTCGGGTCAAGGCCGGTGGTGTCTGACACCTGCGGCGGCGCCTCGAGAAGGCCCTCGATCGCTTGAGCCCCGCGGAGCGGGGGAGCGGGGCCCGCGTATTATCCTTGGCGCCGGGTGCGCCGCAGAGGAGGCAGGACAGAGTCGTCGATATCCGCTTGAAGCTTCCGGATCTCGTCCACCGGCCCTTCAGCCAGGATGGCGCAGTTGCGCGGTTTCTTGGGGAACACGGCGGCCCGGAGCGCGTCGATCGCACGACAGAGACCTTGAATCTGCTCGATGGCCTGCTGCAACTGGGCTTCGTTCTACCAGGCGCGACAGGGTCTGGAACGCTGGCTGGTTCTGACTCTTTCCGTTGATGCTCAGTGAAGGACCCGTCCTTCGGGCAGGCCGAAGTTGTCGCGGACCGCATCCTCAATCATCGCCAGGGTGCTGGGACGTATCGGGCCAAGCCGCCGTCTCAAGCGCCGTTTGTCGACGGCACGGATCTGCTCAGTGACGATGCTCGACGGTTTGGCGACCCCACCTTCGGGCGGGTTGATGCGGATCCAGTGGTAGTACGGATAGTCCCCCGCGGTGATGGGCATGACCAGTACGGTGGCAGCATTCTCATTCATGGAGTCGTTGGAGACGACGACGGCGGGCCGGGTCTTCCGGATCTCATGGCCGAGGGCAGGATCGAGCCGCACCAGGTACACCCACCCGCGCCGAGGGAAGGACCGCCTCCGTGGCACCTATCGGCGACCCCTCTTCTTCCCGCTTGGTTTCAAGCCGTCCAGCATGGCCCAGGCCTGGTCCGACGAAGCGTCCCATTCTCGAGCAATGCTCAAGCTGTGCCTCGCTGCCGCGGCGTAGGACATGCGTAGCAGCGCGGTGTGCTCTCCTTTTCGCAGCATATCCAAGTACGCGAGCAAGGCATCGGCGACGAATCCGCTCTTGTTGCCGTCGCGCACCCTAGTCGCCTGCACGCACAGCTCCCGGACGAGGGGCCGAGGCAAGGTGACGATCACCCGCTCGCAGCGAGCTGAGGACTTCTTCGTGGATCCCTTCATGGTCTGTCTCGCCGGGCCTGAGGACCGTCGCGAAGGATAGCGCCTCCCGGTGTATACGCAAGCATGAAGTCCCTGGTCCGAAGAGGGACAAAGCGCCATCCGTGCCGAGCACCCAGGGCTCGCCGGGGAGGCTCTGTCGCGCTCGAGGCCTCCGCGGCGGGGAGTGTGCTCCTGCAAGTCGACTCCGCGAGCCCCGCCCGCGTCGAACGCGGCGGGTGCGGCTGCGGCTTCGGCCTTGGGCGCTACCGCAGGCCAGGGAGTGCCCGACGCTCACCCCCCTGCCATGGTCCTCTTTCGCCCCGCCTTGCCATTGCACTGCTTTGGTCCGCGGTTCCCCGGGTCTGCCCGAGATTCTTGTCACCTTCCGCCTCCATCCGTCCTTAGATGATCGAGAGAGGGGAACGATGCTGCAAGCGGAGCTCGAAGAACAGTGGGTCCTGAGGGCCCAGCGTGGAGATGGCGAAGCCTTGCGACGGCTCGTTGAAGACGCGCGCGAGCGGCTGGCCGCGCTCGTCCGCACCCGGCTCGGGGAACGGCTCAATGCGCAGGTCGATGCCGACGACGTCGTCCAGGAGACCTTCGCGCGCCCTCGAGGCCCTCGGGCGCTTCCGGTGGCAGGGAGCGGGGAGCTTCGAGCGCTGGCTCGCCTCGATCGCCGAGCACGTGATCCTCGAGGCCGCGAGGAAAGACGAGAAGCGCCCCCGGCTCGCGCTCGACCCGGAGACGCCCGGAAGCGGCGCCTCCCCGAGCGAGGAGCTGCGGCGCGAGGAGCGCTTCGAGCGCCTCGAGAAGGCCCTCGATCGCTTGAGCCCCGCGGAGCGGGAGGCGGTCCTCCTCTCGCGGATCGAGCGGCTCAAGGTGGACGAGATCGCCCGGCGCCTGGACCGCTCCCCCGACGCGGTGAAGCAGCTCCTCTCGCGGGGCCTGAGGAAGCTCAAGGAGTCCTTCGGCGACACCGAGAGCTTGAGCCTGCCTGACCGAGCCTTTGGCGGCCGGCCGAACGGCGGGGGAGGGGTCCGAGGGGAACGGCGGGGCTCCGGCGCGCCCGGGGAGGCGTAGCGAACGCCATGGCGTCGTCCGAGAACCAAGAGGCGAGCCAGGAGCGGCGCATCGACGACCTCGTTGCGGGCTATCTCGACGCCCTCGTCTCGGGCGAGAGCGTGGAGCCGGAGCGGGTCCTCGCGGAGCATCCCGACGTGGGCGCCGAGGTGCTGAGCCGCCTCGAGGCCTTCCGCGACCTGGAGGCTGCGGCGCGCGCCGACGACGCTCCCCGCACGCTGGGAGACTACACCCTCCGCCGCCGGGTCGGGCGCGGGGGCTTCGGCGTCGTCCACGACGCCTGGCAGACCTCCGTGGACCGGCGCGTGGCCTTGAAGGTCCTCCCCGCCGGGGTCGCCGCCGACAACGGTCGTTCTTCCGCTTCCTGCGCGAGGCCAAGGCCGCCGCGCAGCTCAGCCACCCCAACGTGGTCGGCGTTCACGGCATGGGTGTGGAGGGGCAGACCCCGTGGTATTCCATGGAGCTCGTGGAAGGGGAGACGCTGGCGGAGATCCTCGCGCGCCGGCGGGCGGGCTCCGGCGCGAGCCCGTTCGGGCCCGGGGAGGAGGGCCTCGCGGGCCTCGCCGGCTTCGCCCGCCTCGCCGCCGCCCTCGCCGGAGCGGCCGACGGCCTCCAGCACGCCCACGAGCACGGCGTGGTCCACCGCGACGTGAAGCCGTCGAACTTGATCTGCGACCGCGAGGGCAAGCTCCGAATCCTCGACTTCGGCCTCGCCCGCCTCGAGGGCCAGAAGAGCTTGACCGTGAGCGGCGACCTCGTGGGCACGCCGCTCTACATGTCGCCCGAGCAGGCGCGGCGGCGCAAGGTCGAGGTCGACCGCCGGACCGACATCTGGAGCCTGGGCGCGACGCTCTACGAGATGCTCGCCTTGCGCCCGCCCTTCCAGGGGAAGGACCACCAGGACACGTTGAGCCAGATCATCGAGCGCGAGCCCGTGCCGCCGAGAAGGCTCGACGACCGCATTCCCAGGGACCTCGAGACCATCGTCCTCAAGTGCCTCCGCAAGGACCCTGCCGGCCGCTACGGGACGGCCGAGGCCCTGGCGCAGGACCTGCGGCGCTTCGCCCGCGGCGAGCCCGTCGAGGCCCGGCCGCAGTCACGGCTCGAGCGGCTCGCGGCGCGCGCCCGGGCTCACCGCGGCCGGCTCGCCGCCGGGGCCGCCATCGCGCTCCTCCTCGCCCTCGTCGCC
>JACQVW010000613.1 GCA_016209535.1 Planctomycetota bacterium | reverse complement strand
TTCTCCTCCTCCGCCGCGAGCTTCTCGAGGCGCTCGAGGGCGTCCTTCAGCTCCTTGAGCTTCTCCTTGTCCTCCTTCGCCTCCTCGGCCTCGTCGCGCCCCTGGAGGATCCTCAGCACCCGCTCGAGGTCCTTCTCGGCGGCCTTCTCCTCCTCCAGGGCGTCCCGGAGCTTCGCGGACTTGAGGAGGTCCTGGATCCCCCGGAGTCGCACCACGATCTTCAGGTCCTCCGAGCGCCGCATGGCGGTCGCCACGCGGCCCTTCTCCTCGGTCTTCTCGATCGCGTCGAGGAGCTTCGCCATCAGGGCCTGGAGCCGCACGTAGCGCCGCTCGACCTCGGCCTGGAGGACGACGACGCCTCCGACGCCGGGCCCACGAGGCGCCCCCTCCTGGCCGCGGGCGGCGCGGCCCGCCGGGAGCGCTACGAGGAGCGCCGCCAGGACCGCTGCGAAGGACACACGGGACGTTCGCCTCGCTCGAGCTCTCACAGGGACCTCTCGTTCTCCGCCGGCGGCGGCCGGGGCACGCGCTTCTCCGTCTCTCCGATCGTCCTCCTTTGGAGCTCCAGGATGAGCTCCAGCCTCTGCAGGATCTCGCGGAAGTCGCCGGCGCCCGCGAGCTTCTCGGCCACGCGCCGCATGCCGTCGGCGATCTTCTCGGCCGAGCGCTGCGCCTCCTGGGCCTCCCTGGCCGGCTCCTCGGCGCCCTCGATGGCCCCGATCTGCGACGCGCTCTCGGGCAGGGCCTCCTCGGCCATCTCCTCGAGGGGCCGCGACACCTCGTCCTCGAGGCGGCGGTCCTCGGACGGGTCGAGGAGGTCGTTCTGGCGGAGCGTCCGGGCCATGTCGCGCAGCCTTCCCGCGACGGACCGGGCCTCGCGGGCCACCTCCTCCTGGGTCTCCGAGAGTCGGGCCGGCTCGGGCTCACGCGCCTCCTCGCCCTGGGGGCCCGCCTCGGGGTCGGTACCAGGGGACTCTTGCGGCTCTTGCGCGCCGCCCTCCGGGGCGGCCTCGGGTCGCTCCCCACCCCTCGGAGAGGCCTTCGGAGATGCCTTGGGGGAAGCCTTCGCGGAGGCCTTGCCGCCTCGCGAGGCCTTCTTCGAGGAGCGGGAGCCCTTCGAAGCCTTCCCGGAGGCACCGGACGGCTCCGCGGGCGACTCCCCGGAGGGCTCCGCGCCCTGGGCCTCGCTCGCCTCGGGCTCTTGCGCCTCGGAGCCGGACGACTCCGACGCCTGCGGGGAGCCCTGGCTCGACGACGCCCGGGAGCCCCGGCTCGTGGAGGAGCTCTTCGAGGACTTCGATCCCTTCGCGGACGCCCCGGCCTCCTGCCCCCGGGCCTCGGGGGCGCGCGAGTCCTGGGCGGAGGCCGCTTCCGACGGCTCCGGCGACGACTCCGAGGGCTCCGACGGCTCCGACGCCTCCGACGACTCCGACGGCTGCGCGCCCGCCTGCGGCGACGCGTTCGCTGAGCTCGACCTGCTCCTCGCCCCCGCGGAACGCGCTCCGGCCCGCGATGCTGCCGCCGAGGCTCCGGCCTGGGCCCGCTCCCCGGCGGCCACCGCCACCTCGCGCAACCGCTGGGCGACATCCTCCTCGCGGCGCGAGAGCTCCTCGACTTTCGCCTGGGCCTCCACGCGGACCCGCTCCATGTCGCGCTTCAGAGCCTCGGGGTCCACGATGAGGATCGTCTCCTTCTGGCTCACCGCCGTCTTGGGGCCGGTGACCGCGTCGTTGTCGGTCGCCGTGGCCTGGAGCGCGATGCTCGAGCCGGGCGCGAGGCCGAGGGGCGCGAGGTCGATCTCACCCTCGGTGGCCAGGCGCACGCCGGCGTCGGTCTTCTCGAGGTCCCCCAGGAGGGGCAGCTTCGAGGCCGGCAGCTCCTCCTCGGGGACCACTTCTCCCGGGTGCCGCGTGGTCGTCACGAGGGCGAGATCGGCGATCCCGTGGTCGTCCTCGGCCGAGACCCTGTAGGGGACCTTGCCGCGCGGCGTCATGACGCGGCTCTCCGCCGCGATCTCGAGGGACACGGCCGGGAGCCGGTCGGGAAGGACGACGACGGAGAAGCGGAGCGGCGGGTCCGACTCGAGGCTCCACTCGCTCGAGGTGACCACCACGTCGAGGTAGCCGTTCTCCGCCGGCACGAAGCTCCCCGCCAGGGCCTTGCCGCTCGCCTCGGCGGGCTCCCGCGCCCCCTGGCCGAACCGCAGCCAGCCCGAGGCGAGCTCCTGGTCCGCCTCGGCGGCGACATCGATCCGGGTCCCGGCGGGCACGGCGAGGTCCGCCGCCGGGTTCTCGACGGTCCTCGGCTCGAGCTCGACGTAGGGCGGGAACGCGAGGACGAAGCGCGTGACGAGGATCCTGGGGCGGTCGTGGAGGACGACGCGCACGGTCCCGCTCCGGTTGTCGCCGCCCTCGAGGTGAAGCTCGAGGGGCTCGAGGACGGCGGGCAGCACGTGCTGGAGGCGGCGCGCCGCGACCTCGGGCTCGCTTGCCGCAGCGTCGTCCAGTTCCTCGCCCGGAGCTTGCGTTGACCCGGCATCCGCGGGCACCTTCCCTTCCGCTCCCGGCGCCAGGATCACCGTCCGCTCGGCGCCCTCGGAGCGCAGTACGAGGCGCACGTGGTCCGGGACCTCGCCCGCCACCCAGCCCGCGATTCCCAGGGCGTCCTTCCGGGCGTGGTGCCAGTCGCCCTCGCCGCGGTCCAGGACGAAGCGCGTCCTGCGCGGCCAGGGCTCGCTCGAGAGGAGCACGCCCCGCCGGAGCCAGAGGAGGAAGGCGTCCGGCGCCACGGCCGCGGCCCAGAGGAGGGCCGTGACGGCGCAGGCCGCGAGGGCCAGCCGCCTCAAGACCGGCCCGGCGTGCAGCGCGCCGGCGACGGGAGCCGCGGCCGCTCGCTGGCTCGACTCGTCGAGGGCCCGCTCGAGGAGCCTCCGCTCGAGGCCGAGCCCCCGGCCCTCGAGGCGCCGCAGCTCCCCGGGAAGCTCGAGGACGCTTGCGAGGTGCCCCTCGAGGGTCGGGTCGTAGCCCTCGACGGCCGCGGCCAGGTCCTCGGGGGCGTAGCGCGGCCGGAGCCGCCTCCGGGTCCGGATCGCGGCGCGGGCCACGGCCACCGCGACCACGAGGAGCGCCGCCGCCCGCAGGAGGAGCGGCAGCTCGAGGAGGCGGTCGAGGGCGAAGGAGGCGAGGGCGAAAGCCGCCAGCACGAGGGCCGCCTCGCCGGCGCCGAGCCAGACGAGCCAGCGCCGCAGGCGGGGCGCGAGGGCCCCGAGGGAACGGACGACGGCGGCGTGCCGGGTAGACGCGGGCATCAGTTGAGCCTCCAGAGCTTCCTGAGGATCCACTCGACCGTGAGGAGAGCACCGAAGAGGAGCATGAGGGCCGGCGAGTCCCATACGGTCGCGGCGGACCTGCCGATGACCTCCCTCACGCTCCGGTCGCCGATATTCTCCGGCACGCGGCCCGTCTCCGCGAGGGTGTAGATGCGGCCGCCGGTCCTCCGGGCCGCATCCTCGAGCGCCTCGAGGTCCGGCGACGGGTCCGAGAGCTCGGTGGAAGGCACCGCGACCACGAAGGACGCCTTCGCCGAGGAGAACTGCCCCCCGGCCGCCACCTGGGCCGTGAAGTGGCCCGGCGCCTCGGGCCGGTAGCGGGCGCCGTACCAGCCGGGCCTGCCCGCGAGTGGCAGGAGGTTGAGGCGCACGGGGACGGCGCCGTCCTCTCCCGTCTCAACGGCGACCTCGACCCGCTCCTGGACGACGGGCTTCCGCTCCGGGTCGGTGAGGCTCGCCTCGAGCGCGACATCCTCGCCGGCCGTGTAGCGATCGCGGTCCGCGTGCAGCGTCGCCTCGCCGGTCCCCGCGATCCGCTTCCCCGCCGCGATGTACCGCACGAGGGCCGCCCAGAAGCGCTCGGGCACCTCCCGCCCGGCGGCGCGCCACCGCCACGTCTCGTCGGTGCCGAGGAAGACCACGTAGCCGGCTCCGGCCCTCCCGGCCGCGGCGACCACATCGCCGTCCTTCTCGAGGAGGGCCGACGCGGCGGGTTTGAGACCGCGGGCGGGCACGTTGAAGTAGAGCGGCGGCAGCGCCGACCAGGCGCGGGCGCTCTCCTCGGCCTCGTCCTTGAGCCTGAGGACCGGGTGGTCCGCCCCCTGCGGCGTGAGGACGGGCCGCCAGGGCCGCGTGTAGGCGTGGACGGACGCGGCCTGCGCCGAGGCGGCGCCGTGCGCCGCGCCCCCCCCCGACGCCCCGGCGGGCCCGATCCCCTCGACGGGCAGCAAGGCGCGGAGGGCGGCGAGGGCGGGCGACTCGAAGACGGCGCGCGCGTTGTACTCCCCCGCGACGTACGCGAGGCCCCCTCCCTGCTCGAGCACGAAGCCCTTGAGGGCCTCGAGGAAGGCCGGCGTGAGGACCTTCTGGTCGGGGTCGAAGAGGACCACGGCGTCGTACGACCGCAGCGCCTCCGGGGTCTGCGGCAGC
>JACQVW010000612.1 GCA_016209535.1 Planctomycetota bacterium | reverse complement strand
GGACCAACTTCTCGTAGGCCGCGACGTAGGCCTCGCGGGTCGCGAGGGCCTTGAGCTCGTCGTCGACCTCGGCGATGCGGCGCTCGACGCCGCGCTTCTCCTCCTCGGCGGCCCGGAGCTTCGTGTCCTGGATCTCCCGGCGCCGCTCGAGCGCGCTCGAGACGGAGATCACCCGGCCCCGCGACGACTCGGCGAGGCCCGAGCGGATCGAGGTCTCCGAGAGGGCGGGCGCCAGGCCGCCCAGGACCACCGTCTCGACGCCCCCCCCCTTCAACGGCACGTCGCCCTCGCGCGTGACGAGGGCGCGGTCCTCGTAGACGACGACCTCGACGATGGGCAGCTCGTGCTGGGCGGGCTGCGGCCCCGCGGCGGCCGGGACGGCCGGCGAGGCGGCGGGCGGTGCGGCCGGGGCCGCGGCCTCCTGGGCCCGCGCGCCGCCGAGGGCCGCGGCGAAGGCGATGGCGCAGAGGATCGACAGCTTCACGGTCGTGCTCGTTCTCATGGCTCCCTCCTTCATCCCCTCACCACTTCACCGACGCGTCTTCCCGCGCCACGATCCGCTTCTTGGCCGGCAGCTCCACGGTGTAGGCGAAGGCGACCTTCGCCTCGCGGCCCGGCTCGAGGGCCAGCTCCCAGCGCAGGAGGCCCTTCCGGTCCTCCCGCGCGAACGCCGGCGAGACCTCGGCGCGCTCGACGCGCACATCCGGGTCGTCCGAGAAGGGGACCTGGTCGATCACGGCGACGCGGACCGGCCGCCCCTTCTGGTTCCGGACGCTCACCTCGACCTCGTGGCGGTGGCGGTGCCAGGAGGTGAAGAAGCCCGTCGTCTCGCGCTTCGCCTCGGCGCGGCGCGTGACGGCCACCGACTCGTCGGCGCCGAGGTTCACGGGGAGCTCCTCGCCCCGGGCCGTCGTGGGGATGCGCCCGTCGCCCACGAAGTCGGGCCCGAGGAAGACGCTCGCGGGGCCCTCGAGGTACGGCTGGCGCCGCTGGTTCCGGACCTTCGTCGTGAGGAAGCAGAGCTCGAGCTTGCCCGGGACGGTCTCGTAGACGAACTCGCAGGGGAACTCCTCGACGCCGAGGACGACCTTGTTGAAGGCGCCATCGGAGGGAATCGTCTCGGGCCGCAGCGCGCGGTACTTGTAGTCGTAGCCTCGGGAGGACCGGACGGGCGGCACGATCCCGTCGGCGAGCCGCGCCGACCGGAGGAGGCGCTCGCCGCGCTGGATGTCCGAGGCGCAGGCCGAGATCTCGTCCTGAAAGAACACCTGGTAGCCCTTGTCGAGGTTCTGGAACTCGAGCGCGAGCTGGCTGTTGCCCTCGACGAAGGCGCCCCAGTCGTTCGAGGCCGCGGCGGCGTCGTTCTGGCCCTTGAGGCGCGCGATGTTGGCGAGGACCTCCTGGACGCGGGCGGCCTTGCCTCCGCGGACCTGGGCCTGCTTCGCGCCCTCGGCCTGCTGAGCGGCGGCCTGCTGGGCAGGGAGCTCCATCTGCTGGCGCTGCAAGCTCTGGATCGATCCACTGCGGGCCGCGAGTCTCGAGGAGCTGACGTTGAAGCCCCGGATGCTCTGCTGGATCTTCGCGATCTCGTCCGCCCCCGCCCCCTCCGCCTCGCCGATCTTCCAGGCCAGCACCTCGGGCAGGTCCGCGGCGCGGGCCGGCTCGGCGGCGGAGAACGTGAGCTCCACGCCCTGCCAGTCCTCCCCCGTCTCCTGGCGGACGAGGGCGTAGCTCGTGAGCTCGAGCTTCCCCGTCTCGACCGAGGCGCGCAGGTCGTACCGCGGCCACCAGCCCGGACCCGGGACGAGGTAGGCGAGCTCGAGCTCGACCTCCCCCGCCGCGCGCGCCTCGAGCTCGAGGAGCACGGACTTGGTCGAGCGCACCTTGGCGCTCGAGAGCTTGTCCACCTGGGCCTGCGCCACCGCGAGCTCCTCCTCGATCCCGTCGAGCTCGGCGAGGCGCTCCCGCGCGGCCCGGCGGTTCTCGGTCAGGGCCGCGGAGACGAAGTCGAGCATGGCGCCCCAGGCCCTGGGGTCGAGCGGTGCGGGCTGGGGCTTCTCGGGAGGACCCTCGGGGCGCTTCCCGATCTCGAGGCTCCCGAGGAGCTTGAGCTCCGCGTCCTGGGCCGCGAGGGCGTCCGAGGCCGCCTTGTGGCGGCCCTGGATCTCCTTCAGCTTGCGCTCCGCCTCCTCGGCCTCGGCCTTCCGGAAGAGCTGCTCGTTCCGGACGACGACCTCGAGGCTCGCGAGGCTCGCGCCGCCCCGGGAGACCCGCGCCCGCACGGCCTCATCGAGGAGCTGCGCGGGCAGGCCCGCCACCTCCCAGCGGCTGCGGGCGGCGGGCAGGCTCGCCGCGCCGCGCCGGAGGACGAGGGCCTGGTCCGAGTAGAGCGTGACGGCGCCGATCCGCGTCTCGAGCCGCGGCGCCTCGGGCTCGGGCTCGGGCGCGGGCGCGGGCGCGGGCGCGAGAGGCGCCGGCGGCGGTGGCGCCGGGGTCTCCTGCGCCGCGAGCCGGGTCCCCGCGGCGAGGGCGAGGGCGAGGACGAGCGTGAGGACTTGGGCGATGCCGAAAGACAGGTCGGGTCTCATGCGGTTCCTCCTGGTCTCCTGGTCTCCTGGTCTCCTGGGTCTCCTTGGAGCTCGTTGGATCTCCTGGGCTGCGTCTGCGAGCCATGTTGCCTCGCCGGGTAGCTGCCCCGTGTCACGGGCCCGTAACACTCCGCCTCGACGGGGCCGCCCTGTCAACCCCTTCCACGGCCCTTCCGCGGCGCGGGCGCCGCGGCGGCGCTGGCCGCCCGGGAGCCTACGCGATCAGGTCCCGGAGCACATCCCCCTCGCGCACGAGCGGGAACGGGCGCTGGAGCGGGTCGCGGATCTCGGTCCTCGGGTCGAGGCCGAGGAGGTGGTAGAGGGTCGCGATGACGTCCCCCGGCGTCACCGGCCTCGACTCGGGCAGCGCGCCCAGCCGGTCGCTCGAGCCCAAGACGAAGCCCGGCCGGATCCCTCCGCCGGCGAGGAGGATCGTGTAGCACGAGTTCCAGTGGTCCCGGCCTCCGTCCTGCTTGTTGATCTTCGGCGTGCGGCCGAAGTCGCCCAGGACGGCCACGATCGTCCGCTCGAGGAGCCCCCGCTGCGCGAGGTCCTCGAGGAGCGACCCGCACGCGGCGTCGAGCTGCGGCAGGAGCGTCCCCTTCAGCTTCTTGAAGTTGCCCGAGTGCGTGTCCCAGGTGGCGTTGGCGTCGGGGGCCCAGGAGATGTTGA
The DNA here is from genome assembly GCA_016209535.1 of Planctomycetota bacterium. Lineage (GTDB taxonomy): Bacteria > Planctomycetota > UBA8108 > UBA8108 > SXIK01 > JACQVW01. The sequence goes on along the minus strand of JACQVW010000612.1, from coordinate 2,962 downwards.
CCACGCGCGTGCCCGCCTCGATGAGGCGCCGGGCGAGGAGCACGCTCTGGCCGTAGATGTTCCGGCCGTAGGCGTCGCGGACCGCCTCCGGCTCCTCCTGGATTCGGAACGCGCGCTGCGCCTCCCGCGAGGTGAGGACCTCGAGGGCGCGGGCGTGGAAGCGGTCCACGGCCCCCATGCCGGGCTCCTCGATCCCCTTCCGGAACCGCGCGTCGAGCGCCCTCAGGAGGTCGGTCCTGGAGCGCATGCGCTCGGGGGTCAGCCCGCCCTGCGGGGTCAGGTCGGGCAGGGAGAAGCTCGGGACGTTCGGGTCCGAGAGGACCCAGAAGGGGTCGTAGCCCTGGCCGATGATGCCGGCATAGAAGCCCGGCTGCGGCGGCCCGCCGGCGCCCTCCTGCGTCTTGTAGGGCAGGGCCACGTAGGGGAACGCGGTCTTCTCGGGAGGCCTGAGGAGGGTGAGGGTCGAGCCCAGGGCCGGGTGGTCCTCGGCGGAGGCGCCCACGGCGACGTTCGCGTCGCCGCGGTCGTGGCCCGTGAGCGCCGTGTAGACGGCGAGGGCGTGGGCGTTGTTGACGCCGTGGCGCATGGACCGGACGAGCGCCGCGCGGTGCATCTGCCGCGCGAGCCGCGGGAGGTGCTCGCAGAGCTGCACGCCGGGGGCGCTGGTCGGGATCGGCTTGAACTCGCCGCGCACCTCGACGGACGCCTCGGGCTTCATGTCCCACATGTCGAGGTGGCTTGGCCCGCCGTTCAGGAAGATCACGATGCAGGAGTCGGCGCGCGGCTCGAGGCCGCTCGCGCGGGAAGCCTCGCCGGCCGCGAGCAGCCGCCGGAGCGAGAGCCCCATGAGGCCGACGGCTCCGGCCCGCAGGACCTCGCGGCGCGAGAGGGGACACCTTGGACCCGGCATGACGGACACCAATGTAACCGCCGGGGCGGGGGGGCTCAAGGACGTCCGGTGTGTTGACGACCCGCCTGCGGAAGGCTTTGATGCGGGCCCCTCCACCTCCCTCGGGCTAGATGGCCGCCATCCTCACCCCCCACCCGGCAAGTGCTCGCCTCGAGGTAGCTTTGCGGCGTTGCCTCCAAGCCGCGCGACCCTTCGCCGGCACCATCTTCAGGGCCACGGGTCTACGTTACGCCAACCAGCACGACCTGCTCACAGGGGCCGGTGCGAAGCGGGTGGGGGCCCGCTGGAATCCACCGGGGCTGTTCGCGGCGGTCTACGGGAGCTTGGACCCGAACGCCGCGGTGGTGGAGACCATCGGGACGCACAGGCATTACGGGATTCCACCGGAACAGAGGATGCCGCTCGTCCTGAACGCCATTCAAGTGCGGCTTCGACGCGTCCTCGACCTAACGGAAGGGTCTATCCGCCGGCGGCTGAAGGTCTCCGGGGACTCCCTTGTGGTGACTGACTGGGCAGCGTCACAACAAGCGGGCACCGAGGCGATCACGCAGGCGATGGGACGCTTGGCCTGGCAGCTCGGGCTCGAAGCCTTGCTCGTTCCATCTGCCCGTCTCCGCGGAGAGAAGAACCTCGTGCTCTTCCCCGAGAACCTTCGGCCGGAGAGCACGCTCGAGATCGTGAACAAGGAACAACTTTCGGAGAAGTGAGCACGGCAGAAGCCATCAAGCAGGGATCCCGGACTCAAGCTCGTAGATCATGCGCCAGATCCGGTCGATCTCGCCCCGTTCGATGACCTCCACGGGTTTGAGGCCGCCGAACGCCGGGTTGGGCGTCATGAGCCAGTGCCCCACATGACGTTCCTTCATGACCCTCGCGAGGGCTTCCCGGAGCCGCGCCACCTCCCGCATCCGCTGCAGGCTTGCGCCCCTCAGGGGCCTGTCGGCCTCCCAGCCGGCGACGGCGCGCTCGGAGTATCCAACGATCCGAGCGAAGAGCTTCCGCTGCAGCCCGAGCTTCTCACGGATCTCTCGAGCCGAGATTTGAAGACTCGTTGTCTTGGGCTCCTGGATCGTGGCAGCCCTGCGACCGACGAGGCTGGGCCCTGACCTTGACTTGGCGGGCCTGGGGCGACTCTTGACGGACATCGTCTTCTCCTGGGTGTCCCATTATCCAATGAACGGCCAAGGAAGGCAAGAGAAGATGCATGCATAATTGCACGCATAGTATACAATGGCCAGTCAACGATCCGGCACGAGAATGTGGAGGCCGCCCCCCGCAGGACCCTCGCGGCGGACATCCCCTCGGGCCCTCATTTCAGATCAGCTCAGCTCAATTCAGGTCAATTCAGCCTCCGGTACCACCCCCAGTTGCGCTGGGCGAGCCGTCGCATGAAGTCCTCGTCGTAGGCGCCGCTCTCCTCGGCCGCGAAGCCGTAGGTGATGATCCGGACTCCGCGGAGGTAGTTCAGCGCCGCGACGCGCCGCTCGATCTCCTCCTTCGTGCCCCCCACCGACGGCACGCCGTCGGAGAGCAAGTAGACCGTCTCGACGCCCGGCACCTCGAGGGCCTCGGCGAGGGCGTCGTGGATGTTGGTCCCGGTGGCCGTCGCGAGCCTCCGCGCGAACTCCGCCGCGTCTTTCAGGCTGCCCTCGTTGGCGGGGTGCAGCTTGAGCTCGCCCTTCCCGCGCCACGGGAGCACCGCCGCGTTGTAGCTCAGCACGTTGAACTTGCACGACGGCCGCAGCGCCAGGACCGTCCGTTCGAGCTCGCGCTTCACGATGTCGATCTTGCGCTCGGTCGCCTTGCTCCGCTCCCGGTCCCGCTCGCCCTTCACGACGGTGCGGCCCTGGGAGCCCGCGCTCCGGAGGCTCGTCCTCTGGAGCATGCTCGAGGACGTGTCGATGCAGAGGACCGAGCGGGGCGAGACCCGGTCGCCGAAGAAGGCGGAGGTCACGGCGTCCGACTCCACCGGGTCGTAGCTCGGGCTCGCCGGGAGCTTCTTCCCCATGGCTTCCCAGGCTGCGCGGATCCGGCCCGAGCCGCCCTGGGCCG
>JACQVW010000646.1 GCA_016209535.1 Planctomycetota bacterium | reverse complement strand
TGTACATCGGCAACTTCGTCTTCTTCGTGTCGATTAGCCTCGCGGGCACGCTCATCTCGGCGATCCTCCGCGTGATCCACGCCGAGTGGCGCCGGCCCATCACCCGCTGCGCCGAGCTCATCACGGTCCTCTCGCTCATCTTCGCCGCGATCAACATCGTGGTCGACATGGGCCGGCCGGACCGCCTGCTGAACGTCGTCCAGTTCGCGGCCATGCAGTCCCCGATCCTCTGGGACGTAATCTCCATCAACCTCTACCTGTTCGCGAGCACGATCTACCTCTACCTGCCGCTCATCCCGGACCTCGCCATCCTGCGCGACCGCGGCGCGAGGCCCGCCTGGCTCTACCGGCGGCTTGCCCTCGGCTACCGCGGCACCCGGCGGCAGCGGCGGTGGCTCGACCGCGTGCTCGCCGTGGTGGCCATCGTGATCATCCCCATCGGGATCTCGGTCCACACGGTCACGGCCTACCTCTTCGCCACGACGGTCCAGCCCGTCTGGCACAGCACGATCTACGGCCCCTTCTTCGTCGTCGGAGCCCTGTACACGGGCACCGCGGTGCTGGTGATCATCATGGCCCTCCTGCGCCGCTGCCTCCGGCTGGGCGGCGTGCTCAAGCCGGTCCACTTCAACAACCTCGGCCTGGTCCTCCTCGCGGAGGGCTGCCTCGTCGCGTACTTCATGCTGTGCATCTACCTGATCGAGATCACGGGCCAGGAGCCCCACGTGCTCAAGGTGGTGATGAGCGAGATCCGGGGGCCCTTCGCCGTGCCCTTCTGGGCCATGACGATCGTCGGGATCCTCTTCCCTCCCGTGCTCCTCGCGTTCCGCCGCGGCCGCACGATCACGGGCTGCGTGGTCGCCTCGGTGGTCGTGGTCTGCGCCATGTGGATCGAGCGGTTCCTGATCGTCGTCCCGACCCTCGCCCACCCGCGCCTCCCGTGGCCCGAGGGGATCTACCTCCCCACCTGGGTCGAGTGGTCGATCACGGCGGCGTGCGCCGCCGCCTTCGCGCTCCTCTACATGCTCTTCACCCGGTTCTTCCCCATCGTCTCCCTGTGGGAGGTGGCCGAGGGGCGCGAGCACGCGATTCCGGAAGTCACGCGGCGCCTCGAGCGGTACATGCCGGACTTCTTCGAGGAGGAGCCGCTCTGACCGTGTCCGCATGTCCATCCGCTCCAAGATCACCATGCTCGTTCTCCTCGTGGGGCTCTCCGAGGCCGTCCTCCTGGGGACGATAGGCTACAACAGCGTCACCAGCGTCTCCCGCAACGCCGCCGAGCTGCGGCGCATCGGCTCCGCCATCGAGGGCGCCCGCGCCCTCAACGTGTCGCTCAGCCGGCTCTCGGACCCCGTCAGCGTGCTCCTGCGGGGGGACGCGGGCGCGAAGGACAAGTTCACGGGCGACCTGGGAGAGATCGAGCGCCACGTGACGTCCTGCGCCGCCACGAGCTGTCACGGGTACGAGAAGCGGCCCCCCGAGATGGCGGGCGAGGTCCTCAAGGACTTGAAGGGGATCCGGGAGAAGGGCCTCGAGATCCTGTCGTCGCGCCTGCCCGGGTCGGCCCCGCCGCTCGCCGCCTGGGCCGAGGGGGTGGACGCGCCGGCCCGCAAGGTCACGCAGATGACGGGCGAGATGTCCGAGACGCTCATGGCCAAGGCGAGGGAGATCGAGGCCTCCTCGCGCAGCACGGACCGCTCGGCCCTCCTCCTCGTGGCGATCACCACGCTCTCATGCATCGTCGTGGCCATGGCGCTCTGCAACCCCATCGCGCGGGGCATCACGCGGCCCCTCGAGAAGCTCGCGGGGCAGGCCGGCCGCATCGCCGACGGGGACCTGGGCATCCGGGCGGGGGAGTCGGGCCCTCGGGAGATCGTCCTCCTGGCCCGCTCCTTCAACCGCATGCTCGACGACCTCTGCCGGCATCGGGACGACCTCCTCGAGCACCAGGACCGCCTGGAGCGCACCGTCGACGAGCGCGTGGGCGAGCTCCGGCGGAAGGACGAGCAGCTCAAGCGGAGCGAGAGGCTCGCCGGGATCGGCCTGGTGGCGGGGACGGTCGCCCACGAGCTCAACAACCCCCTCACGAACATCCTCCTGAACGCCGAGGTGCTGCTCGAGTCCGCCCCTGCCGAGGGCAAGGGCCGGCGCCTGGTCGAGGACGTCATGAAGGACGCCCTGCGCTGCCGCGAGATCGCCGGGAACATCAGGGCCTTGGGCCGCGAGACCGACATCGACATGAGCCCGTGCGTCGTCGATGAGCTCGCGGTCGAGGCGATCCGGCTCCTCCGCTTCAAGTGGGAGCCGCGCCGGATCTCCGTGCGGCGTGACTTCCACAACGGCTCTGCCGAGTGTCTCTGCAGCCCGCCCCGGATCTTGCAGCTCACGCTGAACCTCATCGACAACGCCATCGACGCCTCGCCCCCGGGATCGGAGGTCCGGGTCGGCCTGAGGGTCGAGGGGCGCGAGCTGGCGCTCGAGGTCGAGGACCACGGGCGCGGCATCCTGAGCGAGGACAGGGTCTCCCTCTTCAAGCCTTTCTTCACCACGAAGCCCGACGGGACGGGCCTCGGGCTCCCCATCTGCCGCCGGATCGCCGAGCAGCACGAGGGGAGGATCGAGTGTGAGACGCGGACCGTCGAGGAGACCGGCGATCCGGGGCCGGCCGGCCACGGGACGATCGTCCGCGTGAGGCTCCCGCTGCGCCGGGAGAAGGGAGGGGCGGCATGAGCCTGCCCGCGGCGATCCTGGTCATCGACGATGAGGAGGGGACGAGGGAGTCGATCGCGCGCGCCCTGGACCGCCCCGAGTACAAGGTCCGTTGCGTCCCCTCGGCGGAGGCCGGGCTCGAGTGCCTGGCGAAGGAGTCCTTCGACGTCGTCCTGTGCGACATCCGGCTCGACGGCATGGACGGTCTCGAGCTCCAGAAGAGGGCCCGGGCGGAGTACCCCGACCTGCCGGTCGTGATGATCACCGCCTACGCCGCCGTGGAGACGGCCGTCCGCGCCCTCAAGCAGGGCGCCTACGACTACATCCCGAAGCCCTTCTCGGGCGAGGAGGTGCGCGGGGCGGTGCGCCGGGCTCTCGAGAGCCGCCGCCTCCGCCTCGAGAACGACTGCCTCCGCGAGGTGGTGCAGGGGATCCAGGCCGACGTCTGGATCGGGGAGTCCGCGCCGATCGCGAGGCTCTACGAGGAGGCGGCGAAGGTGGCCTCGAGCAACGCCACCGTGTTCGTGAGCGGGGAGAGCGGCACCGGGAAGGAGATCCTCGCCCGCTACGTCCACGCGAAGAGCCCGCGGAGCGGCGGGCTCTTCGTCGCCGTGAACTGCGCGGCGATCCCCGAGACCCTCGCGGACTCGCAGCTCTTCGGGCACGTCCGCGGCGCCTTCACGGGGGCCGTGGCCGACCGCCGCGGCTCCATCGAGGCCGCCGACGGCGGCACGCTCTTCCTCGACGAGATCGCGGA
>JACQVW010000645.1 GCA_016209535.1 Planctomycetota bacterium | reverse complement strand
CTCAGGCACCGGCCCGTGTGGCTCTCGGCGGACCGGGCGATGGCGTCCGGCGGCCCCTCGGCGACGACGCGGCCGCCCGCCTCGCCCGCCTCGGGGCCCAGGTCGATCACCCAGTCGGCCGCGCGCACCACGTCGAGCTGGTGCTCGATCACGACGAGCGTGTTTCCGCCCTCGACGAGCGCCTGGAGGACCCGGATCAGCCTCCCCACGTCCTCGAAGTGGAGGCCCGTCGTGGGCTCGTCGAGGATGTAGAGCGTCCCGCCGCCCTCGCGCGTCACGAGCTCGGCCGCCAGCTTCACGCGCTGCGCCTCGCCGCCCGAGAGGGTGTTGGCGGGCTGGCCCAGCTTCACGTAGCCGAGACCGACGGCCCTCATCGTCTCGAGGATCGAATGGATCCGCGGCTGGCTGTCGAAGAACCGGCAGGCCTCATCCACCTCCATGTCGAGGATCTCGCCCACGTTCCTCCCCTTGAACGCGATGGCGAGGGTCTCGCGGTTGAAGCGCCTCCCCTTGCACTCCTCGCAGGCGACGAAGACGTCCGAGAGGAAGTGCATCTCGACAAGCGTCGCGCCCTGGCCGTCGCAGGAGGCGCACTTCCCCTGCCCCGTGTTGAAGCTGAAGCGGTCCGGGCCGTACCCTCGCACGCGCGCGACCGGCACCTGCGCGAAGAGCTCGCGCACGTGGTCCCAGAGGCCCGTGTACGTCGCGGGGTTCGAGCGGGGCGTTCGCCCGAGGGGCTTCTGGTCCACGACGACGAGCCTGCGGACCGCGTCGAGGCCCCGGACCGCGCTCACGAGCCCCGCCGGAGGCGGCTCCCCGGCCAGGTGGGCCCGGACGACCTCGGCCAGGACCTCCAGGACCAGGCTCGACTTCCCCGACCCGGAGACGCCCGTCACGGCCGTGAGGACCCCGAGCGGGAAGGCGGCACGGATCCCGGCGAGGTTGTTCCGGCGCACCCCCGCGAGCTCGAGCCAGCCTCGAGGCTCGAGCCGCGCCCGGGCGCCGTCGGCGGCCACCCGGCGCGCGAGGTAGCGCCCCGTCACGCTCCGCGGGTCGCCCTCCAGGTCCCGGGGCGCGCCGCAGGCCACGACCTCGCCGCCGCGGGCTCCCGCGCCGGGCCCCATGTCGATGATCCAGTCCGCGGCCTCCATGGTCTCCCGGTCGTGCTCGACGAGGAGGACCGTGTTCCCGAGGCCCCGGAGGTCCCTCAGGCTCTCGATGAGACGGCGCGTGTCGCGCGGGTGCAGGCCCACGGTGGGCTCATCGAGGACGTAGAGGACGCCCGCGAGCCTGTTCCCGAGCTGGGAGGCGAGCCGTATTCGCTGCGCCTCGCCCCCCGAGAGCGTGCCCGCGGGGCGGTCGAGGGTGATGTACCCGAGCCCCACCTTCTCGAGGAAGCTCAGGCGGTTGCGGGCCTCGGCGAGGGCCTGCTCGGCGATCCGGGCCTCGCGCGGCGGGAGCTCGAGCCGCGCGAGGTGCTCGAGGGCCGCCGCGACCGTCAGCGCGCCGAGCTCCTGGATGTTGAGGCCGCCGAGGCGCACGGCGAGCGACTCGGGGCGGAGGCGGCCGCCGCGACAGGCGGAGCAGGTCTGCCGCTTGAGGAGGTGCTCGACGAGCCTCCAGTGGGCTCCCAGCGAGCCGCTCCGGACCCACTCCTCGATCAGGCCCACGAGGCCCGTCCAGGTCGCCTCCACGAGCTGGCCGGGGCCGATCGGGACGGGGACGGTCCCGCCCTCGAGGCCGTGGAGGACCACGCGGCGGTCCTCGTCGGAAAGCTCCGAGTAGGGGGTCTCCGGGTCGACGCCCCGCGCCCTCAGGACCCCGCGCAGCACCGTCAGGGCCGATCCGCGGATCCCGCTCAGGAGCCACCCGAGGCCGCTGCCCAGCGCCTGGGGCAGCGGTCGAGCGGGGAACTTGACCAGGGAGCCCTCGTCCACGCGCTCCTCCATGCCGAGCCCGTTGCACCGGGGGCAGGCTCCGCGCTGGCTCGAGTAGGAGAACATGCTCGGCGCGAGCTCCCCGGGCAGCGTCATGTGCCCCGCGGGGCACGACGGGACGCGCGTGTGGAAGGCGAGCTCGCGCCCGAGGACGAGGACGCCCGCCCTGCCGCCCCCCCGCTCGAAGGCCTGCTCCAGGGAGCCGGCGATCCGCGACTGGGCCGCCGGCGAGACGACGACCCTGTCCACCACGGCGAGGACCTCCTGGCCGTCGCGGGCGGCGGCGAGGATCCGCCGCACGGGCGCGTCGCCCTCCTCGTCGAGCCGGATCTCCTGGCGCTCCCGGCCGCCCGCGAGCAGCCGCGTGAAGCCGAGCTTGAGGAGCTCCGAGCGCAGGTCCCGGGCGCGCTCGAGGAGCTCCCCGCCGCGGGCCTCGAGGCGGATCGGCGCGAGGATCATGGCCTTCGCCCCGGCCTCGCGCTCCGCCAGCTCGGCGGCGAGTCGGCTCGGCGTGGTCCACTCCAGCGGCACGCCGCAGCGCGGGCAGTGGGGCTTCCCCACGCGGGCGTAGAGGAGCCGGAGGTAGTCGTGGACCTCGGTGATGGTGGCGACCGTGGACCGCGGGTTCGAGGACGCCGACTTCTGGTCGATGGCGATGGCCGGCGAGAGCCCCGAGATGCGGTCCACCTCGGCCGCCTGCATCCGCCCCAGGAACCGCCGGGCGTAGGTCGAGAGGCACTCGAGGTACCGCCTCTGGCCCTCGGCGAAGATGGTGTCGAAGGCGAGCGAGGTCTTCCCCGACCCCGACACCCCCGTGATGACCGTGAGGGAGTCCCGCGGGATCCGCACGCTCACGGCCTTCAGGTTGTGCTGGCGCGCGCCCAAGACCTCGAGGTCGCGGGCCCTTGGCTCCGGCCCGGGCCCCGCGCCCGCCTGCGTGGCCGTCCCGGGGCCCCCGTCGCTTCCCCGAGCCGAAGCCGAGGCCGGAGATCCGTCCAGCCCCAGCGCGCGCCGGAGCGCGAGGCCCGTGTGCGACGCCTCCACGCGGGCGACCGCCTCCGGCGTCCCCTCCGCCACGAGGGTCCCGCCGCCGTCGCCCGCCTCGGGGCCGAGGTCGATGATCCAGTCCGCGGCCGCCATGACGTCCGTGGAGTGCTCGATGACGATCACCGAGTTCCCCCTGCCGACGAGCTCCCGGAGCGCCGCGAGGAGGTTCCGCACGTCCTCGAAGTGGAGGCCCATGGTG
>JACQVW010000644.1 GCA_016209535.1 Planctomycetota bacterium | reverse complement strand
CTCGACGAGCCGCTCGGCCAGGCCCTCCGACACCTTGAGGACGATGTTCCCGACGAAGCCATCGCAGACCACGACGTCGCAGACGCCGCGGAAGATCTCGACCCCTTCCACGTTGCCGAGGAAGTTCAGGCGCGTCCTCGAGAAGAGCTGGTGCGTCGTCTTCGCGAGGGGGTTCCCCTTCTCGTCCTCCTCTCCGATGTTGAGGAGGCCGATCCGCGGGTTCTCCACGCTGAGGACGCTCCTCGCGTAGAGGTTCGCCATGATCCCGTACTGGATCAGGTGCTCGGGCTTGCTCGAGACGTTCGCGCCCACGTCGATCACGACCACGGGGCTCGCGCCGGCGTGGAACGCCACGGCGATCCCGGCGCGGCGCACCTCGGGGAGGAGCCCGAGCAGGATCGTCGCGGCGGCCACGCAGGCCCCGGTGTTCCCCGCGCTCACCATGGCCGCGGCCTCGCCGGTCTTCACGAGCCGCACCGCGACCTCGATGGAGGACCCTCGTTTCCTCCGGAGGCTCTCGACGGGGCTGTCCCCCATCCCGATCACGTGCTCCGCCGGGACCACATCGATGCGGCCATCATCGATGCGGCCATCGCCCACCGAGCTCCGCCACCCCGCCGCCTCCAGCTCGGCGCGGACCTCCGCCTCCCGCCCCACGAGGATGTGCCGCACGTGAGGGTGGCTCCGGGCCGACTGGATCGTGCCCAGGACCACCTGCCGGGGGGCGTGGTCCCCGCCCATGGCGTCGATCGCTATGGACGTCGTCAAGCTCAGATGCCTTCCTCCACGGCGATCACGGGCTTGCCCCGGTAGTAGCCGCACTCGGGGCAGATCGTGTGGGGCTCGATGCGGGTCTTGCAGCGGGAGCAGGGGACGGTCTGGGGCGCCGCGAGGGCGTCATGGGCGCGCCGGGTGCCTTTCCTGGACTTGGAGGTTCGCCTCTTGGGTACTGCCATGGGTCAGCTCGGCTCTTTCGTGGTTGCGGCGCCGCAGGAACCGGTCACGCCGTGACGTAGGCCCGCGTTCCTTGGCTGGGTTTTCCGTGGGAGATGGACTGCGGTAAATCGCGCTATTCTATGGAGCCCTCGCCGCGGTTGTCAAGGCAATACCTAGTTCCTAAGCCCTTGAAACACAAGCGCTTACGGATCTTGGCGGCTCTGGGCCCGGGGCGCCCCAGCGTCCCCTCCGGAGCTCAGGAGCACCCCGCCACCCGCTCCTTGAGGGCGGCGAGCATGTCCTCGAGGGCCCCCTCGATCGCCCCCGGATCGCCCGAGCCGCCCGCCTGGACCATCTCCGGCCGCCCGCCTCCCCGGGCCTTGAGGCGGTCCGCACCGGCCTGGAAGATCTCCCGGGCGTCGAGGCCCCGCTTCGCCAGCGAGGGCGACAGGGCCACCAGGACCTGCACCTTGCCGTCCGACGGGGCGAAGAGCGCCGCCACGACCTCGGGGTCCTCCTGCTTCAGGCGGTCGTAGGCCTCACGGAGCGACTTGCCGTCGCCCCCGGGCACCGTCCCCCCGACGAAGAGCACCGAGCCCACGCGCTCCCGTCGCAGCGCCCCGGAGGGCCCGGAGGCCGCGGGCGCGGCGGGCTTCCTCGCCTTGAGCTCCCGGTTCTCCTCGAGGAGCTTCTCGATGCGGGCCAGGAGGACTTCGGGCGACACCTTCAAGCGCCGCGAGAGCTCGCCCACGATCGCGTGGTCCCGCCCGTGCCACTCCTCCGCGCCGAGGCCCGTGAGGGCCTCGAGGCGCCGCACGCCCGCGGACACCGAGCTCTCGCTCGACACGACGAAGGAGCCGATCTCCCCCGTCCGCCCCACGTGGGTGCCGCCGCAGAGCTCCAGGGAGAAGTCGCCGATCTTCACGACCCTGACGCGGTCGCCGTACTTCTCGCCGAAGAGGGCCATGGCGCCGCGCTTGACGGCGTCCTCGTGGTCCGTCTCGAAGGTCTCGACGGCCGTGTCGGCCAGGACCCGGTCACGCACGATCTCCTCCACCCGACGGACCTCCTCGGGCTTCAGGGCCGCGACGTGCGTCACGTCGAAGCGAAGGCGCGAGTCCACGACCAGCGAGCCCTTCTGGTGCACGTGCGTGCCCACGACCTGGCGGAGGGCGGCGTGGAGGAGGTGTGTGGCCGTGTGGTTGCGCTCGATGGCGGCGCGGCGCGGCGCGTCCACCTCGAGGCGCACGCCGGCGCCGGGGCGCACCTTCTGGGGATCGCCTCGCTCGAGCTTGCAGACGTGGATGTGCCGGCCCCGGTCCTTCTGCGTGTCCTCCACGCGGAGGACGAAGTCGCCCCCGGCGATCCTGCCCGTGTCCCCCACCTGGCCGCCGCTCTCGCCGTAGAAGGGCGTCTCCTCGACGACGAGGCGCCAGAGGCCCCCCTGCTCGGCGGCGGCCTGCACCTCCGCCTCCGCCTCGGTGCGCTCGTAGCCGACGAACCGCGTCTCGGGGAGCCTCGCCACCTCGAGCTCGCCGCCGCCCTGGACGGCCCCGAACCTCGAGGCGCCTCGCGAGCGCTCCTTCTGCTCCGCCATGAGCCTCTCGAAGCCCGCCGAGTCCACCGTGAGCCCGCACTCGGCGGCCATGCGCTCGACGAGGTCGGCCGGGAAGCCGTACGTGTCGTAGAGCTTGAAGACCTCGGCGCCGGGGACCGTCGTGGAGCCCTCCTTCCTGAGCCGCGCGACGACCCCGTCGAAGAGCTCGATCCCGTTGTCCAGGGTCTCCCCGAAGCGATCCTCCTCGCTCTCGATCAGCTTGGTCACGTACTCCCGGCGCCCGCCGATCTCGGGGTAGACGTCCCCCATCTCCCGGACGACGTCATCGACCAGCCGGCAGAGGATGGGGCCCCCGGTGTAGATCTTGCGGCCGTAGCGGGCGGCGCGGCGGAGGATCCGGCGCAGGACGTATCCTCGGCCCTCGTTGGACGGCTCGGCTCCGTCGGCGAAGGCGAAGACGAGGCTCCGCACGTGGTCCGCGAGCACGCGGTGCGGCACGCCCGCGGGCCCGGGGTCGTAGCGCGTCCCCGTGATCTCCTCCACGCGGGCGATGATCTTGCGGAAGAGGTCCGTCTCGAAGACGCTGTCCGCGCCCTGGAGCACCATGGCCATGCGCTCGAGGCCCATGCCCGTGTCGATGCTGGGCCGCGGGAGGGGGCTCCGGGAGCCGTCCGCCTTCTGGTCGTACTGCATGAAGACGAGGTTCCAGATCTCGAAGAAACGCTCGCCGTTCTCGAGGTCCGCCGGCCCGTAGGCCTCGCCGCGGTCCACGAGGATCTCGGAGCAGGGGCCGCAGGGCCCCACGTCTCCCATGCTCCAGAAGTTGTCCTTCTCGCCGAGGCCGACGATCCTCTCCTCCGCCACGCCCGCCACCTTGCGCCACAGGTCGCGGGCCTCGCCGTCGTCGCGGTAGACCGTGATCCAGAGGCGGTCCGGCGGGACGCCGAAGCGCCTCGTGACGAGCTCCCAGGCGTAGCCGATCGCCTCCCTCTTGAAGTAGTCGCCGAAGGAGAAGTTCCCGAGCATCTCGAAGAACGTGAGGTGCCTCGTCGTGTAGCCCACGTTGTCCAGGTCGTTGTGCTTGCCGCCGGCGCGGATGCACTTCTGGGCCGTCGTGGCCCGCGGGACCCTCCTCGGCTCGCAGCCCGTGAAGACGTCCTTGAACTGGTTCATCCCCGCGTTGGTGAAGAGG
>JACQVW010000611.1 GCA_016209535.1 Planctomycetota bacterium | reverse complement strand
GCCCTCAGGGAAGCGGTGAAGAAGAACCGGCGCGTCTTTCAGTTCGGGACGCAGCAGCGCTCCGACGGAAGGTTCCGCCACGCCTGCGAGCTGGCCCGGAGCGGGAAGATCGGGAAGCTCCACAGGGTGAACGTCTGGTCGCCCGGGAGCGCCTCGGGCGGCCCGACGAACGTGGTCCCCGTGCCCGAGGGGCTCGACTACGACTTCTGGCTCGGGCCGGCTCCCGCGAGACCCTACACCCAGGACCGCTGCTCGAACCAGTGGTGGTGGTTCATCTCGGACTACGCCCTGGGCTTCATCGCGGGCTGGGGCATCCACCCCATGGACATCGCCGCCTGGGGCGCGGGGGACAAGCTCGACGGCACCGTGGAGGTGGAGGGGAAGGGGGACTTCCCGAAGGAGGGCCTCTGCGACACGGCGACGAACTGGCGCGTCAGCATGAAGCTCTCGAGCGGCCTCACGATCAACTTCGACGGCACGCCGAAGCGCGACGAGTGGGCGAAGCGCTACCCGCACAGCGAGAGCCACGGCACCGCCTTCGAGGGGACCGAGGGCTGGGTGCACGTCCACCGGGGCTTGATCCACTCGAGCCCCGAGGGCCTCGTCCGCTCCGAGATCGGACCGAGCGGCATCCACCTCTACCGGAGCGAGGGCCACGTGCGGAACTTCCTCGACTGCGTCCGAAGCCGGAAGAAGGCGGTCTGCGACATCGACGAGGCAGTGCGCTCCGAGACCCTGTGCCAGGTGAGTGAGATCGCGATCCGAATGGGCCGCAAGGTCAAGTGGGACTGGAAGACCGAGACCTTCCCCGGCGACGATGAGGCGAACCGGAGGCTCTCGAGGCCGATGCGGGCGCCGTGGGCGCTGTAGCTCCGTGCGCGCTGCACGACACGCCTCTCCTCTCAACCCTCTCCACCCTCACGGCGCGAACGACGCGACCACCGGCGGCGCATCGGGGCCGACGATGTAGAGCGGCGAGGCGCCCAGGGCCGCCTCGACCTCCTTGGCCCGGGCCGTCGACGACCAGGGCGCCGAGGGGAACGGCAGGAGGACGTCGACCTCGCCCCCGAGCTCCAGGACCCGGAGGACCTGCGCGTCGGGGACGGCGAAGTCGAGCTTGCCCCTCTCCGGCTCGACCGCGCTCCACTTGGCCGACCAGTCCCGCCACCAGCCCACGCCGGCCTTGCGCCCCGACGCCTCGAGGTCGAGCCCGACGGCGGCGAATCGGGACGAAGTTGTCGAAGCCCTCCGTGGCGACCTGCGGGAGCCGCTCCTCGGTGGCCGAGGTCTCCGCGAGCGTCACGTCGTCGAGCCACAGGCTCCCGGTGCTCCGGAACCAGAACTGGAGGCGGCCGTCGGCGGCCGCGAGGTCGCGGACCGCCCGGAAGACGAGCTCCACGCGATCCCAGCGCGGGCCCGCCTGGAACGTCTCGGCGAGCCCGGCGTTCTCCCACTTGCGGGTGTCGGAGAGCGCCACGTCCACCGCGCGGTGGCGGATGCCCTCTCCCCTTGCCCAGAACGAGAGCCGGTACCACTTCCCGGCGCTCACGCTGACGCGCCCGACCTGGCAGATCATGGCGTGGGAGTCCGGCGCATCGCCGGCGAAGGTGGTGCACCGCAGCCTCGCGCAGCGCTTCCCATCGCGGCCGGCGTCGAGGGCGAGCTCCTGCTTCACCGCCGCGTTCCCCGCGGCCGACCAGGCCTCCGGCTCGGTGGAGCCGGCCCGGAGGGCCTCGAACGAGCCGTTCGCGACCAGGTTCGGAGGCTCCTCGGCGGCGGGGGCCGCGGCGGCGGCGGCGAGGAGCAGCGCCGCTGCCGCTTCCCGAAGGTCCGTCACGAGCGGGACGCGAGGGATCAGCACCCCGGCGTCGCGCAGCTCAACGGCCCCAGCTCGGGGTCGTCGCCGCAGTCGGGGTGAGGAGCGTCGGGCGGCGGGCCTCCGAGGAACAGGTAGGTGAGCTCGTAGACCGCGTCGGACAGGTCCAGCTTCGCGTCGCCGTTCGTGTTGCAGGCCTCCTCGCAGCTTGGCGCCGGGCCGCCGAGGAACAGGTACGCGAGTCCGTAGACCGCGTCGGAGAGGTCGTTCTTCTTGTCGGCGTTGCAGTCGCCGCGGAGGAAGCGGTCGAGGAGGGCCTGCTGCTTGACGCAGATCGTCTGCTGGCAGGCGGCGCTGCCCCCGTCGTTCTTGACCGTCGCCTCGATCGTGTAGCTCCCGGCATCGGCGAAGGTGATGTTCGCCTTCGGATCCCCCGGCCCACCCGCCTGGACGATGGTCACGCCCGCCGGAGGGGTCACGGCGAAGGCGAGCTCGAGGCCTCCTCCCGTGCTGCCGCTCGCGTCGGCGATCGCCGTGCCGCCCGCCGGGAGGCAGGGGACCTCGTCATCGTCGTCGGCCGCGTCGATGGGGCCGCCGGCGGAGTCCGTCACCTGCAGGGAGCACGTGGGGGGCTGCTTCACGCAGATGATCTTCTGGCAGGGGACGCTCCCCTGGTCGTTCGTGACCGTGACGCGGACCGTGTACCTCCCGGCATCCGTGAAGGCGATGGTCGCCTTCGGGTCCGCCGCCCCGCCGGCCTGAACGATGCTCACGCCCGCCGAGGGGCTCACCGTGAAGGCGAATCCGAGGCCTCCTCCCGTGCTGCCGCTCGCGTCGGCGATCGCCGTGCCGCCCGCCGGGAGGCAGGGTACCTCGTCGGCGTCATCGGTCGTGTCGATGGGGCCGCCGGCGGAGTCCGTCACCTGGAGGGAGCAGCGGGGCGGAGTGCCCGAGACGCAGATCTCGCGGGTGCAGGAGGCGGTCCCCCCGGCGTTCGACACCTCGAGCCGTACCGTGAAGGTGCCGGGCTCGCCGAAGACGATCTCGGCCGCGGGATCGCCGGGCCTCACCTGGTCGATGGCCACGCCGCCGGAGGGGTCCGCGTCGTACGCGTAGGTCAAGCCCTTCCCCGTGCTGCAGGAGCCGTCGAGGCGCAGCACGTCGCCTGTCTTGAAGAGGCAATCGGTCAGGTTGACCTCAGCACCCTGCGCGTTGGCCATGAGGAAGCCCGCCGTCGGCGGCGGCGCCGCCGCGGCGAGGCCCACGGCGATCAAGGCCGTGGCTCCTCCCGCGGGTCGCTCGAAGTAGTAGACCTTCCCGTCGGGGCCGAGGATCGGCCCGCCGGCGTAGTTGAACTGGTGCGGGTTGACGATGCCCGTGCCGTGCTCCCAGAGGACCCGCCCGTTCGTGACGTCCAGGGCGACGATGTGGGACGCGCAGCAGTCCAGGAGGCTGTTCGTGCCGGTCACGAGGACGCTGTTCCCGGCGGCGTCGCGGAGGAGCTGGCCAAGGACGCGGGTCTCCCCCCAGAAGGGCATCGCGAACGTCGTCCCGC
Organism: Planctomycetota bacterium; assembly: GCA_016209535.1. GTDB lineage: Bacteria > Planctomycetota > UBA8108 > UBA8108 > SXIK01 > JACQVW01. Next base: position 10,555 of record JACQVW010000611.1, on the reverse strand, counting down.
CCTTGTAGACCACCTCGTCCGTGACCGTGCCGTCTCCGGCCAGGTTGTACCGCAAGATGTATCCATCGAACCCGCCGGCGATGATGCTCGTCCCGTCGAATTCCAGCGCCCCGACGTCGTAGAAGCCGTGGCCGGTTGCCAGCGAGTTCGCGTGCGAGCCGACGCGGCCCGCGGCCGGGTCGAAGACGTACATCTGCGCGCCGTAGTCCGACCACGTCAAGGTGTACAGGTAGCCCGTGGCCTCGGAGTAGATGGGGTGGCTCCGGGCGGCCTTGCCGCCCTCGCTGGCCCAGCCCAGCGACGCCTCGCCGTCCTCGAGCTTGATGCCGTAGACCTCCGGCACGCCGTCGGCCCCGTTCCCCGAGTCGCCGTTGAAGTAGAGACCGTGGAGCCCCGCGCCGAAGGCGTCGGGGACGAAGGTCATCTGCCCGACCACGGCGATCCCCACCTCCGGGACCGTCGAGGTCCGCTCCACGTCCCCGCTCTCCGCGTCGACGCGGTAGACGACGCGGCTCTTCGCGTCGCTGAGCCCCACGACGTAGAGCTTCCCCCCGTGGAGAGCCGGCGTGAGCATCTGGTTGAAGCCCGCCGTGGACGCGGAGAGGTCCGCGGTCCAGAGATTCTCCCCCGTCGACTTGTTGTACGCCGCGATGGTGAGGAGCCCGCCGGCATCGCCCAGCGCGTAGACTCGGGCTTGACCCACCACCGGCGACGCGCCGCTGAAGATCGACGCGAGGGGGTCCACGTTCCCGGCGCCGTCGTTGCCCGCCCAGCGGATCTTGCCCGAGGGATCGACCGAGACGAGCCGCACCACGCCGCCCGTCCCGCCGCCGGTGCTCGAGATCCAGTAGAGGTTGCCATCCTTGTCGAAGACGATGCTGGAGCGGCCGCCGGCGCGGTCGTGGCCCTCGGCGACCACGTCGAGCCGCCACTTCTCCTCCATGGGGCCCTCGCCGAGCGTGTACGGGAGCTCCGCCGACGCCGCCGTGCCCGCCAGGTCGTGGTGCACGGTGCCCCAGGGGGGCTCGATCGAGTCCTGGTCGGCGCGCCCGGGACGCCCGGAGAAAGCGATCGCCGCGGTCACGAGCGCCGAGAGTCCCATCCTGCAAGCTTGCTGCCTCGTCATGTCAGCCTCCATTTCCTCGCCGGTCGGATCACGACCCGTAAGCGCCCCGGTCCGGCTGGACATGGATTGTCCATCGGCGGCACCGGCGAAGCAACTCCCCTCCGATGGGTCGATGCAGCCGGCGCCGCCACCGTCAGCAGTCGCCGTCAGCAGTTGGCGTAGCTCGCGCACCCCAGGTGCGCGTCGCCCGGGTCGGCTCCGCAGGGGCTCGGCGGCGGCCCGGGGGGGGCGGGGGCCTCGTTGCCCAGGAAGAGGTAGCCGAGGACGCGGATGGCGTCGGTGAGCTCGAGCTTGCCGTTGTCGTCCGAGTCGGCCGCGTCGAGGCACGGCGGCTCCGCGAGGCCGAGGACGAGGTAGCCCAGGATCCGGATCGCATCGGTGAGCTCGAGCTTGCCGTTGTCGTCGGCGTCGCCGCGGTGGAAGGTCTTCTCCGGCGGCACGTCGCTCGGGAAATCGACATCGCAGAAGGTCACCGTGGCCGACTGGCCCGCGTCCTGGGTGTCCGTGGCGGAGACGGCGAGGCCGGCGAGCATCCGCTCGGGGGCGCCGGGGATGGTCCCCCGGCTGATCTCGGTGTAGGCCTGCCCGTCGCTCGAGACCGATCCGATGAGCTCCTCGCCGCTCCGCTCGAGCTTGAGGTACACCGCCGGCAGGTTGAAGGTGAGGCTCGTGTTGACCTTGGTGTTGAGGGTGCGCCCGGCCGCGGTGCGGCTGAGGAACGAAGCCCGGATGGGCCCGATCGGCACCTTCCGGATGCTCACCCCGGCGAGGGCGCTGTCGGGCGCGAGGCTGGAGCGCGCCATGAGGGTCGCTCGGCCCTGGGGCTCCCAGAGGGCGTCCTGGACTCTCGCCACGAGGGTGAAGCTCCCCGGCTTCTCCTGATAGACGAAGTGGCACTCGTCCGAGTTCCCGGTGATGTCGCCGCCGCCCGAGAAGACGAGGAGGCACTCGCCCTCGCGCCGTGCCCCGCCCCTCAGGGGGAACTCTCCGACGTCCGACGACGCCCAGGGGGTCACGGGGCCGCTCGCGAAGAGGACCTCGATCTCCACCCTCTCCGCATCCACCGCGTCTCCGTCGGCGGTCACCGTGAGGGTCACGGTGTACTTCCCGCGCTTCGCGTAAACGTGAGTCACCTTCGCCCCGGCGGCGCTCTGGCCGTCGCCGAAGCTCCATTGGTAGCTCTTGAGGGCGACGCCCGGCGGGGCGGAGGAGGCGCTTCCGTCGAAGGCCACCTCGAGGGGCTCCGTGCCGATGGTCGGTTGCGCCGTGATCCTGGCGATGGGCCGCGCGCTCCCCACGGCGTAGTGCTCCTGGATCCTCTCGGGCGGGAGGACGAAGTCGTAGACGGCCATCTCGTCGATGAGCCCGGGGAAGCCCTGCACCGAGCTCCCGTTGTCCTGCACCCTCCCCCCGATGGTCGCCTGGACCGCCTGCCAGGCGATCGGGTCCGAGTCGCCGAGGTCGAGGAGCTCCTCGCCGTTCAGGTAGAGCTGGATCGTCTCGCCGTCGATGGTCGCCACGAAGTGGTGCCACTCCTCCTCATCGCTGGGCGGGATGGCATCGGTCGGGGCGGCCTTGATCACGCCCCCTGACCCTCCGCCGTCGCCGACGGCGCCCCACACGGTCCGGGCACCGGGGAAGCCGGCGTTGTCGTTGCCGACGATGCCGAAGGCGTACTGCCCCGCGTCGAAGTCGTTGTAGTGGAAGATGCGGGGGAAGGCGCTCGGCGGCAGGGCGACGTTGGAGCTCGGGAGCAGCTTGAACCAGGCCTCCAGCGTGATCGTGGCGCCCGAGGCCCGCGTCCCGAGGTCGAGGGGGCCGCCGGGCGGGACGCGGGCCTGCCCGCAGTCGCCGCACCCGAACCCGAAGGTGGTCTGGAAGCGCACCGCCGTGTCGTCGTCGCCGGCGATGGCCCCCGGGTGCCCGACCTCGAGCCCCGTGCCGCCGTTCGTGACGTACTCGCCGTCGAGGCCGTTACCCGAGGCGTCCTGGACGGGCTCGCTGAGGTCGAGCTCTCCGAGGCGCCAGTATCCCACGGGGCCGTCCTTGAGGACCTCCTCCACGTAGCCGGCCGGAGCCGGCGGACCGAGCGCGATGCATGCTGCGAAGAGCCCCGTCGAGAGAGCACGTTTCCTGGCCATGACACCTCCTGGATGGACCTCGGCGGAGCCGCGCCCGACCCAAGGGAGGCGCGCTGCCGTTTCAGCGTGCGACGTGAACCTCGAGGGCCCATTGTCCGCGGTGGGGGGGGCGGGCTCAATGGGTTTCCGGGGGCGCCGAACGAGGGCTCGCGGTCTCCGCGGCGCGCAAGTCCTCGGCCCCGCCGCGCGGCCAGGTGCACAGGATGAGCCCGCCCTCTCCCGCCGCGGCGTACCAGCGGCCGCGGGCCATCTTCTCGCGAAATGGACCCACGTCGGGCGTGAAGTTGTACCGCCAGAGCGACTCGAGGGCCTTCACGGTCTCCGCGCGAGGCAGGATCCGGCCGAGGCCCACCTGGAAGGCCCAGCTCTGGCCGAAGACCTGGTCGACGAGGCAGCCTTCGCCCGAGCCGAGGGCCTCGGGGTGCGCGGGGTCGCGGAGCTGGACGAAGTGCTCGCCGTTCCACAACCGCTCGACGATCCGCCTCGAGCCGCTCTCGGCGATGCGCCGGGCCTACGCCGCGAAGTCCAGGTCGCCGGACTCAGTCGCCATCGCCTCCCCGGCCCTGAGGGCCGCGACGTAGAGGGAGCTGAGCCACGCGATGGGTCCGTACCAGACCGCATCGAGAGTGTTGGCCTGCCCGCCCTCGAGGAGACCGTCCTCGTTCCGGTCCTGGCGGATCAAGTACTCGATGGACTTCCGGATCCTGGGCCAGAGGCGCTTCAAGAACGCGCCGTCGGGCGACATCTGGTGTTCGCGGAAGGCGCGCAAGATCGTGCCGGCCTGCCCGTCGATCGCCACGGTGTCGTGGAGCTCGGCGCGGTAGCCGATCAGACCCGTGTCCTCGTGGAACGCGAGGCCGTAGTCGACCATCTCGCGGACGGACCGCTCGATCTCGGGGAAGATCCGTCCGGCCGTCTGGGCGTAGTGCCAGACGTGGGTGCACGTGCCCGGGCAGCAGTAGTTGCCCTCCCAGCCGTAGAAGCGGCCGTCCTCGAACCAGAAGCACGTCGAGGTGGCGAGGGTCGAGATGTTGAGGAACGTCCGGTCGAGGAGCCAGAAGGGGAGCGTCGAGTCGTACCACGCGTCGCGCCAGAGCCTCGTCTGGCCGTGGAGCCAGTCCCAGCGCTCGGCCAGGTCGCGCGCCACGGCGCCGGCGGACTCGAAGCGCCGGGCGTAGCGGCGGCGGAGCTTCGTCCTGCGGCGGAGCGCGGCCCACTCGCCCGTGCGCTCGTCGAGGCGGGCGTTGGGGAAGCACCAGGTCACGGCGAAGGTCACCGTCGCCTCCCGGCCGGGCTCGAGGCGCAGCGCGCGGCTGGTGGCGCCGATGAGGCACTCGCCGAAGGGCTTCTCGGCCGCTCTCGGCCCGCCGGGAGCGGCCCGCCGGCGAGGGCCTCGAGGGGCGCGCCGCCGAGGTCGGCCGCGGCGCGGTCTTCGGCGAGCGGCTCGAGGATCGCGAGGGCCGTGGTCCCTGCGTCCGGCCGCTCCTCGAAGGCCAGGGGCCGCACGGCGGGCTCGTCGCTCAGCTCGATGTGGTCGACGCCGATGTTCCCCCAGCCGCCCGCCACCTCGTCGACGACCTGGCTCCGCGCCGTCTGGCCCTCGAGGCTCCGCACGTCGAAAGTGTGGGGCTGCATCCGGTTGTCGTTGCGCCCCGCCGCCGACCGGACGACCTTGCCGTCCACGAGGAGGTTCACGCAGGTCTTCCCCTCGTGGGCGCCGCCGCCGATGAGGAAGTTGTTGTACGACCTCTCGATCGTGAGCTCCCGGCTCGTCAAGGTGCCCGTATGAGTGTCGCCGCGAACGACGTCCTCGCCCTGGCGCGTGTTGTGGGAGTTGACGAGCCGCTCGCCGCGCGAGCCCACGTCGCCCTGGTACCTGGGCATCTCGGCCTTCACGATCGGCCCCTTCCCGAAGGTCGTGCCAGTGGCGGTCCAGCCCTCGTACGCGGGCCTCTCGAAGTCCTCGACGAGGACCGGCGGCCTCGGGGGCCTCTCGACCTGCAGTCGCGGCGCCTCGGCGGCGCTCGACTCGACGAGCACACACCGTCCGGAGCGCGCCACGCGGTTCTGCCGCGAGCCCTCGCCGGGCTTGCCGGTCTCGAGGCAGGCGGCGTTCTCGAGCCAGCCCACGACCTCGAGGTCGAGGCGCTCCGCCCCGGTGTTCCTCACCGTGTAGCGCATCAGCGTCGCGGGGAGCCCCGAGTCCTCGGCGTGGAGCGGGATGAAGGGCGAGAAGGCCTCGAGGCGGACCGTGACGGGCACGGCACCGGCATCGCCAGTGCCGCCGTCGCCACCGCCGTCGCCATGGTCCGAGTACTCGACCGACGCCATGGGGTAGTCGCCGCGGAATGCGATCCGGGAGAAGCCGCGCCTGTCCAGGGGGCGCACGCGCCGCTTCCCGCCCGCGGTCAGGACCAGCGCGAAGCCCTGCTCGATGGGCGAGGCCTGCACGCGCGGCTGCATGTAGTGGGGCCCCTGGTAGAGGAAGAAGTCGCCCCGGGAGGGCACGTTGAAGATGTCCCAGTGCCAGAGCTTCCCGTCACCTCCCAGGTAGAGCTGCCCCGTGCAGATCCCCCCGATGGGCATCCCGATCTTCTCGAGCTCGGCGCCCCGGTAGACGGCCGGCGTCCCGCGATCGAAGAGGCTGCGGACCCAGGCGGGGTCGAGCTTCTTGTCCGCCGGGATGAGCACCTCGAGGTCCGAGGCCTGGAAGGGCCCGGCGAAGGCTGGCAGCGGCGCTCCGCGGAGCGCGACGGCCGCGGCTCCGGCGCCGAGGATGCGGAGGATCTCGCGGCGCGGGAGGAGGACGGGGGTCGGGGAGGACGGGCCGGTGGGGGTGCAGCTCATGGTGCTTCGTGCCTTTCTCGAGCTCGGCTCGCGGGCCTTACGACTCGACTTGGGACTGCTGTGCAGCCCCATGATGCCGGTCGCTGTGCTGGGTATAATCCTGAACATGAAGAGTCCACCGCGTGTGGTCACTGAGGTGGATATCCTGAACGACCTCGTTGCACCGGATGAGCCTGACTTGTCCCCTGAATCGGCAAGGGCGATCCTGGAGCTTCGCTTCCGGCAGCGAGCCATCGACCGGATGAGTGAGCTTGCCGAGAAGAACCGACAGGGGATCCTTACAGACGCCGAGCGGAACGAACTGGACCGCTACCTTCGCGTCGGGAACTTCCTCAACCTGCTTCAAGGCAAGGCCAGGAAATCCCTCTCCAAGGTATCCTGACGCGTGGACCCGGCTCTGCGGGAGCTCGTCTGGCAGCGGGCCAATGGCGCGTGCGAGTACTGCCGCCTCCCGCAGGATCTCGATGTCTTTCCGTTCCAGATCGACCACATCATTGCCGAGAAGCACCATGGCCCAACGACGTCTGAAAACCTTTGCGTGAGCTGCTTTCACTGCAACGTCCACAAGGGATCCAACATCGCCGGCCTTGATCCCGTCGATGGGAGGATCGTCCGGCTCTTCGATCCTCGTATCGACATCTGGAGGGAGCACTTCGCGTGGGCAGGAGCTGAAATCATTGGGCTGACCTCCGTGGCGCGAGCAACCATCGACGTGCTGGGAATCAATCTCCCGGAGCGGCGCGACCACCGCCGTCTGCTCATGGAAGCTGGATCGTTTCGCACGTAGACCTCTCGAGCTTGGCTCGCGGGCCTTACGATTCGACTCGGGACTGCATTACAATGCACGGCACCGCTGAAAGGAAGGCCATGTCACCACCGCCCGCGCTCCTCGCCATCCTGTCCGCCGTCCTCGTCCCCTCTGCTCCCGCCCCCTGCTCTCTCGCCGCCGCCGACGAGAAGGAGCCTCGGGGCCTCGAGATCGGCGACCGCGCTCCGGACTTCGACCTCCACGGGGTCGACGGCAAGCGCCGCACGCTCGCGGACTTCGCGGCCGCGAAGGTCCTCGCCGTGGTCTTCACGTGCAACCACTGCCCCACGGCCCAGGCCTACGAGGAGCGCGTGAAGAAGCTGCATGCGGACTTCAAGGACCGCGGCGCCGCCCTCGTCGCCATCTCGCCCAACGACCCCGAGGCCGTGAGGCTCGACGAGCTCGGCTACACGGACCTGAGCGACTCGCTCGAAGAGATGGTGATCCGCGCGAAGCACCGCGGCTTCGAGTTCCCCTACCTCTACGACGGCGAGAGGCAGGCGGTCTCGCGGGCCTACGGGCCGCGCGCCACGCCGCACGTCTTCGTCTTCGACGCGGAGCGGAAGCTCCGTTACTCGGGGCGCATCGACGACGACGAGAGCGGGAAGAGCGTGAAGAGCCACGACGCCCGGAACGCCATCGAGGCCGTCCTGGCCGGGAACCCGGTGCCCGTCGAGCGCACGCGCTCCTTCGGCTGCTCCATCAAGTGGTCGGACAAGCGCGAGGACAACCGGCGCTTCCTCAAGAAGCTCGCCGAGGAGAAGGTGTCCCTCGAGCGCATCGACGCGAAGGCCGCGAAGGAGCTGCGCGAGAAGGGCGACAAGCTCCGGCTCATCAACGTCTGGGCGACCTGGTGCGGGCCCTGCGCGGCCGAGATGCCCGAGCTCGTCGAGACCTTCCGCATGTACAGGCACCGGAGCCTCGAGTTCGTCACGATCAGCCTCGACGACCTCGAGAAGGAGGCGCAGGTGCTCGAGTTCCTCAGGAAGCAGCAGGTATCCTCCAAGAACTACCACTACGGCCGGGCGCACCGCGACGCGCTCGCCGACGCTCTGGAGAAGAGCTGGACCGGGGCCCTCCCCTTCACGCTCCTCGTGAGGCCGGGGGGCAAGGTGGCGTTCCAGAAGGAGGGGCAGGTCGACCCGCTGGAGCTGCGCAGGGCGATCGTGGACGTGCTGGGGCGGACGTACTGAGCTCGTCGGACCAAACCCCTTGCCGCAAGGGAGGAGGACCGGCTCGCGCGCTTGGTTCAGCGGATGGAATCGTTTGACGTCCGTTGGTTGCAGCGGCTGGCATGTCGGGCATGAAGTCGTGCCGCCAGAGGGACTCCAGAGCCTCGGCGCGCTCGCCGGTGCGCCTCACTTCCTGCGGGGGGCATCGATCCGTCGCGGTCTCTCGAGCAGCTTGAGCAAATCGCTGAGCAGGGCTCGCTCCTCTTGGCCGGCAGCTTGGAGGAGATCCTCGATCCGGGTCCTTTGCCTCTCGACCAGGCCCACGATCGGCTCCCTGTCGCTCCAGAGGCTGTCGTGTGCGCTCAAGAGGGCGAGGGCGGCCGCCTCGCGCTCGAAGGGACTTGCGGAAGCGGACAACTTGCCGGCGAAGTATTCGTAGCCGCAGGCGTCCCGGACCTTGAGGAGGCGGCTCCAGAATAGCTCGGTCTCTTCGCGAGACAAGTGAAGCCGTAGCGGAATCTCGATGCCTAGGCTCCGTCCCACCGCGACCGAGGCGCCAAGCTCCCTCATGGTCCCGAAGTGGTGGTCGCAGTAGAGCCGCGGGCCCCACGCCACGCCCGCCCAGATTGCGACTCCCGCCGCGAGAGCGCCGAGAGCGAGGACGGCAGGCCCGCGCCCTCGACCGTCCGGCCGAGCTCGTCATCGTGGTGGAGCACGAGCACACCGTCCATGGTGCGGTGGATGTCGATCTCGACTCCGCCCGCGCCGCGGTCCATGGCGGCCGCGTACGCCTCCAGCGTGTTCTCGGGCGCGAAGCGGTCGGCCCCGCGGTGGACCAGGATCGGCGTCCCCTTGAGGCGCTCGGCGAGCTTCCCGTGGCGGACCTCGCGGGCCTCGGGCGACTGAGCTATGCCGCCCCGCCCAGCGCCGCCAGGAGGGCGCGCGCCGTCGCGATTGCGCGCTCGTGCTCGGCCACGGTCTCCGCGGCCACTTTCCACTTGCCGGAGTACGCGCCGCGGAGCTCCTGGTCGAAGAAGGGGCGCGTGCCGGAACGGTGGCTCTCGAGGTCGTCCTCGTAGGCCTGCGCCAGGTTCTTGAGGAAGCGGACGCACTCCTCCCGCGAGGCGGGGCGGTGGCTGCGCACGAAGTCCGTGAGGAAGCGGACGTTGCCGGCGAAGTCCGGGCCGGCGGAGCGGGCCGCATCGAACAGGACGGGGAGGAGCCGTCTCGCTTGCGGCCGCGCCCAGGCCCGGTCCCGGAGCTGGCAGCGGACCTCGGGAGCGATGGGCCGGAACGGCTCGAGGACCTCGAGGGGCAGGTCGCTGTCGAGGTGGAGGAGGCGCACGTACCGCTCGATGAGGACCGGCGGAAGGGGAGCCTCGACGCGGTAGCTCTCGTGCAGGAGCGTCACGCGCAAGGCGCGGCGCTCGAGGTCCTGGACCATCGCCTCGAGGTCCGCCGCATCGAGCCAGCCCTCCCCCAGCACGTCCTCGAGGCTCCGGCGCGCCTCGAGGCTCGGCGTGAAGAGGGGCGAGAGGAGGAGGTCGTGCTCGTAGCTCTCGAGACCCGCGAGGTTCTCCTTGAGCCAGGGGACCACGTCGCTCCCGCGGACCTCGTGGTGGGCGAGGAGGTGCTGGAGGACCTGCGGCGTGAGCGTCCGCGGGGCCGCGAGCGCCTCGCCGACCCGCCGCTCGAGCCCGGCGAGGTCAGGCCTTGGCCTCTGAAGGCTTTGCTGGAGCATTCGCGGTTCCCGCGGCGGCAGCCGCAGCCTCCTTCACGTCCAGGTTCTCGATCCCCGCGAGCTCCTGGAGCACCCGCCAGTTCCGCAGGCGCTCCTCCTGGGCCCTGAGGATCGTCTCCGTCTTGGAGTTTCCGTCCTTGTCGAAGTGCTTCCTGAACCGCCCCTCGGTCTTCGCCCAGGTGATGAACGTCACGGGGTCCGCCTTGCCGTCCTTCGTCCTGCGCACGTGCCAGTCGCGGTTGGCGCTGGGGTTCCCGTTGAGGGACATTCGCAACTTGATCGTGTCGCCCGCGTCGGGGTCGTAGGTGAAGACCGGGAAGGCCCGCGACTCGACGGCCAGGCGCGCCTGCGCCGCGGCCATGTGGTCCGCCACGCCGTGCTCGGGCTGGCACGTCGTGAAGATGTTGATCACGGCCGGCCCCTTGAACTCGTTCGCCCGGCGGATGGCCTGGTAGAAGTGCTTCGCCATGGGCCCCACGGTCTGGGCCACGTACGTCCTCGGGTGCATCATGCAGATGAGGCCGAGCTCCTTTCGCCCCTCGACCTTCCCGTGCATGACCTTCCCGTGGCTCGACATCTTGGCCTCTTGGCCGATGAACGTGGCCGTGGAGGTCTGGCCGCCCGTGTTCGAGTAGACCTGCGTGTCGAGGACGAGCACCTTGATGTTCATCCCCGACGTGAGGAGCCGCGAGAGCGACTGGAAGCCGATGTCGAGCATGG
>JACQVW010000608.1 GCA_016209535.1 Planctomycetota bacterium | reverse complement strand
CTCCAGGCAGCCGAAGCCGGCGTTCATCCAGAAGACGAGCATGGCCGTGACGAGCACCCAGATCGTGTCGGCGACGACCTTGGGAGTGGACATCTCTGCCAGGGCGGCCTCGGCGGGCGTCGGCGGCTTCGCCGCTGCGGCCGCGGCCGGCGCGGCCGCGTCCTGGGCGAGCGCCGCGACGGGCTCGAGGGCCAACGTGAGGGCGCAGACGGCGAGCGCCGCGAGGGCCCCGCGCAGGGCCCACCCGCGGGCGCCTGCAGGTCGGGTGAGGGTCGTAGGGGACTTTGTCATCGTGGGATCCTTCACTGTGTGGAAGTGGTTTCTCTCCGGGAGGTCTCTTCGTGGTCCGAGCCGAGCCTCACAACGCTGCGGCACCGACCTCGCCCGTGCGGATGCGCATCACCTCCTCGAGAGGAGTGACGAAGACCTTGCCGTCGCCGATCTTGCCCTCGACGCCGGTCCGCGCACCCTTTACGATCGCCTCGATGATCCGGTCGACCTGCTCGTCTTCGGCGGCGATCTCGAGCTTCACCTTCGGGATGAGGTCGACCGTGTACTCGTGCCCGCGGTAGATCTCGGTGCGCCCGCGCTGGCGCCCCACGCCCCGGACGTCCGAGACGGTGACCCCGTGGACTCCCGCGGCTCCGAGCAAGCTCTTCACTGTCTCGAGCCGCGATGGCTGGATGATGGCCGTGATCATTCGCATGGATCTGCTGACACCTCGCGTAGTAGGGGATGAGACCTGGCTCCCTGGATAGTTCGTGAGCCTATGAGGGTGAGTCCGTATGCAAAGGGCCGGCCAGTTGTGCAGTCTTTGAGCAAGCTGGGCCCCAAGCTGCTGGGAACCGCGGCCTTTCTGCAGGCTTTGACAGGCTTTTGAGCCAGGCAGCCTCGGCCACGTCTCGGCAGCGAGCACAGGGATTGTTCACCCGGGCGGGCTACTCATGTCCAGGTGACTAGTTCAGGTGCATCCCAGGGTGCCTTAGTAGTCGTCCAGGTCCCTGGACGTGCCGTGCCAGGAGGGGTCCACGCGCCGGAAGAGGCTCCGCCAGCGGGGGGCCATGCTCTCGGGCCGCGGGTAGCCCGAGACGTCGCCGCCGAAGGCGCTCCGGAGCATGTCGGTGGCTATCACCCCGGGGTTCAAGGCGAAGACGATCACCCCCGTCTCGGCGCATTCCTCGCTGACGGACTGCGTGAGGGCCTCGACGGCGAACTTGCTCGCGCAGTAGGAGGCCACGTGGCCCGAGGCCTCGCGCCCCCAGCCGCTCGAGAGGTTCACGATCACCCCCGAGCCCCGCTCCGTCATGGGGGGGAGCGCGTGGCGGATCATGTTCGCGGTCCCGATCACGTTGATCCGGAGGACCTCCTCCCAGGTCCGCTGGGGCGTCTCGACCACGGTGGCGCGCGGGGCGAGCACCGCCGCGTTGTTGACGAGGACGTCGATCGAGCCGAAGGCGCGCAAGGCCTCCTTGACGAGGGCCTTCGAGTCCCTGTCGCTCCCCACGTCGCCGGGCACGCTCAGGACCTCGCCCCCTTGGCGGCGGAGCGCGGCCGCGGCGGCGGCGAGGGCCTTCGAGTCGCGGCCCGAGATGGCGACACGCGCCCCGGCTCGCACGAGCGTCTCGGCGAGCGCCCGGCCGATCCCTCGCGACCCGCCGGTCACGACGAAGCTCTTGCCTTCGATCTCCAAGCCGGTCTCCTCGCAGACTCCTCGCCCCGCTCGCGGCGCCTGTTGCCGCTTGCGACCTCGCGGCGCCTGTTGCCACTTGCGACACTTTCGGTCTCGAGGACCGAGAGTATGATTCCTCTCGGCTCAGAAGGCAACTCACAACCTTCAGCGCCGGCATGAGTTCTGCCGATCTCCTCACTTCCGGCACAAGGGTTGCTTGGTGCCTTTTTTCCCCTCCTGGCCCGCCCAGGTGGAGGGTTTGGGAGCCAGGTCTTTCAACGTCACAACGCTACACTGCGCAAGGAGTCCCCTGCATGCCGGTGACTCGGTACTCAGCGTGTTCTCGGGCTCTGGCCCGCGGACTGACCCTCTTCGTGATTCTCCCGCTCGCCGCCTTCTGCGGCTGCTCAGGCAGCGGAGGGGGCGGCCGGGGCTCGCGGTCCGGAAAGCCGACAGACCCTCCTCCCTCGGGCGGGGGCGGCGACCCGCGGGGCGGGTTGCTCCTTGACATCGAGGAGCTCCGTCCCGCACAGGATGTGGTCGCGGCCCAAGGCGAGCAGGTCCCCTTCGAGGTCGTGCTCGGGCCCGAGCACAATCCCGAGGCAACCACGATCGCCTGGTCGGTCGACGGCGAGCCCACCGTAGGCCAGGGAGCGCGCCTCCTCGTGGACACGAGCACCCTTCGGGCGGGGACGCACGCGATCGAGGCCGACCTTCGCCAGGGGGACGAGACGGGCTCAGTCGTCTGGCTGCTCCAGGTGCGCACGGGCCCCGCACGCAACAGGGCCCCGTCGATCCTGCAGGCCCTCCCGCCGGGCCCCGTCTCCGCGCCCCGGGGCTCCGAGATCTCCTTCTCCGTGGTGGCGAGCGACGTGGACGCGGGGGACGACCTCGCCTACCGCTGGTCTGTCGACGGCGAGGCGGCGGGCACCGGCGGCCCCTCGGTCAAGCTGGACACGGGGACCCTCGCGCCGGGGAGCCACCGGGTCCAGGTGGTGGTGAGGGACGGGACGGGCCGCCATGCGGAGGAGGAGACGCGTCACGCCTGGAGCATCGAGATGACGGCGGCGGACGCGCGCTTCCCGGCGTACCTCTCCGCCGCCTGGCCCATCGGCAGCCCGCGGATCGCTCCCGACGGAAGGCTCCGCTTCGAGGTGGAGGCCCAGGTCCCCGAGGCGGAGGACCAGGTGACGTGCCGCTGGGAGGTCGACGGGATCCTCCAGCAGGCTGCGGGGCCCGTCTTCCACTTCGCGCCGGCCGCCGAGAGCGAGGGCGATCGAGGCGCGAGCTCGAACGGCGCCGCCGTCCCGGCGACCCACAGGGTCACTTGCCGGCTCTTGACCGGCCAGGAGGAGACGGGCGAGGCCCCCGCCGCGGTGGGCTGGACGCTCTTCACGGCCCCCGTGGAGCCCTTCCTGGCCGGCCCGGAGCCCGAGGCGGCCAACGCGCCCCCCGTGCTGCGGTCCTCCGAGCCCCTGGGGAGCGTGAGCGTGATTCCGGGAGACACCCAGGCCTTCCGGGTGGACGCCGAGGATCCCGACGGCGACATCCTCACCTACCGCTGGCTCGTGAACGGCGTGCCCCAGGCAGCCTCGGGCCCCGTCTTCACGTACACGGGGCGGCTGGAGGTCGGCCCGACGGGAGACTCCGTCGAGGTCGTGGTGGAGGACGGGCGAGGCGGCGAGGCCCGCGCCGCGGCCGTCTCGCACACCTGGGAGGTGGCTCCGGCGGCGGGCCGCCTCCTGTCCCTCACGCTCCCGGCACAGGCGGTCGTCCTCGACAACGGGCAAGCGGGGACCTCGAGCACGGGCGACTGGCCCGTCTCGACCGCGGGAGGGGCCTATGGCTCGAGCTCGCTTTACTCCAAGGTCGAGGGGAACACGTACGTCTACGACTTCCGGGTCCCCGCCCCCGGGAGGTACGAGGTCCTCCTCTGGTGGACGGCCTGGTCGAGCCGCTCGACGTCGGTGCCCGTCAAGATCGCCCACGCCGCGGGGTTCACCACGGTCAAGGTGGACCAGACCGTCCTCGGGGCCCGGTGGAGCTCGCTCGGCGCCTACGACTTCTCCTCGGCGGCCAAGGTGACGATCCAGGCCACGGGCGGGGGCTACTCGACGTGCGCCGACGCCGCGGCCTTGAGCCCGGCGGCGACCTCCGACTCCGGCGGCACGGGGGATCCCGCCCCGGCGGCCTCGGAGATCGTCATCGACGACGGGTCGGCGGGGACCTCCTCCGCGGGCACCTGGTCTCCGTCGTCGGGCCCATCGCCGTACGGCGGCCGCTCGCTCTACGCCAAGGGCTCCGGGTCGTACACCTTCCAGCGCGCCCTCTCGGCCTCCGCCGAGTACGACGTCTACGCCTGGTGGACCGAGTGGACCTCCCGCGACAGCGCGGTGCCCTACGAGGTCGCCCACGCGGGCGGGACGTCGGTCGTCAAGGTGGACCAGCGGACGGGGGGCGGCCGCTGGAACCTGCTGGGGCGCTACGCCTTCGGGACCCAGGTGAAAGTGACGGTCCGGGTGCCCGGGACGGCGACGGTCTGCGCCGACGCGGTGCGGTTCGTGCCCGCCGGCAGCGCTCCGCCGCCGGACGATTCCGGCACGAGCTCGGGTGACATCATCGTCGACAACGGCGGACCCGGCACCAGCGCCGACGGCGTGTGGTCGATCTCGTCGGCCCCGTCCCCCTATGGCGCGACGTCCCTCTACGCGAAGGACCGGGGTGCCTACGTCTACGACGTGGCCCTCCCCGCCTCGGGCGTCTACGGGGTCTACGCCTGGTACACCGAGTGGACGTCTCGCGAGAGCGCCGTCCCCTACGAGATCCGCCACGCCTCGGGCACGGGGGTCGCCTACGTGGACCAGCGGACGGGCGGGGGGCGGTGGACGCCGCTCGGGGACTTCACCTTCGGCACCACGGCCAGGATCACCGTGCGGGTCGTCGACTCGAGCACGGTGTGCGCCGATGCCGTGCGCTTCGTGCCGGGAGGCGGCGCGGGCGCTCCCCCGAGCGGCGGGGAGCTCCCGCCGCCGCCGTCGTCCACGGAGCCCCAGATCACGGAGCTCGCCGCCTTCGCCCTCACGCCGACCCTGGCTCGCGTGAGCTGGGGGACCAGCTTCCTCGGGGACTCCGTCGTCAGCTTCGGGACGAGCACGTCCGCCGACGGGACCACCGTCTCCGTCGCGGGGTCGCGCTGGGACCACTCGGTGCTGCTCGAGAGCCTCTCGGCGGACAGGCTCTACTACGTGAAGGTGCGCAGCTCGGGCGGCGGCATCTCGAAGACCTCTCCGGTCGTCTCGTTCCGCACGCCGGACCCGACGCCGAGCTACATGGTCGTCTCGTCCCACCCGCGCATCTACTTCACGCAGGCCGAGGTCCCATCCATCCGCGCCCGGCTCGACGACGCCCCCTTCGACGCGTGGTGGAGCTCCCTCGCGTCCTTCTCGAGCGCCCAGCTCTCGCGAAGCCTCTCGGAGCTGCGGGCCGACCAGCCCTACCTGACCGCGGCCCTGGCCTTCGCCGGCCTCATCGGCGACGTCTCGAGCTGGCGCGACAAGGCGATCGCCGTGGCCATGTCCGTGGCCGCGCTCGCCTCCACGAGCGACAACAAGGTTCTGCGGGATCGCGTGGACTTCCTCGTGCCCGTCTACGACTGGCTCCACGGCTACCTCTCCTCGACCCAGAAGAGCACGCTGCGCTCGAAGCTCGCGGGGCTCGCCGCGAGCCTCGAGGGCCGGGTCCAGGACACGGAGTACGCCGACGGGCACTCCAACGGCGACCAGAACGCGGCGTTCCTGGCGGCCCTCGCCATCTACGGCGAGGACTCGTCGGCGGCGGGGATCGTCTCGCGCGCCCTCGTGCGCTACAACGAGGGGTTCTGGCCCTTCTGGCGCGAGCACGGGAGCGAGAGCGGCGGGAGCTTCAAGAGCACCTGGTACACGACCGTCGCGACCCGGTTCAACTACGAGGTGTTCGCGGCCTGGAAGTCGGCGACGGGCAAGAACCTCTACCAGGCGGAGGGGGCGTGGTTCCACAGGCTCGCCGACTGGTACCTGCACTCCTTCCGGGGCGACGTGTCCTGGCACCGCCACGGAGACGTGATCGTCCAGCAGGGCGTCGACGAGGTCGAGCGGCACATCCTCGTCCAGATCGCGCGGGAGTTCAAGGACACCGACGCCCAGTGGCTCGCCGAGCGGATCCGCGACCACGTCGGCGTCTGGGGGCCGAACATGGTCCAGGACATCCTCTGGCACGACCCCTCGGTGGCGGCCCGCGCCCCGACCCAGGCGACCTCCCGGCACTTCAAGGGCGCCGGCATGGTCTTCGTGAGGGAGTCCTGGAAGGACGACTGCGTCCAGGCCTTCTTCCGCGCCGCGCCATACTACATGGGCGGCCACAACCACCTGGATCAGTGCTCCTTCGCGATCTTCTACAGGCGCGGGCAGGCCCTCCACGCCGGCATCTACGACGCGTTCGGGAGCTCGCACGGCCTCAACTACTACACGCGCTCGATCGCCCACAACACGATCCTCGTGGAGGACCCCGACGAGGTCTTCAAGCTCTATGGGGACGCTCACTCGGCGGACGGAGGGCAGTACTGGCTCACGCCGTCCCGCGTCCCCTACCCGTTCCCGCAGCGGATCACCGACCTCACGGGGGACGACGGCTTCCACATCGGCGGCGTGAAGGCCTACGAGGACACAAGCCTCTACACCTACGCCGTGGCGGACGGCGCGCCGGCCTACAACCCGGTCAAGATGGCGGCGTTCCACCGGCACTTCCTGTGGATCAAGACCTTCCCGGGCTGGAGCCACGCCGCGCTGGCCGTCTTCGACGAGGTCGAGGCGACGAAGAGCACGTTCCGGAAGGCGTATGTCCTCCACACGCAGCAGAAGCCCGTGGTCTCGGGCCCCCTCGTCTACGCCACGAACGGCGGCGGCATGCTCTACCAGCGCACGGTCTTCCCCCAGAGTCCGGCGATCACGCTCGTCGGCGGGGCCGGCCGCGAGTACTACGTGGACGGCGTGAACTACGCTCCCGGCCGCTCGCCCAAGGAAGGCGAAGAGGCCGGCGCGTGGCGCGTGGAGGTGTCGCCGTCCGCCTCGCGGCTCCACGACGAGCTCCTGCACGTCCTCTACCCGACGGAGGCTGGTCACGCGCAGCCCCCGGCCCTGAAGGCCGTTGACGCCGCGAGCATGAAGGGCCTCGAGAGCGGGAACCTCGTCGTCCTCTTTGCGGTGAAGCTCCAGGGCGTGACCAGCGTGAGCTACTCGACGGGCGGCGCCCGCCGCAATCTGCTCTTCGGCCTCACCCCCGGCCGCGCCCACGACATCTACTTGAACGGCAGCCGCCTGGCGACGCGCGACTCCACCGTGAGCGGCACCCTCGACTTCACGACCGACGCGAGCGGAAAGGTGGACGTGGTGAGGCGGTGAGGGGGGCGCACGTCGCTCGCGGACATGCCCCCTGCTCCGGGCGTGCAGCCCAGGGGTGCTCGGGGCCGTCACGGACGCTCTCAGACCCACTCCATCGTCACGAGGTGTTGCACTGCCTGGAACTCCGGGTCGCCGGTCATGACCACGGCCTTCTCACGAATGGCGGTCGCCACCGCGAACGCGTCCGCGTAGGAGAGCGAGAACTGTGCCTTGATCCTGGCGGCGGCCAGGACGTCAGCGAAGGAGTTGGAGACGGTCTTGATCGGCAGGCGCTCGAGGTGCACCAGGAAGGCTTCGGCCAGCTCAGGGGACCGCTCCCTTGCGATCGTGTAGTAGACCTCCCCAACGTTGATCTCGTTCATGAGGAGGCGCGTGCCGGTGGCTCGCGCGGACTGCAGCGCCGCCTTAACGCGTAGCGACCCTCGTTCTCTTTCCAGAAACGCGAGGAGAGCGTAGGAATCGAGGAGCCTTGGCCTCTTCGCGGGCAATGTCCTTCCTCCGTTCCTTGAGAAGCGCCTTCGTCAGCGAGGATCCTGTCCGCAACACCCCATGTGCGGCCTCCACCGGATCGTCCGGGAGGGGCTCCAGGATCACCTTCCCCTCGACGCTCAGCGTGACGAAGACCTTGTCTCCCGGCTTGATCCCTGCTTTCTCGCGCAGGTCGGCCGGGATGACTACCTGTCCCTTGGCGGAAGTCTTGACGACAGGCACGGGCGTTGAACTCCTTTGCAGCTAGTTGAACAAACTCATGAAGAGTATACCTCCATGATGGCCAGTTCGACAATTGACCCGAGAGGGAGACGCGGTACAATCCCGTCATGAGTCCGAGGCGGAAGAACGCTCGCAGGCGGCAGCCGAGAGACGGAAGGCTCCTCGACGAGCTGATAGCCTCCAACGTCTACACCGCGCTCCGCGACGAGAGCTATACGCTCATCTCGAGGCTCGTCGACGAGAGCCTCAAGGATCCGAAGCTCCGGGAGAAGATCCACCGTCTGACTCGGGAGATCCTCAAGCACATCGCGGAGCGCATCTAGCCACTCGGTCCCCGCTCCGGCCAGCTCGCCCGGTCCAGCGGGTCCGTCCCCGCCTTCCGCTCCTCCTCGTCGGGCCAGCCGTCCCCGTCGTCGTCGGGGTCGGCGTTGTCGCCGAGGGCGTCGCCGTCGGAGTCGCGCTGCTCCTTCGGGTCGAGGGGGAAGGCGTCCCAGGGGACGGCGTTCGCCCGGGGCACGCCGTCCGCGTCGAGGTCCAGCTCCTCGCAGTCGGGGCGGCCGTTCCCGTTCCGGTCGTCGCCGACGCCGTCCGCGTCGACGTCCGCGTCCAGGCGGTCGCCGATCCAGTCGCCGTCCCGGTCCTCCGACTCCTCGGGCTCGAGGGGGAAGGCGTCGCGCTCGTCGGGGACGCCGTCCTGGTCGTCGTCGGGGTCGGCGTCGTTCGCGAGGCCGTCCCCGTCCAGGTCGGGCGCTCCGGCGGGCGTGACGAGGAGGGCGAGGTCCACCGTGAAGTCCGGCGCGGCGAAGCGCCCCTGGCCGGCGGGAGCCTCGAAGCTGCCGAGGACCGCCGCGGTCTCGGGGGCGTACCAGTAGCCCTTCGCGGCGCGGGGCACATCGAGGGTCACCTGGAGGCCGCGCAGCGCGCTCCGGTGGTCGGTCGCGTGGTGGAGGTACACCGCCGCGCGGTCGCCCGAGGCGAGGGCGTACGCGCGGGCCTCGCCGGGGGCCGAGACCTGGACGCGCGCCGGGCGCGCGCCGCCGCCGAGGGCGCAGGCGAAGGACTGGAGGGCGCGGACGCCCTCGCGCTCCTTGGGCCCGAGCCAGATGTTCATGTTGTGGCCGTCCTTCGCGTAGCTCGTGTTCCAGAAGACGAAGGCGACCTCCTCGAAGAACGCCGTCCACGAGCGCAATCGCATCCGGAGGGCCGAGCGCGAGTCCCAGACGCCGCCGATCTCGGGCGGCGCGGCTTTCCGGTCGACGTGGTTCCCCTGCTCGCCGACAATGACGGGTTTCCCGTGCCGCTTCCAGTCCTTCGCCCGCGCCGAGGTCACCGCGTCCGACTCGCGTTCGTCCTCGTTCTGGTACCAGTGCGGCGCGTTGACCTCGATCCCGGGGAGCCCGGGCCGCTCCCAGCTCGTCATGATGGGGTGGCGGTAGGGGTCGAGGTCGCGGAGGTAGGGCGCCATGACCTCGTACCAGCGGTCGCTCGCGTGCTGCTCGTTGAGGAACTCCCAGAAGTCGACGTACGCGCCCCAGCGATCGATCGAGTACTTCACGAAACGCTTCACCTTGGCCATCCCCTCGGCGTTCCCAGGGTCCTGGTTGAAGACCGGCTGGTAGCCGAAGATCCCGTAGAGGACCCGGAAGCCGTGCTTGCGGGCGCAGCGGAGCAGCTCGTCGACCATGACGGCCTCCTGGACGAGGTAGCGGTCGAGGTCGCGGTAGAGCTCCAGGGAGAAGTTTTTCTGGGAGAAGCGCAGGAGGTTGAAGCCGCACCGCCCGTAGCGGCGGAAGTAGACGTCGGCGTTTTGGGGGTTCATGGAGGGGCCGGGCCGGTAGAGCGCG
>JACQVW010000632.1 GCA_016209535.1 Planctomycetota bacterium | reverse complement strand
CCCCTGGGCGTCTGTCCGCCCCGGCCCGCCTGCCCCGCCTGCCCCGCCTGCCCCGCCGGCCCCGCCGGCGGTGGGAGACCGTCGCGGAGCACCAGCTCCTTGACCTGGGGAGTCCCTACCCAGTCGAGGCGCTCCTTGAGCTCTCCGAGGATCTCGGGGTTCGCCTGGTGGAGGCGCCTCAGGAAAGTCGACACATCCCTCAAGTTGGCCCCCGAGTTGAGGTAGCCAAGCGCCACGTTGACGCTCCTCGAGCCCCGCGGCACGCTGAAGTAGGCCAGGTAGGCGGCCCTCCGCGCCTGCATGCTGCGGGGAAGCTGCATGTACTTCGTCAGGGCCTTCTGGGCCGCCGGCGCCGCCATCCGGGCGAGGCCGAGGAGGATGTGGTCCGCCTTCGGCTCCTGGAAGCGCCTCTCGGCGTCCAGGACCCGGTCGAGGACCTGCGCCGAGGCATCATCGTTCCTCCGCTCGAGATGCATGACGAGGGGCGTTATCTCGTTGTAGTTCGAGGCCTTCCGCAGGAGGCGCTCCACGGTCTCCAGCGGCGGGACGCCGTCGAGGAGCTCGAGCTTCTCGAGGATAGCCTGGGGCTCTGCCTCAAAGGCCTCGAACCTCTTCAAGTACTCGTGCCGGAGGTCGTCCTCGAGGTCGGGGAAGCGCCCCTTGTGGAACCGGACGAAGATGGGCCCGAGCTCCACGATAACCTCCCGGGCGGGCCCCGCCGGCCCGGCGGCCGCTCCCGCACCCGCATCCACGTCCGTGGCCGCGAGGAGGTACTGCGCCAGCTTGCCGGCCTCGTCCTCGTGCCGGGCCACGAGGTCCACGAGGGCGTAGGCGAGGGCGTCCTGGGTCGTGAGCCACACGAGCTTCGGCCCCAGGCTCGGGAGCGCCATGAAGAAGTCGTAGAGGGCAGGATAACCGGCCTCCCCCTGCTCGAGGAGCATCTCGAGCTCCCTCGCGAGCCCCACCCCGTCCTTCTCCTCGAAGAGGCTGAGGAGGGGCCTCAGACCCTCCGCGCCGAGGGCGCCCGGCTTCGCCTCGAGGCCTTTCGCCCGCAGGCCGTCCGTGCGGATCACGGTGCTCACGTCGCCGGCGGCCGGCGCCGCGGGGGGCGGGCGAGGCTCGTCCGGCTCCCGGAGCGCCCGCTCGAGCTCGGCGACGCGCGAGCGGAGCGCCTCGAGCTCGCCCGCGGTGTCCTTGCCGGCGGCAACGCCCTGGGCCAGGAGGAGGGCGAGGGTCCACGGCAAAGGGCTCCCAAGGGTTGGGCGGGCGCGCATGGAGCTCCTGCTTTCCTTCATGGGGATCCTGGGGGTAAGGCTCCGGACCCCTGGGGCTTGGGCGCGGGCTGCGCCGCGGCGTCCTTGGCGTCCTTGGCGTCTTTCGGGTCCTTGGTGTCCTTGGCGTCCCTGGCCACGGGCTGCGGCCGGGGCGTCACCTCGCGCTGGAGGAGGTCCCTCACCCGCGGGTCGGGGACCTCGTCCGGCAGGTTCGCGATCTCGACGAGGAGGTGCCGGTTCTTCTGCCGGAGGAACGAGATGAAGCTCCGCTTCACGGACAAGCTCACGTCCGAGCTCAAGAAGTCCAAGACGGGGGGGATCGAGCCGGCGTCCCTCGCGTGGCTGAAGTACCCCAGCAGGGCGGCCCTGCGGATCTCGGGACGCTCGTCCTCGAAGAAGCCCCGCACGATGCCCTCGTCCCTGTCCATCTCGCGTCGGGCGAGCACGCTGAAAGTCTCGACAAGGCTCGCCTCCGGCGGGTCCTTCGCCTCGCGGACGAAGCGCAGCAGGGCCTGGATCCCTTCCGCGCCCCGATCGGCCAGGTTGCCGATGGCCATGGCGTGGGAGTCCGCGGTCTCGGGGTGGAAGAGAACCTGCACCATGGCGCCGGCCGGAGGCTGGTACCCGAGCTCCCTCATGGCCGAGAGGACCTTGTAGAGGTGCTGCCCGCCCGCCGCGAGCTGGTAGACGATGTCCTCCTCGATCTCCCGCCGCGCCTCGGGATACTTCCCCCGGTGGTGGTTGAGGAAGACGGGGAGGAAGTTGTAGATCTCCCGCCGGATGAAGGACCTCGGCGTGGCCCTCGTGGCCGCCATGAGGTGGCGCGAGAGCCGGGCGGTCTCGCCGGGGTGCAGGGCCGCGAGGCGCAGGAGCCCGTACACGTACAGCGGCTCGTGGGTCAGGGCGAGGATCTTCTGGTGCTCCCGGTCGCAGGCGTCGAAGAACTGGTAGAGCGCGGCGTGCCCCGGATCTCCCGCGAGGAGGAGCCTCTCGATCTCCCGCATCAGCGCCGGCGGGTCGCGCTTGTCGAAGAGATCCATGAGGAGCTTCGCGTCGGCCTCGGGAGCCGCCGGGCCCCCTTGCGGCCCGGCCCTGGCGGCCAGAGCCTTCTCGAGCTCGGCGATCCGCTCCCGGAGCGCGGCCGCCTCGGAGGCTCCGGGCGCAGGGGGCGCGGAAACACCGGCGCCGGCGGGTGCCTCCGCCTGTAGCGCGGGTGGAACCTCGGCGTCGCCCTCGGGAGCGACGGCGCCGCAGCCCTGGAGAGCCACCCAGAGCCCAAGGAGCCCGCACAGCAGGGCGGAGACGCGTCGCATCGACATCCTCTTCGACGAAAGGCCGGACATTATACCAGCCTCTCCCCGCCGCCGGGAACAGCGGCCTCCGAAGCCTCTGGAAGCATGCCGCGCTCCGAAGCACGCTGTCTCCCGGTACGCGGCTGGCTTGGCTCGTGCCTCTGGCGGAGCGTGAGCTTCAGCCTCCATCCTTCCCGGCGCTCCCCGTCCCGGAGGCCTCGGCGAGCGCCTCGGCGAGGTCCTTGTCCCCCGGGAAGGCCGCGAGCCCCGAGCGCAGCACCTCGAGGCCCTTCTCGCGGTCGCCGAGCAGCGCGAGCGCCTTCCCGAGGAGGCGGTGGCTCAGGGCCGACGGCCGGCGGGCGTGGAGCCGCTCGGCGAGGCGGCGCGCCTCCTCGAGGCGGACGTGGAGCTTGACGTAGACCTCGGCGAGCGCGCCGAGGACCCCTTCGCCCTCCGGCTCGATCACGAGCAGGCGGCGGAGGAAGTGCACGCGCACGAAGAGGTCCTGGGGCTGCTTCATTCCCGCGACCAGGAGCTTGGCGGCCTCCGCGCTCTCCGGCAGGAGGTCGGAGGCGAGGAAGAGCCAGTTGTACGCCCCGGGCTCCTTGAGCCGCAGCGCCAGCTTCGCCATCTCGAGGTAGTCCGCGCCGCACTCCTCGAGGGGCTTCGCGGCCACGGCCTTCTCCCGCGCCGCCAGCTCGGCGCGGATCGCCTTCAGCTCCGCGAGGACGCTCTCGACCCGCGCCGCCTCGACGGGATCGTCCCGCGCGAGGCCGAGGAAGCTCTCGTACGCAAGCTGGAAGCCCGGGCTCCTCTCCACCACCTGCTTGAGTCGCCCCAGGGCCTCCCTCACCTGGCCTTTCCGGGCCAGCGCGAGGGCCCCGTAGTACCCGAGGTCCATGAGGTCCCTGCCGCCGCGCCTCGCCGCGTCGTCGAAGCTCTGGAGCGCGCCGTCGGGGTCTCCCGCGGCCAGGGCGATCCGCCCGCGCCAGTAGGAGGGCTCCCAGCTCGACGGCGATGCCTGGGCGGCTCGCTCGATCGCGGCGCGAGCGCCCTCCAGGTCCCCCGTCTCGATGGCGCACCGCCCCATGGCGAGGTTCAAGGGGAAGACGGGCGCCTGGCCCCGCTCCTCGCCGCCCTGGTTCCCCTCGCGCTCGAGCGCCGCCGCGGCGAGCTGGAGCTGCCGGAGGGCCTCGCGGAGCTCGTCCTTCTGGACGTGGGCGAGCCCCTTGAGCCACAGGACGCCCGAGACGAGCGGCGGAGACCGGCGGAGCCCCTCGTCGAGGGTCCCGTGAGCCTCGGGGAAGCGCCGGAACT
>JACQVW010000631.1 GCA_016209535.1 Planctomycetota bacterium | reverse complement strand
GCGAGCGGCAGGAGGAGCTGGTCCGCGAGGTGGGGGCCCACGGGGGCGCCCGACTCGAGGTACGCGCGCGCCTCCCCGGCGGCCGCCTCGGCCACCTTCTCGGCCGGGACGCCCCGCTCGCCGAAGCCGGTGAAGACCTCGGTCACCTGCTCGCACACGATCTCGAGCACCACCGCGTTCCCGGGCCCGCGCGAGCCGGGGACCTCGATCGCCTCGAGCTCCGAGGGCTGCCAGCCGAGCGACCTCGAGACGGCGCGCAGCTCGCGCTCGCCGATGTGACGCGGCAGGTTGGCGACGAGGGCGCGGGCGCGCCGCGACCTGACGGCGCCGCGCTCGAGGAGCCGGAGCGGCCCGAGGGCGGGCGCCGGCGTGACGGAGACCGTGCACCGCCCCCCGCCGGCCGGGAAGAAGCCCGGGCGCTCGAGCCGCGCCGTGAAGCCCGGCCCCATGCGCGCTACGAGCGGCAGGAACGCGCGCTCGAGGAAGTCGAAGGGGGGCGCGAGGGGGTTGTGCGTGCCGCCCTCGAGGGCGACGGTCGAGGGGCCCGAGGCCGTCATGAGGGCCGGCAGCACGGTCTGGAGGACCAAGGTGGTGCTCCCCGCCGTGCCCACGGCGAAGGAGTAGACGCCCGGCTCCACCTTCCCGGGCTCGAAGACGAGCTGGCTCGAGCCCGGCTCGGCCCCGCGCACCTCGGCCCGGCAGATCTCCGCGGCCGCGCCCACGGCCGTGAGGTGCTGTCTGAGGAGGCCCGGTCTCTCGCGACGAGCGCGGACCTTCTCGATGCGGAAGGGCTTCCCCGTGACGAGGGAGAGCGAGAGGGCTGTGCGGAGGACCTGGCCGCCCCCCTCGCCTCGAGAGCCATCGATCGCGATCATGGATAATCTTCCGGCCGCGCCGTCACGGCCAGTCCTTCCGGAAGGGCCGGACGCGGTACACCGTGACGTGGTCCGCCCTCGGCCGGACCGACGTCACCGGTGGGCGGAGGGTCCCGAGGCTCTTGAGGACGACGACCAGGGCGGCGCCCGTCACGAAGCCTCCGATGTGGGCCCACCATGCCACGCCTCCCGCCTGCGTCGAGGTGATCGAGAGGGTCCCCTGGAAGAACTGGAGGAGGAACCAGAGCCCGAGGAAGACGGGCGCCGGCAGCACGAGGACCTGCAGGAAGAAGATCGGCACGAGGGTGAGGACCATGGCCCGCGGGTAGAGGAGGAAGTACGCGCCCATGACGCCGGCGATGGCCCCGCTGGCGCCGATGGTGGGGACCGAGGACCCCGGGTCGCTGAGCAGGTGGGCGGCGCTCGCGGCCACCCCGCTCGCGAGGTAGAAGACCAGGTAGCCGGGCTTGCCCAGGCGGTCCTCCACGTTGTCGCCGAAGATGAAGAGGACCCACACGTTCCCGAGGAAGTGCAGCCACCCGCCGTGCAGGAAGATGCACGTGAGGAGGGTGAGGAGCGCCGGCACGGCCGCGGGCTCGGCCGCTCGCTCCACGAGCACGGGGCGAAGGCCACGGCGGGTTTCGCGCGAGGCCAGCTCGCGCACGACGATGTTGCGCTCCGGGTGGACCACGCGCGCCGGGATCATCCCGTAGCGCTCGACGAGCCTGTCCATGCCCTCGGGCTCGATGAGCTGGAGGGCCCACACGAGGGACGTGGCGGCGATGATGGAGTAGTTGACGAAGGGGAAGGTCCGCGGGGGGATGTTGTCCCGGAGCGGGATCAAGGCTGGCTCCTACTTCGCCGCGGCGGGGCCCTTGAGCGCCTCGAGCTTCGCCAGGTCGATCTTCCCGAGCGCGGCCTTGAGCTCCTCCATGGTGACCTGGTCCCCGGAGACCTCCACGAGGAACCGGTCGGCGACGATGACCTGCAGCTCGCCGTGCTTCCCCTCCTTCTGGTACTTCTCGAAGGCCCTCCTGCCGTTCAAGGTGGTCGACTTCTCGTAGCCCTCGTCGGACTCGCGGTCGATCTCGGCCAGGGTCCAGGCCGCGGTGGCCCCCATGAGCCCTCCGACGCCGGCGGTGTCCGTGAGGCGGGCCTCGATCCGCTTCGCGTTCCCGTCCGCGTCTTCCTGGCCCTCGTACTCGGCCTCGGCCAGCGAGACGCTGAAGCCCAGCGCGCCGGTCTTCTCGCTCTTCACGCTGGCGCGCTTGAGGCCCGGCAGGCTCTCGGGCAGGAGGCCCTTGAGCTGCCGGTGGTCAGCGAGCTCGGGGCTCTTGGCCCCCGCGGCGGCCTCCGCGGCCCCGCTGGCCGTCTTGCGGGCCGCCTCGAGCTGCGCGGCGGCATTGGGCTTTATCGGCGCCGGCGCCGCCACCGGCTCGGCGGGCGGTTCCACTTGTTCCACCGGCTCTTTCTGCCCCTTCGGCTCCTCCCGGCCGCAGCCTGCGGGGGCGATAGCGGCGATGGCAGCGAGGACGACGGCGATAACACGGAGGGCTGGACGTGTTCCGGAGTGAAGCATGGCGTGATTCTCCTCGGTCGAGGGAAGGATTCCACGGACCCCCGGCGCATGCTACGGGGGTGGTTCCGGGAAGTCAATCGCGACGCCCGCGGGGCCACCCGTCCGGGTCCACGGGCTTTCCAGTCCGAGGCGCGGGCCGCGCCGGAAGGAACACAATCCAGGACATCGGCGCGCCGAAGACAATATGTCTTGAACTGTCTGCAGGACTCACCGTGCGCCCGGACGCACCGAACTCCGACTGCACGAGGGCGACGCCGGAGGGCGCGCCGCGCGGCCAAGCTGCCCGCGCGGCTGCGCCGCGCCGGTGCCGCCCTCGCGTTCGCCTGCGCGGCGCTCTTCGCGTCCGGGCTGCGCGGGGACCAGCAGACGGAGTACCGGATCAAGGCCGCGTGCCTCTTCAACTTCGCCAAGTTCATCGAGTGGCCGCCGCAAGCTTTCAAGGACGCGAGCTCGCCCGTCGTCTTCGCGGTGCTGGGGACGGACCCCTTCGGCGAGATCCTTGAGCACACCCTCAAGGGCAAGCCGGTGAGCGGGCGGCCGATCGCGATCAAGAGGTTCGCGAGGCTCGAGGACCTGGAGCCCTGCCACGTCCTCTTCGTCGGCGGCTCCGAGAAGGAGCGCGTTGCGGCGGTGCTCGGCGCGGCGAGGGCGGCTCGCGCCGCCACGGTGAGCGAGATCGAAGGCTTCGCGGAATCGGGGGGCGTGTTCCGCTTCTACCTGAAGGACCAGAAGGTCCAGTTCGAGCTCAACCACCGAGCGGCCAAGGAGTCGGGGCTCGAGATCAGCTCGAAGCTCCTCAAGGTCGGGACCGTCGTGACGGGGAAGCAGAAGACGTGACGTAGGACAGCGGATGTTCTCCTTCAAGGGCCTCTCCATACAACGGAAGATCGTCTGGATCGCCATGGCGACGGCGGCGGTGGCGCTCACTGCCTCCTTCGTCCCTGTGGCGCTCCAGGACCTCCTGCTCTTCCGGGCCGTGGCGCGGGAGAACCTCTCCACCATCGCCAAGATCGTGGGGGAGAGCAGCACGGCGGCCCTCGCCTACGAGGACGCGAAGACGGCCCAGGAGATCCTCGATGCCCTCAGCGCCGAGAGCCACGTCGAGGCCGCGGCGATCTACCGCAAGGACGGCGGGATCCTCGCACGGTATGCGCGGCCCGACATGGCGGCCGTCCCCTTGCCTTCCGGCCTGGCCCGGCCGGGGTTCCTGCGCGGGAAAGGGCACATGGCGCTCTTCCACCCCATCCTGCTCGACGGGGAGGTCATCGGGAACGCGTACGTCCGCTACGACGTCGCCGATATCCTCTCCCGGCTCGTCCAACACCTGACCCTCGTGGGCGGGTGTGCGGCCGCGGCCTGCGTGCTCGCGTACCTCCTCTGCCGGAGGCTCCAGCGCTTCATCTCGCGGCCCATCGAGCGCCTCGCCTCGGCAGAGCTCCGGGTCTCCGTCGACAAGGACTACTCGGTCCGCGTCGAGAAGACCTCGGACGACGAGCTAGGGCTGCTCGTGGACGGCTTCAACGAGATGCTCGCCGAGGTCCAGGAGCGGGACCGCCGCCTCGAGGACCACAAGCTCGGCCTCGAGGGCGAGGTCGCGCGCCGGACGGCCGAGCTCGTCCAGGTCAACTCGGAGCTCGTCGCGGCCAAGGAGAAGGCCGAGGCCGCCACGCGGGCCAAGTCCGAGTTCCTCGCCAACATGTCCCACGAGATCCGCACGCCCGTGAACGGGATCCTGGGGATGCTCGAGCTCGCCCTGGACACGAAGCTCATGCCGGAGGAGCGGAGCCACCTGGAGATGGTCAAGACCTCGGCGGAGCACCTGCTGACGATCATCAACGACATCTTGGACTTCTCGAAGATCGAGGCGAAGAAGCTCGAGCTCGCGCCCGCCGAGCTCGAGCTGCGCGAAGACGTCGCGAGGGCCGTGAAGGTGCTCGCCGCGAAGGCCGGCGCAAAGGGGCTGGACCTCGTCTGCGACATCGCCCCCGATGCGCCGGACCGCCTTTTCGGGGACATCGACAGGCTCCGCCAGGTCCTGCTCAACCTCCTGGGGAACGCCGTCAAGTTCACGGACCGCGGGGAGGTGGCGGTGCGCGTGGAGGTGGAGAGCCGCGAGGGCGACTCGGTGGCGTTGCGCTTCACCGTGACGGACACGGGCATCGGCATCCCGGCGGAGAAGCACGGGGCGATCTTCGACCCCTTCCAGCAGGCGGACGGGTCCACGACGCGCAACTACGGGGGCACCGGGCTCGGGCTGACCATATCGGCCCGGCTCGCCGAGCTCCTGGGAGGCCGCATCTGGCTCGAGAGCGAGCCCGGCAAGGGGAGCACGTTCCACTTCACGGCACGGCTCAAGCTCGCCCGGGGCGAAGACGGCGCGTGGCGGCGAGGCGCGGAGGGCCTCGCGGGGCGGCGCGTCCTCGCCGTGCACAAGAGCGGAGCGGCCAGGAGCGCCCTCGAGCACATGCTCGTGGACTTCGGCGTACGCGCGGCCCTTGCCGGGGACGGCGCCGGCGCCGCCGAGGAGCTCGTGCGGGCGCGCTCCTGGGGCGCGCGGATCGAGGTGGTCCTCATCGACGCGGGTCTCCCGCAGGTGGACCTCGAGACGGTGGGCAGCGCCCTGGAGGAGGCGGGAGCGGCAGCTCGGCGGGTCGTCCTCCTCACGCCGGCGGGGGCGCCTCGGGCGGTGCCGGCGGCCCTCGCCTCCCTCGGCGAGGTCTCGCGCCTCGTCGCACCTCCCAGCCACCGGGAGCTCGCGGTGGCCCTCGGGACGGCGCTCGGTGCCCCGGAGGGGCTCGCGTCTCGCTCGAGCGAGCCCCTTGCGCCGGCCACGACCCCCGCGGCCGCGGCCCGCAAGCTGCGGATCCTCCTGGCCGAGGACAACGTCGTGAACCAGAAGGTCGCGGTGCGCCTCCTCGAGAAGAGGGGGCACAGCGTGCGCGTCGCCCAGAACGGGAGGGACGCCCTGGATGCGCTCGCGTCGGAGGCCTTCGACGCCGTCCTCATGGACCTCATGATGCCCGAGATGGGCGGCCTCGAGGCGACCGCCCGCATCCGCGAGCGCGAGCGAGGCACGGGAAAGCACGTCCCCATCGTGGCGATGACCGCGAACGCCATGAAGGGCGACAAGGAGCAGTGCCTCGAGGCGGGCATGGACGTCTACATCTCGAAGCCGGTGCATACGAAGACCCTCTACGAGATCCTCGACCGGATCGCCGGATCGCCCGCGGCCGCTCTTGCGGTGGGCGAAGTCGGCGCCGACAATCGACCGCCGGCATGACCGGCGAGCGTGAGACGTCGATCGCCGCGCGCCGCGAGCGGGCGCGCGGCGCGGCAGCGGCCTACGTGGGGAGGCGCCTCCTCCCGCGGCTGGGGCTCGCGGGCGCGTCCTTCGAGCTCGCGGCTCCGGGCTCCGGCCTCCGCTCGGTCGTGTTCTTCCTCTCCGCCGAGGGGCGCGAGCTCGTCCTCCGGCTCGTGGAGGGACGCGGCGACGCGCGGTGGCTCGCGGCCGCCGTGGACCTCTTCGCGGCCCGGTCGCTGCCCGCCCCGCGCCCGGTCTGCCGGGATGTCTCCGTCTGGACGCGCCTGAGGTGGGGCTGGGCCGCCTTCGTCGAGGAGCGCGTCCAGGGCGTCCCGGCGAGCGCAGGCATGCCGCGCGAGGCGCTCCGCGCCATGGGCCGCGCCTACGGGCGCGTGCACGCCGTCGGGAGCGACGGGTGGGACAGGCCGCACGCCTTGCGCCGGGGCGACTACATGGGCGACCGCCTGCGCCGCGCCGCGAGGCTCGCGAGCGAGGCCGCGGACCGCGCGCCGGCCGCGCTCGCCGTGCGGCTGCGCGAGGCTCTCTCGGAGCTCGAGTCTAGCCGTCCGCCGTGCCCCGTCCGCTATTCGCTTTGCCACAACCGCGTCACGCCGTCGAACGTCGTGCTCGGGCCCTGCGGCGAGTGCGTCTTGATCGACCTCGAGCGCGTCAAGTTCGGCTCCTGCCTCGAGGAGCTCGCGAGGATCGAGGCCGAGGTGCTCGGAGGATCGCAGGAGGCCCTCGCTGCGCTCCTCGAGGGCTACCGGGAGCCGGCGCCGCGCGACCTGTGGCCCGAGTCGGACCCGGCGGCCTGGCGCTGGTACCGCAGGCTCGCCGCGCTCAGGGCGGCCCGCGACGCGGCCCTCCGGGGCGACGACGGGGCGGCGGAGCGCGCGCTCGGGGCGCCGTGATAAGGAAGACGGAATGGAAGGGTCCTGGCGCGATCACTTCAGGAAACGGTTGACCACTCGAAGGACGCCGACCGAGGAAGCCATCTTCCGGATGTAGGCCCGGTCCAGGCTGAGCGCCGGGTTGCGCACGATGGACGCGATGTCGTCGGCGTCCGTCGCCTCCTTCGGTCCCCGCGCTCCGGACGCGATCGCCAGGGCCTTGAACACGACGACGTCTTCCGGGGTGGCCGCGTGCAACGGACGCCCGCCCACCATCGTGGCGATCGCCCGCGCGGCGACGGACCGGATGAACACGGCGCTGTGCGGGTCGGCCCCGGAGAAGAAAAGGTCGATCAGCGTCGGGTCGTCTGGGTCCGGAAACGGCCAGAGCAGCCGCCGCCACTCGAACCGGCCGGCTCGGTAGACCCTTCGCCCCTTCGGACGCGTGAAGCCGGCGGACTTGAGCGCGCGCTCTATGGGACCCGCCGAACGAAGATCGGTCACGAGGAGCAGGTCGGCGTCGAGGGTGACGCGGGGTACGGTGCGGTAGGCATTGGCGGCGAGACCGCCCAGGATGACGATCTCGACCCCGGCGGGGACGGCGCCGTGGACCGAGAGAACGGCCCCCACCGGATCAGGCACGGCCCAGCCTCCGGACCACGGCGATCCACGACGAGGAGCACCGTTCGCGAAGGCTGTTTCGACAGATCCTCCGCCACGTTTTCCCGCCCCGCGCCTTCCAGTACGACGCCCGGAGGGCGTCTGCGAGCGGGTTCTTCGCGTTGGCCTCGATGCGGCGCCCGATCTCCAGCACGGGGACGCCGGCGACGTCGCCGCCCCACCGGGCCAGGGCGGCCCGGCGGGCGATCTCGCGCCGTCGCGCCGGCGAAAGCCTCGCCGCGCGGGCCCTCCCCCCCTCCGCGGAATGGTCGGCAATGGCCATGCCGCCACGATATGCTTGCTGGGCAAGCAGTCAAGCCAAAAACTCTCCGCGGTTTTCTCTTTACCGCCCGGCCCGCCGCCGGAGGCGCTCCGCGCCTTGGGCCGTGCCTACGGGCGCGTGCACGCGGTTCGGAGCAACGGGTGGGACAGGCCGCACGCCTTGCGCAGAGGCGGCTACGTCGACGACCGCCTGCGCCGCGGAGCTCGCGAGGCTCGAGGCCGAGGTGCTGGGAGGATCGCCGGAAGCCCTCGCTGCGCTCCTCGAGGGCTACCGGGAGCCGGCGCCGCGCGACCTGTGGCCCGAGTCGGACCCGGCGGCCTGGCGCGGGGGGGGGGGATCAGGGGCAGCCGCCGTCCTTCTGCAGGATCACGGCGTACCGCGAGGAGTCGGAGTAGCCCTGGACCTTCCAGACCCGGAAGCCCTGGCCGAGCTTCTCGGATACGTACGACTGGTACTCCGACGGCGTGAGGCCCCAGCGGATCTTCCAGCACCCGTTCACGTCCCGGAAGATCCCCGTGTAGCGCTTGCCCTCGGCGAGCTCCGCGACGTTGAAGCTCACGGGGAGGAGGCCCTTGGGCGCGTTGTCGTCGACGATGTCGTCCATCTCGGCCGACGTCCTGTTGCGGTAGAGGTAAAAGGGGCGCGGCTGGTGGCTCGTGAACAATGCCGAGATCCGTTCCTTGCCGCCGATCGTGTAGCCGAAGTAGTCCTCCACGCGCCACCCGTCCTCGACGACCCGCTCCTGCCAATTGGCGCTCCACTGCGCGGCCGTCAGGTTGCCCCGGTGCTCCACGTGCTCGCCGGATTCCAGCTTGCGCCAGATCGCCGTGTAGCGCGGCTGGCCCGCGAGGCTCTTCGCGACGCTCAGCTCGCGTGCTATGTAGCCCTTGGCCCAGTACTCGTCGAACTTGTCCTGGATCTCCTCCGGGGTCCTGTAAGCCTGGAGGTACCAGCCCCCCGCGATGCCGGACTGGAACGACCCCGACGCGACGAGCTTCTCGCCCTTCCGGTGGACGCTGAGCGTGCGGAGCTTCCAGCCCATGTTCGGGTAGTAGCCCCAGTAGTACTCGAAGACCTCGAAGGGCACGCCGTGGAACGTCGGGTAGAACGGGGCGTAGAGGCGGGAGAACTGCGTGTTCTTCAGGAGGTCATAGCAGCCGGTGTCCACGCGGTCGTAGACGCCGTAGGGATCGACCCAGACCCAGGTGTCGGTCTTCGTCGGGTGGGGCACTGCCCAGTAGACGTGGAGGTGCACGTTGCCCTTCCAGCTCTCGGGAGACCCATCGGGATTGAGGCCGGCGCCGGCGCCCCCCGCGCCCGTGTTCCCCGCGTAGCCGATGGCGTCGCCGACACCCAGCTTGTCCCCGACCTTGACCAGCAGCTTGTGCGATTCGGTCCCCCAGGAGAGGTGGTTCGGGAAGTTGGTCGCGAAGGCGCGGTAGGTGACGTACTTGGCCGACATCGACGTGCTCGACTTGGCCTTGGCGACGTCGTTCGAGCGCCCACTGCGCAGGTGCAGGTAGAGGATCATGACCTTCTGCCCGTCCGGGGCGGTGTGCTCGACCGCGACCACGTTGCCGGCGTTGTGGTCCCACGTCACGCCCACGACCTCGCCCGCGCCGGCGGACCTCACGACGAACGTGGGGTCCTCATTTACCTTGACCCCCGAGCGGGAGTAATCGCAGGCGCGGTGGAGCCCGCCGCCGTTCGAGTAGTACCAGCCGTGCCCGAGCTTCACGTCGGGGTGCGTGAACGGCAGGAAGAAGGGCTGCTCGGCTTGTATTTTCGACAGGAACGCCGTCGCCTCGGCCTTCGTCGCGAAGGCATTCCCCGGAGCCTGGAACGTCTGCTCGGACCAGCCGCCGAAGTTCCGGTCGGCGGCCGTCACGTAGTGCTGGGGCTCGACACAGTAGCCCTCGTGCGCCGCGACCTCGATCTGGTGCTCGATGGAGTCAAAGGCATGCGTCTTCGAGCCTTCCGGATCCGGCGCGACCTCGCCGACCTCGAGGAGGAGCCGCCGGCCGGTGGTAGAGCTCCAGGAGAAGCCTGGCCCCGGCCGAGGATCGTAGACGGGCGACCTGGGCCCGTAGGTGCCCGTTCCGCGCAGCGGCTCCGCGTCGTCGTCGGGCACGTCGGGGCGAAGCGGCTCGGCGAACGCGGCGTAGTGCAGGCGCGATGCGGCGTCCGCGAGCGTGGGGGCTTCGTCGGAGACCGGACCGCAGCCCGGCCGGTCGTAGACGCAGGCGGCGAGCCTGTCCGCCGTCGGGTCCGCTCCGCACTCGTGCGGCCCCGGATCGGGGGGCTCCGGCCCGCCCAGGAAGAGCCACGCGAGGGCGAAGACCGCGTCGCTCAGGTCGAGCTTGCCGTCGTCGTTCGAGTCGGCGGCGTCCTGGCAGCTCGGGCAGCTCGTGCCGCTGAAGAGGCAGCCGAGGAGCGCGATGGGATCCGCGATGTCCACCCTGCCGTCGTCGTTCGAGTCGCCGCGGAGGAAGGTGGGCCTCGCGGGCCGGAAGACGATCGACAGCCTGTCGTCGGCCGTGTCGAGCTCAGGCGCCGCGCCCGGCGTAGGACGGATGATGACGGTGATCTCGTCGCCGGGCATGAGCCCGTCGCCGCCGAGGTCGCTCGTGAGCCAATTGTTGTAGTTGCAGCCGCAGCCCGTGCAGACGCCGTCGCCGAAGATGGACGGGCACGTGCTCGAGCAGGTGACCGCGCACTCGATGGCGCCCTCCTTCCTCGCGTGCACGGGGATGAGGTCCAGCACCCGCCCGCCGGCGGAGACCTCGACGTCCGCGTCGAGGACGAGGCGATCCCTCGTCGGATCGCTCACGGTGAGGCCGTAGAGGATCTGCAGGGCCGTGCGCCCGCCCTCCTCCGCGACCTCGGCACGCTCGACGGCGCGGTTGAAGGGGATCCGGCTCGGGGGCGGGTCCTGCGCCGGGGCGACCCCGGCGAGGAGAAGGAGCTGGATCAGGCACGGGCAGGCGGTGGAGTAGGTCTTCGACATGGGAGCCTCCTTTCAGGTCCTGGCAGGACCCCGATATTCCTCCTGGGGCCCGGGGCGGGGGTCCGTGCGACCCGGGACGCGCACAAAGCGTCGTTTCCGGGGGAGCCTGCCCCGGGATTCCGGGGCAGCCCGTGTCGAGGGTGCAGGTACGTACGCAGGCCGAACACGCTCGCGGGGCGGCCGTCGACCGGGCGTTGACCCGGCGCTCCCCTTGCCCTACGATCCCGCCTGTTCCTCGCTCGGTGTCGGGGAAGGGATCGTCGAGCTCTGCCGCCCGGGAGGAGTGGGCGGCGCGATTGGAGGTTCACTGTGGACAGAGGGCGGTCCGATCAGGACGCTGCCGTCGGGTCAAGGCGCGGGCCACGGCGTCGGGCAGCCGCGTTGCTCGCCGCCGGCGCGCCTCTGGCGGCGGCCCTATGCTCGGGCTGCTACGCCGGGGCCGCCGGGCTCGCGGCGCTCTTCGTCTCCCTGACCGATGACGGCGGCGGGGCCCGGCGCGTCGACCTCGCGCCGCAGGTCACGTTCGTGGAGGCTCCCGCACGGCTCGAGGCCCAGGGCGGCGATCGGTCCCCCAACCGTATCGCGCTCGCGTTCAGGGTGACCAACGAGGACGGAGGGGCCCTCTCGGCCCGCGTCGACGTCGCTCGGGTGGACGATCAGGGCGCGAGCCTGGGCGACGCCGAGCCGGCCGTGCCGCTCCCCGACTCGGATCCCTTGACCGACATCCCGAGCGGCGCCGAGCGGGTCTTCCGGTGGGACGTCCGCCGGAACCTCGGGCTCGACGACGCCTCCGCCAGGGTGCGTTTCCTCGTCACGCCCTTCGAGGACGGCAAGCCCGGCGAGGTCGTCCCATCGCTTACGTTCCGCGCCGGCAACACGCCGGTCGAGACCCGGGACCTGCAGATCTCCCAGAATCGGGAGACCCTGACGGTCAACTTCGCGCTCGTGGACGCGGAAGGGGACCGCGTGCCGGTGGACGAAGGCCACTTGCGAGTCGAGCTGGCCATCCCGGGCAGCGGGTTCCAAGCCCTCCCCCTGAGCCTCCTCAGCAGCCAGCGCCAGGATTTCTCGAGCGCCCCGGCCAAGGAAGGGGGCGCCCAGGGCAGCTTCAGCTTCGAGGTGGGGGATCTCGGAGGGGAGCTCGAGCCGCTCTCGCAGAAGGGATTTCTCGGCGACATCGAGCTCCGGATCCTCGCGCGGGACTTCACCGAGGAGGGTTTCAGCACCACGGACGTGGCGCGGTTCCGCTTCGACAACAACGAGCCGCCGGCGCTCACCCCCACCGCGGTCCCCTCCGGGGACCTGCGGAGCGGCGTCGTGCCCATCCGCTACTCCCTGGCTGACCCTGACTGCCATCCGGAACCCGGCTGCGACCCCGAGAGGTCTCGCGCCAGCCTGCGCGTCGAGGTGGCGCTGGACGGAGGGGAGCCCGAAGCGGCCAACGAGCTTCCCTCGGCTGCCTCCGGCGGCACCGTGGGGCTCGAGACCGACGGGAGGACTCACGCCTTCCTCTGGGATGCGCTCTCCCAGGTCCGCGGTGACGCCCGCGTCAAGGTCAGCCTCACCGCCTGTGAGCTTGAGGAGTGCGTGACCACCGCCCTTCCGGAGCTCAACGTTTCGTTCTCGCCGCTCGTGCTGCTCGAGGGCAGCCTCGAGGCCGGCACGAGCCCCTCGGCCGCGGTGAGCGGCGACTTCGACGGCGATGGGCTCGCCGACGTCGCGGTGTCGAACCAAGTCTCTGGGGACGTGACCTTCCTGCGCGGAGGTCCTTCAGGCCTCGCCCCGGCCGCCGGGTCCTTGAAGACTGGGCCGTCCCCGGTGGCGCTGGCCGCCGGCGACTTCAACGGCGATGGCGTCCTGGACTTGGCCGTCGCGAGCAAGGGCCTCGGGAGCACGGGGAGCATCGCTGTGTTCCTGGGAAGCGAGCGGGGCCTCGAAGGGCCCGAGCAGCTCGCGACCGAGAACGAGAAGCCCGCAGCGCTCGTCTCGGGCGACCTCGACGGAGACGCGGTCGACGACCTCGTCGCGGCAAGCACGGGCTCGGACTCCCTGCTCCACTATCGCGGCGGCCGCGCAGCAGGCCTGAGCCTCCTCGAGAGGGTCCCCGTCGGCGCGGGCGGGCGGCGGGAGCCCGTGGCGCTGGTTCGGGGCCGTTTCTACGAAGACGCCGTCCTTGACGTCGCGTCGGCCAACCGCGCCTCCGACTCCGTTACCTTCCTCGACGGAAGACCCGAAGGTCTCACGAGGATCGGCGAGGCGCCGGCGGGAGGCGATGCCCCGGGCCTCCTGGCCGCGGGGGACTTCGACGGCGACGGTCTCGACGAGGTCTCCGCGGCCAACCGAGGCCGGCCGAGCGGCGTGGCGTTCCTCGACGGCGGCGCCCGAGACCCGGCCGTGAGCTCCGTGTCCTCGTTCCCCGCGGGGACCGTGCCCACGGCGCTCGCCCGGGGGGACTGGAACGGCGACGGGCTCCCGGACCTGGCGGCGGCCGCGGTGGGGCCCGGAGCCGGCGCACTCTACCCCTTCGCCGGCGGCAAGCAGGGAGTCGCCGCGCTCCCGGCGCTGGCTTTGGGCCGACAACCCTCCGCGCTCGCGTCCGGCGACTACGACGGGGACGGGTTCGCGGACCTCGTGGCGGCGGACGGATCCTCCGACTCCGTGAGCTACCTCCCGGGCGGGCCGCAGGGGCTCCGCGAGGCCTTCGAGCTCCTTTCGTCGGCGGGCCAGGGGCCCGTCGCCATCGCCAGCGGGGACTTCGAGGGGGACGGCGCGCTCGACGCGGCTATCGTGGCTAGTGGCCAGCCCGCCAAGGTGACCGTGCTCGCGGGGAGCTCGGGAGGCCTGCGCCGGCTCCCCGCGATCCGCGTGGGCACGGGACCTTCCGCCATGGCCTCGGCCGACATCGACAAGGATGGTTTCCACGATGCGGTCGTTGCCAACTCTGGCTCGGACCACGTGAGCCTGATCCTGGGAGGCCCTGGCGGACCGCGGGAGGCCGGAGCGATCCCGATCAGCGGCTCTAGCCTCAGCGGGTTGACCCTCGGAGATTTTGATGACAACGGCTTTCCCGACCTGGCTGTCATACACACGGACCCCAGGGGCTTGAGCTTGTCCCTCGGGTCGCCGGTGGGACTGGGGAAGGCCCGGCAGGTCGTCCCCTTCGTCGGTTTGTTCGGTTTCGATCCCCAGGCGCTGATCAGCGGCCGGTTCGACCGAGACTCCACCCTCGACCTCGTCGCGGCCAACGACCGCGCAAGCGAGGTCATCTACCTGCGCGGCGGCGCGCAGGGGCTCGAGAGCACCCGGAGCCGGGCGATCCCGGTGGGCGGGGCCGCCGGCGGCTCCTCTCACATTACCGTCATGATCGGCGCGGACTTCGACGGCGACGCGGCCCTGGACCTGGCCGCGGCGAAAAGGGAGGACGAGGCCGTGACCATCGTCCGCGGAGACCTCGACCCCGCCGGGGACGGCCTCGCCGCGAGCGGCGAAGACATCCCCCTCGGCATCCTCGTGGAGCTCATGACCTCCGCCGACTTCAACGGCGACGGGTCTCCCGATCTCGCGGCGGCGAGCTCCAAGGCCCGCGACTTGAGGTACATGCCGGGCGGCCCAGGCAGGCCGCGGGCGGACGCCGAGAACCGCAGCGTGCCCGCAGGGGACGACGCGGCCGGGACGCCTCCGGCGACCTCGTCCCCGGCCGCCATCTCGAGCGGGGACATCGACGGCGACGGCTTCCCGGACGCGGTGACGGCGAACGAGGTGACGCGAGGTGGGCTCCGGGCGGCCGGCGAGGTCCGGCTCCTCCGCGGCGGCCCCGGCGGCCTCGCGGCGGACGGGGGGCCCCCTGCGATGGTGGGCGTGCAGCCGAGCGCCCTCACCATCGATGACCTCGACGGAGATGGCGAGCTGGACGTTGCGGTCACGGGTCGAGGCTCAGGCGACATCAGCTTGCTCCGGTGGAGCGGGGGGCGCCTCACGCGCTGGAGCACGCTGCCCGTGGGCGAGGGGCCGGCCGCGCTCGGCTCGGGAGACTACGACGGCGACGGGCTCTCCGACCTCTTGGCCGTGAACACGGGCTCGAGCTCCGTCACACCGTTCCTCCAGCGCTACCTTCTGCGCCACCCGAACCGGATCGTCAAGGCGGAGGGGGCATCGCCCGCGGCCCTGCGCTTCGCGGACCCGCGGTCGCCGCCGCGCTTCGAGCTCGTCCTCGAGCCGGGGGCGTTCCCCGGTCCGATCCAGGTGTGCGTGGTCCCGGCGCCGGCCTTCGCCCTGCCGCGCGACGGTGTCCTCTCGAGCGATGGGGCGGGGACGACCGCGGCCTATCTCCTCACCGTCACGGGCGCCGTGAGCGTCCTGAGGGAGGGCACGAGGCTCGAGGTGCCCGCCCGTTTGACCCTGAGGCTGCGGGACGGTGAGCCCTTGCTCGCGTCGCTCGCTGGAGACCCCGAGGGCATCCTCAGGCGCCTCAGGGTGCTCTGCAGGGACGCCGCCTCGGGGAGCGGTGTCGACGTCACGCCGCCCGGAGTGGAGATCGTGGATCTTGGCACGGGGAAGGCCGTCGCCTTCTCCATCGAACGTTTCGGAACGTACCTGGTCGCCCTCGCCGTGCCGCGGTAGGGCCCCACGAAAGGGATGGGGACATGAATCGGAGCTTCTTCAGCGTCGCGTCGGTGGCGGTCCTTGGTCACGCGCTTTCGTCGGGAACCGGATCGCCCGTGGAGGCCCAGGAGGCCTCCGCGTACGAGCTCCACAAGATCGCGACGCTCGGGGACCCCGTCCCCGGCGCCGATGGCCTGCGGCTCTTCGCCGACTTCGAGGCCTTCGCCATCAACGACGCCGGGCAGATGGTCTTCGGCACCGACCTCTGCGAGGTGGACTCCGGGACCGGTGAGTGCAAGCCCGTGAGCGGAGAAGGGGTGTACCTGGCCGCGCTGGACGGCACCGGGGGCGTCCAGGTCAAGCTCCTGCAGAAGCACGGGGACTTCAACGCGGATTGCGGCAAGTCCGCGAGCGGGGGGTTCCTGGGCCGCATGTCGATCAACGAGGGCGGCGATGTCGCGTTCTCGTTCCGCTACGCCGAGGCCCCTCTGGGCGGAGGGCTTTACCACCACTCGCATGCCACCGGTGAGGTCCGCGGCGTCGTGTGCCCCGGGGAGCCGGCGCCGAACCGGCGAGGCGAGGCCGAGGGCACCTTCGCCGGAGTCTCCTACCATCCCACGCTGAACGACGCGGGGCAGATCGCCTTCGCCGCCTACGTGACCGGCGCCGACATAGACCCGGCCAGCCCTCCGGGCGTCCCCAACGACACCATCGGGCTCGGAGGCGGCGTCTTCGTGCGCGAGCCCGACGGCTCCCTCCGCAGCGTGGTGCGCCCGGGCGACCCGGGCCCCGGCGGCGGCGTCTTCGACTTCGCGGCGAACGCCTGGATCAACGGCCGGGGCGACGTCGCCTTCGGCGGCCACTTGACGGGCACGGGGATCTGCTGCCTGCCCCTCGGACGGACCACGCTCTGCGTGGAGAGCGTGTTTCTGAGGAAAGCCGGCACGACCGACACCGCGGAGATCGTGCCGGTGGCCCTCCAGAACGCCGATGCGCCAGGAGGAGGGAAGTTCCGCTACGCCTTCGGCCCCGTCCTCAACGACCATGGTGAGATCGCCTTCCCCGGCGACCTGATCCTGGAGCCGACGCTGTGCATGGAAGCGCGCAGCGAGGTCGGCCGGTCGGTCGGGGTCTTCCTCTACTCGGGGGGCAAGCTCATCGCCGTGGCCCGGCCGGGCGACCCCATGCCGGGCGGGGGGCGCGTCCAGACCGCCAGCAACTTCGACGGCAACTACTTCATCAACGACTGCGGCGACGTCAGCTTCTCGGCGACCCTCGACTCGACGACGCTCAACATCGACGGCGACCCGGAGCTCGAGCCCGACCAGGGCATCTTCGTCCGCCGCAAGGCGACGGGGGAGATCGTGCTCGTGGCGCGGACCGGCATGGAGATCCCCGAGATCGGGACGGTCGCGGCCCTCATCCCCTCCGCGTACTTCGGCGCCTTCCCGAAGGACCTGCCCTGGCCGCTCTCGGGCTGCCACATCAACGACCGGGGCCAGATCCTGTTCGCGGCGGCCTTGACCGACGGCCGGGACGTCCTCCTCGTGGCCACGCCGAAGGGAGCCGTCGCGCCGTGCTCTGCCGGCGGGCCGAGGTTCGTGCGTGGCGACTCCGACGCGAACGGCCAGCTCCAGATCACGGACCCGATCAAGGCCTTGAGCTACCTCTTCACCGGCGGCGATGCGCCGACGTGCCTCGATGCCGCCGACGCGAGCGACCAGGGCAGCCTGAACATCTCGAGCGCGATCTACGCCCTGGGGTTCCTCTTCCTGGGAGGGCCCGCCCCGCCGCCGCCCCACCCGGACTGCGGCGAGGACCCGACGCCCGACGAGCTGGGCTGCGCGAGCTTCGAGGGGTGCCCGTGAGATTGAGCCCCGAATAAGGGGCAGCCCGCGGCCGCCCGCATGCACCGCTCTCACTCCCTCC
Organism: Planctomycetota bacterium; assembly: GCA_016209535.1. Classification (GTDB taxonomy): domain Bacteria; phylum Planctomycetota; class UBA8108; order UBA8108; family SXIK01; genus JACQVW01. Next base: position 8,205 of record JACQVW010000631.1, on the reverse strand, counting down.
CCACCTCGATCTCCGCTCCCCCATCGCCCTCGAACGCGAGCACGCCCTGCGCCGAGCTCTCGGCTCGCGCGAGGACCCTGCCCCCGCGTCGCACGACGTGCCTCGCCGACGGCGCGAGGCGCGTCACGAGGTGGCGGAGCCTGCGCGCGCCGTCGGCGCGGTAGCGCAGGGGCTCGCGCCCGGCACCGGCGGCCTGCGAAGCCGGCGCCACGACGAGGACCACGTCGCCCACGCGCAGGGCCGCCTCGGCGGTGCCCTCGAGGAGCCGCGCCTCGGGGCGCGGCGCGGGGTCCTCGGCCTCGGTGGGCGACAGGACGTGAAGGAACAGGTCCTTCTCGCGCGGCGCGCCCGGCACGACCTCGATGCGCCCGATCCCCGGCTCGATCACCTGGTCCGCCTCGCGCACCTCGGCGGGGTAGTTCGTGCCGTCGACCCAGAACTCCTTCCCCTCGCCGCCCACAAAGTCGATTCGGGCGTCCGCCGGGAGCAGCGTCTCGACGTGCAGCTTGCCCCCGTACTGGAACCAGGGGTCGCGCGGCTTCGGCTCCAGGTCCCCCGCGAGGCGCACGCGCGTCGTGTTGAGGACCGTGGCGGCGCGCCCCTCGATGCGTGGGGGCTCGACCGTGTGGAGGAGCCAGGCCTTCTTGAGCCCGGGCTTCGCGGCGGTGATCTCGTCGAAGACGACGATCACGGGATGCCTCCAGCCCGCAACCTTCTTCAGGAAGAAGAAGTGCCGCGCGAAGAGCCGGACCTTGCTCGGCCGGTAGGCCCGCGTCCCGTCGGCGAGGACGTACGTCGCCTCGGGCCGGTCCTCGTAGGCGAGGACCCTCCCCTGCTCGAAGCGAGGGTCGTCGATCTCGGCGGCGTTCCGAGGCTGGAAGTGCGGCACGGGCGCCTCGTCGTCCCAGGTCGTGCGGACCATCTGCCCGCCGTCGTTCGACCAGCGGTTCTCTCCCTCGCAGCGCTCCTTGCGCGGCCCCGCGGGCCTGCAGAAGCGCTCGTCAGGATCGTAGACGGTGATCGTGTTGTGCGCCGCGGTGCGCCAGGCGTAGTTGGCGAGGTGCGGGCCGCCGTAGTCCGTGTCGTCGTCGCCCGCGAGGTACGCGCCGCCGTGGACCGCGAGCCCGCCGCGGCGGTAGATGAGGAAGCTCCCGAAGTCGCGCCGCTCGTGGTTGAAGTGGTACCAGGGCATGGCGCGGAAGAGGACCACCGTGTCGTCGGGACCCCAGCCCGTGCGCATCACGTAGTTCCCGGCTCCCCGGAAGGCTCGGGCGAGGGGCAGATCCCCCGGCGGCGCCCGCCGGAGGCCGGGGTCGTGAAAGAGGAGGGCCCAGACGCCCTCCACGTCGGCCGCATAGGCGCGGCTCTCGCTCGAGCGCTCGAGGACGAGCGCGGCGAACCAGGCCAGGTGCGGGTCCCGGTACCTCGACGCGAGGATCCCGAGGAGGACGAGGTCCTCCTCGAGGTTCACTGCGATCCGGCGGTGGGTGTCGCCAACGCGGAAGTACGTCCCGTCGGGGCGGAGGCCGTAGGCGAGGTGGTAGCCGAGCTGGGAGAGCCACGGCCGCTCGGCGGCGAAGACGTCCTCGCCCGTGGCCGTGGCGATGGCCTCGGAGACCCACGCGAGGCGAGCGGCGTAGGACCGCCCGTAGCGCCAGCCGAGGTGGTGGCCGCCGTCGGCAGCAACCTTGCGGGCGACCCCCACATACCTCCCCCAGTGCGCGAGGACGCGAGCCGTGCGCGCCCGCGAGGCGTCGCCGCCGTCGTCGAGGGCGAGGGCGGCGATGGCGAGGCTCGCCGTGGTGAAGTGCGAGTGGCCCGAGACGAGCTCGTCCTCGGTCTCGAGGGCGCCGCTCAAGGCTGCGAAACGCTCCTCGATCCCGGATCGCAGCCGCTCCCGCAGGGCGGGCGCGAGGCCGTCGTGGAGCCAGTCGTAGGCGATCGCGAGGACCTGGAGGCGGACCCGCGCGTCGCGGCGGCCCTTCTCCGGGCCGCCCTCCAGGATCGCCTCGACGAGCTCGAGCGCCTTGTCGCGGTAGCCTCCGCCGCGCTCGAGGCGCGAGAGGAGGAGGAAGGCGAGGGACCTCGCGAGGAGGTAGTGCGTGTTCCCGAGGGTGAAGCGCACGCGCCGCGCGTCAAGGGGCTCATCGCAGTCCCGCCGGACCGTCTCGTAGACCCCGCGCAGCCCGCCGCGGGCCCGGCGCGCGACCTCCTCGAGCTTCCCGATCGGCACGAAGAGGCGCGGCCGGTCGCGGAGCGCCGCCGCCGCGACCGGGGCCGCCGCCGGCACGGCCGAGGAGGAGGCAGCGACCAGGAGGGCCGCCGCGGTGGAGCGGCAGAAACCGAGGGACGCCATGCGACCCGAGAGTGTAACATCCTCCCCCCGAGAACCCACGACCCCTCGACAGACCCGTCGACAGACCCATCGAAAGCTCACGACGCACCCCGACCGAAGGAGACGACCCCATGAAGAGCGAGATCTTGATCGCCTTGGCCACCGCCGGGCTCCTCGCCTCGCCGCGCCTCGGCGCCCAGACGGAGAAGGGCCAGGACCGGGAGCCTTCCGAGCCGCCGAAGGCGGGCCCCAAGCCGAAGCTCAAGGTCCAGGGGCGCATCGAGAGGCGCGAGCCTCAACCCCTCGAGGACGGGACCGGGAACCGCCACGGGGACTTCGAGAAACAGGGCTGGGTCTACCTCTTCGACGGCCGCGTGGCGGCGGGGGCGTCGAAGGGGGACCCGCTGGGCCTCTGGCGCCTGCGGGACGGCGGCGACCCGAGGGGGAGCTCGTGGAGCGTCGTCGAGGAGGACGGGCAGCGCAGAAACGTCCGCTTGAACGGCGAGGTGATCCACTCGAGCCTCGACATCCCGCTCGAGAAGCGCAAGGGGACGGGGGGCGAGCTCACCGCGGCCGAAGGGGGCTCCGACGACGTGGAGGCGGCCGGCCCCCTCGTCCTCCAGGGGGACCAGGGACCGGTCGATTTCCGGAACATCCGCGTGCGGCCCCGAATCGCCCCCGTCCGCGTCTTCCGCGACGCGGACCAGAAGGCGGTCCGCGACGGGCTGAAGGAGCTGCGACCCGATCCGGAGCTCAAGCCGGGCAAGGCCGAGAAGGTCGACAAGGTAGAAAAGGCCGACAAGAAGGTCGAGAAGGCCGACAGGGCCGGCGAGGCCGGCAAGACCGAGACGAAACGATAGCCGCGAGGCGCCGTTCCCAATGCCCTTGATCGAGCACACGACGTCGGGCCCCGTGGGGGTCCTCCGCCTCGACAACCCGCCGGCCCACGCGCTCTCGGGCGCCCTCATCGCGGAGCTCGAGGAGCGGCTCCGCGCCCTCGAGCGTGACCCGCCGGGCGCCCTGGTCCTCACGGCCAGCGGCGGCCGGTTCTTCAGCGCCGGGCTGGACCTGACCGAGGTGGACCGCCTCGAGAGGCCCGCCTTCGAGGCGTTCCTCGACCGCTTCATCGGCGCGGTCCTCTGGCTCTTCCGGTTCCCCCGGCCCGTCGTGGCCGCCGTGAACGGCCACGCGGTGGCCGGCGGCGCGATCCTCGCCTTGGCGGCGGAGCGGCGGATCGCCGCCCGCGGGCCGGCGCTCTTCGGCTTGAACGAGGTGCAGGTCGGCGTGCCGCTCCCGGGGCCGCTCTTCGAGGTCGTGCGGTCTGCGCTCGGCGCGGCGCAGGCGGCCGAGGTTCTCCTCGAGGGGCGGAACCTCGACGTCGATGGGGCCCTGCGCGCAGGTTTCGCGAACGAGGCCGTCGAGCCCGCGGATCTCGAGCGGCGCGCCGTCGCTCTCGCGGCGAAGCTCGAGCGCATCCCGCGCGCCGCCTACGGGCGCATGAAGGCATTGCTCCGCGCCGAGGCCGAAGAGCGGATCGCGAGGGCGGCGCGCGACGATCCCTTCGTGGACATCTGGTTCTCTCCCGAGGCGCGCCGCGCCCGCGAGGCTGCGTGCGCCGCGCTCCTGGCGAAGAAGGGCCCGAAATGAAGGGCCGTGACTTCTGTCTCGCTGGAATCGGCAGTTGCTTCGGGGCGATGCCGCGCGAGAATGGGGGCAATGGAACCGCGGGAGGACGCGCAACCCACCGCGAAAGTCGTCTTCCGGAGCGGTCCGCTCCGGGGGAACGTGCTCGCGCTCGAGAAGGACCGGACGTCGATCGGCAGGGACGAGCGGAACGACGTGGCGATTCACGACGACATCGTGTCGAGCTTCCACGCCGCGATCGTGCGCGTCGATGGAGAGCACTGGCTGGAGGACGCGGGGTCGAAGAACGGCACCTTCCTGAACGGCGAGCGCATCGAGCGCGCGCAGCTCAAGGACGGCGACGTGTTCTGCCTCTGCCAGGCGGGGCCCGAGCTCCAGTTCACGCTCGGGGCCCCTAGCCTCCCCACGGTCCTCGAGAGCACGACGGCCACCTTCTCGCGGACGCGGTCCCTGGTCCTCGCCTTGAGGGAGCTCCTCCCCGGCCGCTCGACTGGGAGGAAGCTCCTGAGCCTCACGGGGGTCCGGAAGCTCCTCGACTACAGGCTCGTGGAGGCCACGCGCCGCGAGCGGATCTTCTCCCTGTGCCTCTGCGGCGTCTTCCTCCTCCTGTGCACTGGGGCGCTGGTGACGACGGTCATCGTGGTCCGGGGGGCGGGGCGCGGCGACCCGGGAGCCGCGACTCCCGCACCGGTCCCTGCCGGGGACCTCCGCGGCGCGCCGCCCGCGAGGGCCGCGAAGGCGGCGGTCGCGATCGAGCCGCGGCTCGAGCCCATCTACGGCGGCCTCTTCCTCGCCTACAGGGTCGAGCCCGTGGGCGAGGCCGTGCTGGCGAACCGCGGCGAGGAGGCGCTCTCCGGCTGCCTCCTCGAGCTCCGCTTCGAGGACGCGTCGCGGCTCCTCGTCGAGCCGTGCCTCGTCCCCGTGCCCGAGCTGGCCCCGGGAGCGAGCGTGCGCATGCCCCTCCTGCCGAAGCTCTCGACGGAGATCCTCTCGGCCCAGACGCGTGAGGTCACCGCCGCGCTCCTCGTGACGCGCGGCGGCGAGGTCCTCGCGAAGGAGCTGCGAGCCGTCTTCATCCACGGGCGCCACGTCTTCAACTGGGAGAAGCCCGAGCGCGTGGCGGCCTTCGTGGACCAGAACGACCCCGCGGTCAGGGAGCTCATGAAGACCGTCTGGGACCAGCGCCCCGCCACGAGCCGGGACGAGTTCCCGCCTCCGAAGCTCGCCGGCGCCGTGACGCTCCTCACCGGCCTCGCCCACTTCGGGCTCCGGTACCTCCAGGACGCCGCGAACCCGATCTCCGAGGTGATCGACGGGAAGGCCAACGACAGCGTGAGCTATCCCGGCGAGACGCTCCTCGGGCGCTCGGGCGACTGCGACGACCTCTCGGTCCTGTGCTGTGCGGTCCTGGAGGCGGCGCGGATCCCGGCCGCCTTCGCCGTGGGCTCGGGCCACGTCTTCTTCCTCTTCGACTGCGGCGTGGCGGCGGAGGACCTCCCCGACAGCCCGCTCGACCCGGCCACGGTGCACGTGTGGCGGGGGCGCGTGTGGATCCCCGTCGAGGCCACCGAGCTCGCGCAGCCGGGCGCGAGCTTCGGAGCCGCATGGGCCGCGGCCTGGCGCCACGCCCCGGCCCTCGCCGCCGGCGAGGTGCGCGTCGTGGACCTCGAGGAGGCCTGGAAGACCTACCAGCCCATGAACGCGCCGCCCGACCCGCAGACTCGGGCGCAGATCGCGACGATCCAGCGGGTGCGCGAGGGCCTCGACGAGCGCGTGCGCGCGGCGCTCGACGGCCTCAAGTCCCTCTTTCGCGAGAACCTCTCGAAGCGCGTCGCCGAGGTCGCCATCGGCATGGACGAGGGGCCCGCGCGGGACCAGGCCGTGGGCCGCCTCTACGCGAGGAGCGGCCTCTTCGACGAGGCCAGGAGGGTCCTGGAGCGCGCCGTCTTCGGCGAGGAGGGCCCGCCACAGGGCTCGGCGCTCCGGGACTGGGGGCGCAAGCTGACCGAGGACGCCGCCGTGCTCCTCTCGGACCTCGCCCTCTGCGTGACCCTCGGGGCCGACTCGGCGAGCGACTACGACTCGGCGGTGCGGTACGGGGAGCTGGCCGTGGAGGGCTTCTCCACGGCGGCGCCCCGGGAGAAGGGCGAGCTCATGCTGCGCCTTGGCCTCGTCCACCGGCTGCGAGGAGACCTCGCGGCCGAGCGGTCATGGACCTCGAAGGCCTTCGCGCTGGACCCGGGCCTCGAGGCGACGTACCGGAGGCTCGTCGCCTCGAGCGGCCCCGTGGCCGGCCCCGCGGAGGCCATCCGCGAGTTCCTGCGGCTCGGCCTGAGAGCGGCCGGCCGCAGGTGAGTGCCCAGGCGCCGGCCCCGGCAGGCCCCTGTCAGCAGCCCTCCAATAGCGGTTCATGGCCTTTCCTCCACGAGGGCTGGATCGCGCCATTATCGCCCACGGGTGCCGTCCGGAGAAGGGTCTCGCGGCCCGTGAGCGCGCCGCGCCGCGGCCGGGTATACTCCTCGGTGCCGCGCGCTCCGGGCGCGCGCCTCGCTCGAGGGCTCTTTCCCGGCCGCGGCTCGCCGACGTCACGCCCAAGCGCCGCCTCCATGCAAGCTCCGCCGGTCCTGACCCAGCGGGACGCCTTCCGCGAGCACCTGCGCCTCCTGCGGCCGAAGCAGTGGGTGAAGAGCTTCTTCGTGCTGCCGGCGCCGCTCTTCGGGCTCGCCCACGCCCAGGCGACGGCGCCGAAGCTCGCGAGCCTCGCCGCGGCCTTCGCGGCCTTCTGCCTCCTCTCGAGCTTCGTCTACGCCGTCAACGACGTCCTCGACGCCGAGGCGGACCGCCGCCACCCCACGAAGAAGCTGCGGCCCGTGGCGAGCGGCTCCGTCGGCGTGGGCTCGGCCCTGAGCCTCGCCGGCGGCCTCCTCGTCCTCGGGTCGTGCCTCTCGGCGGCCGCAGGGGCGGGCTTCGCCGGGATCATGCTCGGCTACCTCGCGAACAACGCCGCGTACATCTTCCTCCTGAAGGACCGCGTGATCGCCGACGTCCTCTCCATCTCGGTGGGCTTCATGCTCCGAATCCTCGGCGGGGCCGTGGCCGTCGGCGTGGAGCCTTCGAGCTGGCTCATGATCTGCGGCTTCTCCGTCGCGCTGTTCCTCGCCTTCTGCAAGCGGAGGAGCGAGGTCGAGATCTACCGCGACGCGCAGGCCGCCGCGGACGTGCGGACCGTCTTCCGCTCGTACACGGCCGAGAAGCTGAACCTGCTCGCGGGCGCGACGGCCGCGATCGCCATCGTGACCTACATGCTCTTCACGGTGAGCCCCGAGACCGTGGAGCGCCACGGGACGAAGGCCTTGATCTACACCTCGCCCTTCGTCGTCTACTGCGTCTTCCGCTACCTCATGAAGGCGATGGAGCTGCGCGGCGAGGACGCCGCCGAGACGGTGCTCAAGGACACCGGCTTCCTCGCCGCGGCCGCGGGGTGGCTCGCCGCGGTGGCGTGGATCTTGTACGGGACGTGAGTGGGCGTGCGGAGGCGCCTCACGACCCCCCGCGCCCGCCGACCGGCGCCGATACCTTCCTCCGCACGCCCAGGAGCTCGAGCTCCACCGCCTGGGCCCTCGCAGGGTTCCGGACGAGCTTCCTGTAGACGAGGATGCGCACGCCCCGGAACATGGGGAGGTTGCTTTCGACCTCGAAGGCCCGCTCGAGCCGGAAGTCCTGCGCGTCCTCCTGGAGGACCTCGCGGAGCAGGGTCGCCATGCGGAGCTTGAAGCGCACCTGGGGCTCCTCGACGGCGATGAGCTCCGGGTCGTACTTGTGGAGCTCGGCGCGGAGCTCGTCCTTCGTGCGCACGAACTCCGTGTAGCCCGCGTGGGGATCGCTCAGCACGCTGTAGAAGAGCTTGTCCCCGCGCAGGACCCAGAGGGACCTCTTGGGGTCCTGAGTCCGCACCTGGAGGACGAAGTCGCCGTTCAAGAGGCCGTCGAAGAGGCAGTAGGGCCCCTCGGTCGTGCTCTCGACCACGTAGCGCGCCGCCGCGGCGTAGCCGCGGACGTAGGGGGCCTTCTCGCGGGCGTCGGTGTACACCAGACTGCCCGCGAGGCCGGCGGCCAGCGCCGCGCCCAGCGCCGAGGCGATGCCCTGCCTGCCGGTGAGCCTCCCCAGCAGCTCCCCCCCCCACGCGGCCCCCTCGGCGGCGAAGAGCGCGAAGGCCGGGACCCAGT
>JACQVW010000011.1 GCA_016209535.1 Planctomycetota bacterium | reverse complement strand
GCCGCGGCTCGATCGCTGAGCCGCGGCCGGTCTGTTTCTCAAGGCTGCATCGCCCCCGGGACGGCTGCCGTCAGCTCCCCGTGGGCCCGAAGTGGATGTGCTCCGCCGGGAAACCGTCGAAGGGGTGGGTGGGGGCTATTGTCTTGGGCTCGTTGACACGACCGGTGTCGCTGGTACAGTGGCTCTTCAGGAGGATTCTCAACGTGCAGAGCCATGTTCCGCTTGCGCCTCTCCCCCCGAACTCCGCCGTGGAAGTTTCGGTGAAGATCCATACTCCTTTGCCGATCACGGCGCACGTCGCCAAACAGAAGGTCAACCTGCAGCTTGCGCTGCATTGCGGGCAGAGCTACGCGCTTGGCGAGCCGGAGCTTCAACTGGGTGACCGAGTGTGCTGGCGAATCCCGATCTGGGTGAGCCACCCTGAGAAGGGCAGAGTGGCGTGCATCGGGGACTTGAGCGTGGATGCGCAGACCGGAGAAGTCATCTGCACAGCGGAACGAATGCGACTGCTGAAGGCCGGAGCGGAAGGGGTGCTTCGATCGCTCCGGAGCGAGCCGTAGCCGCGGGGCATGACTGAAGTCCCTCATCTTCAGCAAACGAACCCGCAAGGCCGTAGCTCCTGCGTCCCTGCTTGCGTCAGCATGGTCCTGGCCCACCAGGGTGTGCGGGTCGCTGAAAAGGACCTGTGCGACCTACTCGCGACCGGCCCAGCGGGGACGCCGGTTCTGAACCTGTCAGCCATCGAGCAGCACGTTCCAGGCTGCCGGATCGAGGTGGGTCCCAGCTCTTTCGACCGTCTGAGCGGGCTCGTGACGACGGGAGCCGCGCCGATCGTTTTCGTAGCGACGCGCCACTTGAGCCACTGGAGACAGGAGACCATTCACGCCATGGTGGTTGTGGCGGTGTCCGACGAGGCTGTGCTCGTCAACGACCCTGCTTTGGCTCGAGGTTCCACGTCCGTCCCGGCCTCGGAGTTCCTTCCCGCTTGGGCAGAGTTGGACTTCCTGACCGCAGTTATCAAGGTCGAGAAGCCTGGGCACTCTCGCCTCGACACGGCGCCAGACCGATGACGCGCTGCATGGCTCCGCAGACTCAGCGCCGGGTCGGGGTGAGGCCCGCAGACGTCGCCGTGCGGGCCCGGCCGCGGCTCGATCGCTGAGCCGCGGCCGGTCTCTTTCTCAAGGCTGCATCGCCCCCGGGACGGCTGCCGTCAGCTCCCCGTGGGCCCGAAGTGGATGTGCTCCGCCGGGAAACCGTCGAAGGGGTGCGCGTCGTCGTCCCGGTTGCCGGCTCCGGTGTCGAAGAGGCCCACCTGGGTCACCTGGGCGCTGCCGGGCGCCCCCTCGGGGAAGCCCGACGCCTCGCGCAGCTCCCCGCTCGCGCGGGCGTAGATCGAGATCGAGTGGAACTCCTGGCCGGGCAGGCGGAACCTGCCGCTCGAGATCTGCAGCAGGTCCGGCATCGGGGCGCCGGGCGCGGTGTTCACGAAGACCACGGTGAGGAGCGACTGCCCCAGCGCCGGCTCGGCGCCCGCCAGGACGTCGGGCGCCCGGTGGCCGAGGAGGAGCGGGCAGACCGCGAAGGCGCTTCCCGGCGGGCAGCCCGTCCGGTTGATCACCCAGCTCAGGGCGTTTCGCGTGTGGAGCCGCACGTGGACCTCGGCGCGGCCGTCAGGGAGCGGGCGTTCGGTGATGCTCCCGGAGGTCGCGGTCCCGAGGTCGAAGCCGCCCGCCTGGCTCTCGAGCCAGGCGTCGGCGATGCCGGCATAGTCGACGGAGATGCTGATGTTCTTGGCCGGGTCGCGCCAACCCAGGAAGTTCTGGAGCGGCGGGACGAAGAGGAGGCAGCCTCCGGCTCCGTCGGGCCGGCAGAAAGTCCCCTGGGCTGCCACGAACTCCGAGATCGGGCGCTGGGCCGCGCCGCCGGACACTCCGCCGCCGCCCTGGCCGCAGCCGATCTCGACCGGCGCCGGACCCCCGAGGTAGAGGTGGCCGAAGAGGTAGATCACGTCGCTCAAGTCGATCCCGCCGTCCGAGTTCGTGTCGCCGTTTTCTCCCGAGGGATCGTCGATGCCGCAGGCGATGGGCGCCGGGGCGGGTCCGCCCGAGTAGAGCCAGCCCAGGAGGTAGATCCCGTCCGAGATGTCGAGGGCCCAGTCGCCGTTCGCGTCGCCGTTCTCGAGGGCGACGGCGCCTCGCGCCGGGGTGGGACCCGTGACGAGGAGCCCGATGAAGATCAGTCCAGTCCACAGTGTTGCTCGCATGGCTTGCGCCTCCTTTCGTGAAGAGAGAGCTCGACTCAGTTGCAACCGCCGTACGCCTCGCACCCCAGGTCCCCGGCCGAGCCGGGCGCGTCCGGGTCCGCGCCGCAAGGCGCGCCCGGCGGGCCAGACTCCGCCGGCGCCGTCCCGCCGAGGAACAGGTAGCCCAGGAGCGAGATGCCGTCGGAGATGTCGATGTCGCCGGAGTTGTTGACGTCGGCGGCCTCCGTGCAGCTCGGCGCCGCGCCGCCGAGGAAGAGGAAGCCGAAGATGAAGATCGCGTCGGAGAGGTCCGTGTCTCCGTTCTGGTTCGGGTCGCCGCGGTGGAACCGGGCGCCGCAGTCGTCGGGGACGCCGTCGCCGTCGTCATCGACGGAATGGCCGCTCGCGATGTCGCACGAGTCGGGGACGCCGTTCCCGTTGCAGTCCGGTGCCGTGGCCGGGGAGGAGTCGTTCCGCAGCACGTCGACGCCACCTCCCTGGCACGCGGCGGCGAGGTCCGGGTCGCCGTCCCCGTCCAGGTCCGCGGCGGCGAGGTTGTAGGGGCTTGCCTCGACGGCGAACTCGAGGCCTGACGCGAAGGTCCCGTCGCCCTCGTTGCGGAGGACGAGGACGCTGGGGCTCAGCTTGCCCACCACGGCGAGGTCCGGGTCGCCGTCCAAGTCGAGGTCGGCGGCCTGGACGCAGGCCGTCTTCCTTCCGGGCGCGAGGATCCGAGGAGCCGCGAAGCTCCCCGTCCCGTTCCCGAGGAGCAGGGTCAAGCTCGAGCCCGCGCCGCTGATCCCGATGTTGGCCACCGCCAGGTCGAGGTCCTTGTCTCCGTCCGCATCGAAGGCCGACAGGAAGGCCGGGTTCTGGCCGCCCGCGGCGAAGGAGCTCGGAGGCCCGAAGGCGCCTCCGGCCGCGCCCCGGTAGACGGCGATGCGGTGAGAGGCCGTGTCGGTGGCGACGATGTCCAGGCGGCCGTCTCGGTTCACGTCGGCGACCACGGCGGCGCTGGACTTCGCCTTGTCGAGCAAGATGGTCACCGCAAAGGTGCCGTTTCCGCTGTTCCTGAGGAGGGAGATGCCGCCCGTCAGAACCGTTTCGGACCGGATGCACTCGTCGAAGAACGGGTCGACCTCCACGCAGACCTGCGTCTCGCCGATCCGGGGCACCACGACGTCCAGGTCCGAGTCCCCGTCGAGGTCGGCCACGGCCAGGACGAGGGGTTCCCCGCCGACCGTGATCGCGCTCGACGTGAAGCTCGCGGCGCCGCCGTTCTTCAGGATCGAGACCGTGCCGGCCCTCTGGTTCGAGACGACGAGGTCCGTGTCCGCGTCGCCGTCGAGGTCTCCGGCGGCCAGAGACGTGGGCCCGTCGCCCACGGCGATGGTCCGTGCGGCCTGGTAGCTGCCGTTCCCGCTGTTGAGGAGTATCGTGACGTTGTCCGAGTTGAAGTTGGCCGAGGCCAGGTCCAGGTCGCGGTCGCCGTCGAGGTCGGCCGCCGCGACCGACTCCGGCCCGTTCCCGGCGACGTAGGCTTTCCGCTCGGCGAAGCCGGAGACTGGATTCACCTCGCACTCGTCGAGGACGCCGTCTCCGTCGCAGTCCGCGGCAGAGCCATCGGCGATCTCCTTCGCGTCCGGCACCCCATTCAAGTTGCAGTCGGCCTCGCACTCGTCGGGGATGCCGTTCGAGTTCGCGTCTCGGCTCGTGGCGGTCGGCCTGTTCAGGAACACTCCGGCGTTGTTCGAGTTGCCGTTCGCCGAGACGAGGTCGAGCTTCCCGTCCCCATCCAGGTCCGCGGCCCGCACGCGGAAGGCCTTGCCGCCTGCCTGGAGGACCAGGCGGGGTGCGAAGGAGCCCGCGCCGAGGGACGCCGCCCCCGTGTTGAGGAGGACGCTCAGCGTGATCTCGACCTCGCTCGAGGTCACCAGGTCGGCATCGCCGTCCCCATCCAGGTCCGCCGCGGCGATCGTGTTGGCCTTCGAGCCCACGGGGAACTGATCCGCGTCGGTGAAGGACCCGGTGCCGTCGTTCCTCTTGATCGAGACCGTGTCGCGCGTGTCCTTGTCGGCCAGCGCGAGGTCGAGGTCCCCGTCCCCGTCCAGGTCCGCGGCCGTGAGCGCGACACACTTCGAGTCGTGAGGGAAGCTCACGGGCGCGCCGAAGGTCCCGGTCCCCGCGTTCTTCAGCACCGAAAGGGTCGCGGGGCTGCCGCAGACCGCCGCCAGGTCGGTGTCGCCGTCGCCGTCGAGGTCCGCCGCGACGAGCCCGTTGGGGAAGTCGGCCACGGTGGGGGTCCCTGCCGGAGAGAAGGAGCCCGTGCCGCTGCCCTTCAGGATGCGGACCGAGTTGGTCCCACCGGCCACGGCGAGGTCCAGGCGGCCGTCCTTGTCGTAGTCCGCGGCGGCGATGGCCCACGGCTTGAAGCCGAGGGCGATGGCCGCGCTGGCGAATGTGCCCGTCCCCACGTTCCGCAGCACCGTGACCGTCTGCGAGTCGTGGTCGATCGTGGCGAGGTCCCGGTCGCCGTCCGAGTCCCAGTCCCCGGCCGCCATCTTCCAGGGGCTCGCGCCCGTCCCGGCGACCGGGCCCGCGTCGTAGCCGCCCGAGGCGTTGCCCTTGAGGAGGACGAGCGTGCTCGAGCCCCGGTTGGCCGAGGCGATATCCACCCGGCCGTCGCCATTGAAGTCGGCGGCCTCGACGTCGATGGAGTTGACTTCGGAGCCGATGCCGAAGCCCACGACCGGCGCGAAGGCGAGCTCCGCCACGAGGTCCTCCTCGTCGGGCACCTCGTTCGAGTTGCAGTCGGCAGCGGGGCACGGCCGCGACGCCCAGGAGAGCGCCAGAACCAACGCCGCCACGTACAGGCATCTGACGCAAGACCTACTCGAGACGCGCATGGTTGGACCTCCGGCGAAGTGGTTTGAGTGCCTTTCGACAAGGACGCTCCTGATACGCCGTTCGGCCGAGGACCTTACAGCCCCCCTGGCTACGGCCCGTTTGGCCCCTTGGATCCGCCCCCCCGGCGGGGCATAATGCCCTCGCGGCAAGGTGTTCGTGTCCAGGAAGGGAGGCTGGCGTGTACGGTCAAGAGCTTCGAGCGGTTCTCGTCTTTGCGTGCTGGCTGAGCCTCGCGGGGGGGTGGGCCGGCGCCCAGGAGCCGGCGGGCGGACGGGAGGCCAAGCTCGCCGAGCGCGACCGGCTCGGCGCGGAGGCGGCGCGGCTGCGCGACGAGGCCAAACCGCGCGAGGCGATTGAGGCGGCCACGAAGGCCCTCGCGATCGAGCGCGAGGTGCTCGGGAACGAGCATGAGGACGTCGCGGCGAGCCTCGAGCGGCTCGCGGTGCTTCGCGAGGACCTCGATGAGCTCGATGAAGTCCTCCGCTGCCGCGAGGAGATTCTCCAGGTGCGCACGAGGCTCCACGGCGAGGCGCACTGGCGGACCGCCGATGCCCGGCGGGACGTCGAGGACACGGCGCGCGTGGGGCGCATGGGACCGGAGGGGCGGGCGGCGGTCAAGAAGGCAGGCTCGCTCCAGCACCGAGTTCATGCGCTGTGGAAGGAAGGTCGCCCCGCGGACGCGCTCCCCCTTGCCAGGGAGGCGGTGGAAGCCTGCCGGAAGGTCTGGGGAGCCGAGCACCCCCAGACGGCCCTCGCCTTCCTGAACCTCGGCGCCCAGCTCGATGGGCTTCGACGCCTCGACGAGGCGGAGGCCGCGTACGAGGAGGCTCTGCGGATCCGGCGCAAGGCTCTTGGCGAGGAGCATCCGGACTATGCGGTCACGCTCAAGAACCTGGCCATCCTCTGCACCGCGAAGCACGACCTCGGCCGAGGGGGGGACCTCTACGAGCGGGTCCTCGCGATCCGGCGGAAGGCCCTGGGCGAGGCGCACCCGGACTGCGCGGTCAGCCTCGCGGACCTGGGGGCCTTCTACATGGAGGACGTCGGGGACCTGGCCAAGGCCGAGCCGTACCTGGAGGCTGCGGTCGCGGCCTGGAAGGCGATCCGGGGCGAGGAGAGCCGGGAGCACGCCGAGGCTCTCGACCGCCTGGGGCTCCTGTACAACACCCTTGGCCAGCCCGATCGGGCGGAGCCGCTCCTCCGGAAGGCCGCGGAGGCCTTCGAGAAGGCCGGGGCAGGAGGGAGCCAGGAGGCCTCCTCGAACCTGAACAACCTGGCGATGGTCCTGGCCGCGAGGGGGGAACTGGAGCAGGCAGAGCGCCTCTACGAGCGCGCTCTCGAGATCACGAAGAGCATCCTCGGCGAGGAGAACCAGCACTACACGGCGATCCTCGGCAACCTGGCCATGGTCCACGAGGAGCGGGGCGACTACGCCCGGGCCGAGCCTCTCCTCCGAAAGGTCCTGGCCATCACGGAGCGCGTCCTCGGCAAGCAGGACCAGGACTACGGCCTGAGCCTCGATCGCCTGGGGAGGCTCTACCAGGTCCTGGGGGACTTCCGCCGCGCCGTGCCCTTGCACCAGGAGGCCCTGGCGATCTGCGAGAAGACGCTCGGCGAGGCCCATCCCGTTCGGCTGCAGTGCCTCCACAACCTCGCCGGGTGCTTCTACAGCTTGAACGACTTCGAGCGCGCGGAGCCGCTCCTCGTCAAGGTCCTCGAGGCCGAGGAGAGGCTCCTGGGGAAAGACCATCCGTCCCTCGCGGCGACCCTGGGAGTCCTGGGCGCGCTCTACGGCACGAGGAAGGACCGGGAGCGCGCCGAGCCGCTGCTCTCGAGGGCGCTCGCGATCGACGAGAAGGCCCTGGGGAAGGACCACCCGGGCTATGCGGCCAGCCTCAGCAACCTTGCGAGCCTCCACCTGGACGCTGGCGACTTCGCCCGGGCGAGACCCCTCTTCGAGCGGTCCGTGGCGGTCCTCCGGGCTGCCCTGGGCGAGCATCACCCGAGCGTCGCCGAGGGCCTGAAGCGCCTCGGCCTCCTCCGCCTCGCGAGCCTCGAGCGCGGTGAGGCATTCTCGCTCCTGCGCCAGGCGCTGGACGTCTTCCGCGAGAGCCTGGACCTCGCGGCCGCGGTCCAGTCCGAGCGCCAGCAGCTCCGCATGGCCGAGGAGGTGCGCTCGACCCTGGACTCCTGCCCCTCGCTCGCGCCGCTCGCGGGGAGGCCCGCCGAGGAGGCCTGCGCGCAGGTCCTGGCCTGGAAAGGGGCCGTCTTCGCGCGCCAGCGGCGGATGCGCGCCGCGAGGGCGCGGCCGGAGCTCGCTCCCCACTTCGCCGAGCTCGCCGCCGTGAGCCGCAAGCTTGCCGCGCTCGCCTTCGAGGCGCCGGAGGCGGCCGGGGGCGGGGCGCCCGAGCGCGCGCGCCGCCTGGACGCGCTCCTCGAGGAGCGGGAGGCGATCGAGCGGAGGCTCGCGGGCCTGAGCGCCGAGCTCCGGCGCGCGGAGGCCTCGGCGCGCCTCTCTCCGCTCGAGCTCAAGGATGCGTTGCCTGCCGGCACCGCCCTCGTGGACCTGCTCGAGTACGTCCACACCCGGGTGAACCCGCCGGAGGCCGTCCGCGCGACGGCCGGCGAGCCTCCGGAGAAGCGCACCTACTCCTTCGAGAAGGAGCGGCGCCTCCTCGCCTTCGTGCTGCGGCCCCGGGAGCCCGTCGCGCGCGTTGACCTCGGGCCTCTGAAGCCCATCGAGGAGGCGGTCGAGGCCTGGAGACAGGGTGTCGAGTCTACCGGAGCCGCGAGCGGCCTCGCCGAGGCGGGCGTCGCGCTGCGGAAGCTGCTCCTCGAGCCGCTCGAGCCGCGCATCGCCGGCGCGAAGCTCCTCCTCGTCTCGCCCGACGGCTCCCTGGCCCGGCTTCCCCTGGCCGCCCTGCCCGGACAGAAGGCCGGAACGTACCTCATCGAGGAGCTCGCCGTGGCCGTCGTGCCGTTCCCGCAGGCGCTTCCCGAGGCTCTCGGCGAGGCCGAGGCACCGCCTTCACTCCTCGCGGTGGGCGGCGTCGACTACGAGGGGGAGCCCGGCGGGCCGCTCCTCGCTCTGGGCGGCCCGAGCCCGCGCGCCCGCGGCGGCTCGATGCTCCGCTTCGAGCCCTTGCCGGCGAGCGGGCCGGAGCTCGATGCCGTGAAGGAGGCCTTCCTGAAGAGCCACCCCGGCGCCGAGGCCCGCGAGCTGAGGCGCGCCGCCGCCACGGAGGCGGCTTTCGAGCAGGCGGCCCGCGGCAGCCGTTTCCTCCACGTGGCGACGCACGGGTTCTTCGCGCCGCCGGAGATCGCCCGCGACGCGGGGGCCCACCGCTCCGAGCCCGGCCTCCTCTCGGGCATGGTGCTGGCCGGCGCGAACCGGCGGGCCGGGGCCGAAGGCGGCGAGAGCGACGGCATCTTGACCGCCCTGGAGCTCGCCTCGCTCGACCTCTCGGGCACGGAGCTCATGGTCTTGAGCGCGTGCGAGACGGGCCTCGGCGCCTCGGCGGGCGGCGAGGGCCTGCTCGGCCTCCAGCGGGCCGCGCAGGTCGCGGGAGCGCGGTCGGTGATCTCGAGCCTCTGGAAGGTCGATGACGAGGACGCGCGGGCGCTCATGGCCCGGTTCTACGAGAACCTCTGGCGGAAGAAGCTCCCGAAGCTCGAGGCGCTGCGGCAGGCGCAGCTCGCGCTCCTCCGCGGCGGCCTCGCGCCGGTCTCTCTCGCCTCGCGCGGCCCGGGCGCGCCGAGGCCGGCCAAGGAGTCGTCCCCCGCCGCGCCGCGGGCCGGAAGCTGGGCGGCGTGGGTGCTCTCGGGCGACTGGCGGTGAGCCGGCAGGGGCCGAAGGCCTGCCCGTCAACGTCGGGGGGGACACGTCGGCACGGCCGACGATTGCCGTGGCTCACTCCCCGTGCGGAAACGCGACCCCCGCGAACCAGTCGAAGCGCCGCGAGAGCTCGACCCGGAGCGTCTCGGCGCGGCGGAGCGGCTCGCCGGCCAGAGGCTTCGGAGCGCCGGGGCCACGCGGGCCCTGGAGGCGCGCGCCTTCCCGGTCGATGCGGAGCTGCACGCCATCGGGCAGCGGCGGCCAGGGGCCGCCGGAGCCCAGAAGCGGGCTCACGTCCTCGCTCCGCGGCCGAGCCTTGGCGCGCCCGCACGCCAGGATCAGCTCGGTGCCCGGTGGGCCCTCGAGGGGCACCGTGAACCCCGGCCTCGGATAGACGACGGCGCGGCCCGAGCCCTCTCCCCCGGCCTCCACCGCCGGGAGGTCGTGCAGCTTGCCCTCGGTGTCGAGCCAGAAGAGGGCGACCTCGAGCCCCGCCGGCGTCTCGAAGCGGACCCGGATCTCGTCGCCGTTCCGGAGCGGCAAGGCGTCGGCGAGGCGCGGCGAGTCGGCGCCCCGGGTCACCGCGAGCTGGATCCCGATCGCCGCCGCGCCGCCGCTTGCGGCAGCGGCGGCACGGTCCGCCTCCTCAGGACGCGGCCGCGCCGCCGGCGAGAGAGCCCAGGCCATGGCCGCCAGGCAGACCAGCGCGCACGCGACGACGGCGAGCCAGCGGCGTCTCGCGAAGCTCTCGAGCTCCGCCGCCAGCTCCTCCGCACGCGCGTGCCTGTCCTCGGGCCTGGCCTCCATGGCCTTCAAGCAAGTCCTCTCGAGCCGCCGCGGCACGCCGCGGGCGCGCAGCACGGCGCGGTCGAAGTCGCAGCGCTGCGCGCGCTCGAGCGGGGCCCGCGGCGTCTCGGCCTCGAAGGGGGCCTTTCCCGCCAGCAGGGAGTAGAGCACGGCGCCGAGCGCGAAGACGTCGCTCCTTGGGCCTATCCGCTCCGTCTCGCCGCGCGCCTGCTCCGGCGCCATGTACTGCACGGTGCCGCTCACGGTCCCCGGTTCCTCACCGCCGGGGGCCCAGGCGTGCCGGAAGCGAGCGAGGCCGAAGTCGATGACCCTCGGCCGCCCTTCGGCATCGATCACGATGTTCTCCGGTTTCAGATCCTGGTGGACGACCCCCCGGCGGTGGGCAGCCCCCAGGGCCCTCGCGAGCTCCGCCACGAGCCGCGCCGCCCTGCGGTGGGTGAGCGTCTCCTCCCGCGCCACCTGCGCGAGGCTGCGGCCTCTCACGAACTCGAGGACGAGGAAGGGGCGGCCGTCGTGGAGGTCGAGATCGTAGACGCGGGCCAGCGCGGGGTGATCGAGCCCCGCGAGGAGCTTGCCCTCCTCGGCGAGCCGAGAGCGGAGGGAAGGGTCATCGACCGTTCTCCGCCGGGCGAGCTTCAAGACCAGCTCCTTCTCGAGGGCGGGGTGGACTACGCGGTACACCTCGGCTTGCCCTCCCTTCCCCAGGAGGCCGACGACCCGGTACTTGCCGATGGCCGCCGGGTGCTCGTCCGCCGCGGGGCCGGGAGCTGGCCCCTCGAGCCCTCTCAGGTCGCGCACCGAGGAGCGCATGCGCTCGAGGCGGTCCCGGCAGGTCGGGCAGCCCGCGACGTGGCTCTCCAGCCGGCCTTTGGTCTCCGCGAGGAGCTCATCCCCCGTCGCCAGGGGCAGGAGATCCGACTCCGCGGGGCAGGCCGCGTCATCCGGCGCTTTCATCCCAGGGCTCATCCATGTACTCCGTGCAGACCTCGCGCACGCGGGCGAGGACCCGCGACGCGTTGACGTAGACGAGGTTGACCGAGATCCCGAGGTCCCTCGCGACCTCGGCGCCGGGCCGGCCCGCCACGACATGCCTCTCGAAGCAGGCCCACTTCTCGTGGGGCGTGTCCTGCCGGACCCGCTCGAGGGAGAACTCGAGGACCCTGCGCTGGTGGGCGGTCTCCCACTCGGCCTCGGGCTCCGTGGCCAGACCTTCCCTCAGCGCCACGAGGCGCTCGCGCCAGCCCTTCTCCGCCTTGCGCTGCCGGGCCTGCCGGCGCGCCCAGTCGGCGATGGCGTTCTGCGCCACGCGCCAGAGCCACGTGCGGAAACGCCCGCGGGTGCGCTGGAAGTCGAAGCTTGGCAGCGATCGGAAGAGCGACGCGAGGATGTCCTGGACCACGTCGCGCGCGTCGTCCTCGCCGAGCCCCCGGCGCCGCACGTACGAGAGGAGCAAGGGCTCGTAGAGGGCGACGAACTCCCCCCAGCTCCGCTCGTCGCAG
This sequence comes from Planctomycetota bacterium, assembly GCA_016209535.1. Taxonomy (GTDB): domain Bacteria; phylum Planctomycetota; class UBA8108; order UBA8108; family SXIK01; genus JACQVW01. The sequence continues at coordinate 9,592 of JACQVW010000011.1, read as the reverse complement.
GAGTCCTTGAGCCGTCGGAGGAGGGAGCTGCGAGTCTCGAGCACCTCGCCAGTGTAGCACAGGTGGGCCGTTCCCATGGCGCGCTCGGATGCTTGATACGGAGGCGAGGGCGGGACCTTACAGACATTACAGGCGCCGCGGGTGGCCGGCGCCGCTGCCCGGCGCCGCTGGCTGTCAGCGCCGCGGGGCGGTCAGGCTCCGCCAGAGGATCTCCCTGGCGAGCGCTTGGTACTTTACCCCGTGGCGGCGCGCGGCTTGCTTGAGCCTCTGGACCAGGCGCTTGTCAAGCCGCAGCGTCACAGCGACCTTGGGCTCCTTGCGAGCGCCGAGCTCCTCGCACACCACCTCATAGGGGACCGGCTCCCAGGCCCCGAGATCGAGGAAGCTGTGCCTGTCCCAGAACTCGCTCTCCTCCTCGACGGTGCGGAAGGCGGGGAGGGACTTCTTGCGTGTCTTTGGTTTGGGTGTTCTCGACGGGGTCATTGTCCTTTGCGTTGGCTCGTCCATCTCAAGTAGTAATGCCGCTCACGGGGCATCATGTCTCGTGCTGTGATGACCTTTGCCAGACCAGGCTGCGGGACGGTGTAAACCACGAGCAGGTATCGACCGCCGGCGGTCCGTCCCAGCGAGGTGTATCGTCTCTCTCCGTACTGATCCGTCGGGCCTCGCAGCACGACATGGGTGGCGGCAAAGATCTGCTCGACCTCTTGAAAGTCAATCCCGTGCTTGTCTTCGATCTTCTCAAGAATCTCAGGGCTCGCGGGTATGGGGCGTAGCCGTCGCACCCAAGTCATCCTGTGGTATCGTCATATGAATGTCAATACATACTTCCTGGGCTCGCCTCGCTGTCTGGGGTGCTCTCGATACCGTGGATCCCTGTTCCAGGACGGACCCTACTTCTCCTCGGGCCGACCTTCAGGCAAGATAGGCTCACTACTCATGCCCGCCCCCGAGTCCCACCCGCCCGTCAGGCCCGCGCGCCGCAAGCGCTACCGGGGCACCCACCCGCGCTCCTTCGAGGAGAAGCACAAGGAGCTCGACCCCGAGCGGCACCCGGGGGAGGCCGCGAAGGTCCGCGCCCGCGGCCAGACGCCGGCCGGGACGCACGTGCCCGTGCTCCTCGAGGCGGTCCTCGAGGCCCTGCGGCCGGCGCCTGGTCACGTGGTCCTCGACGGCACCCTCGGCCACGGCGGGCACGCCGAGGCCATCGCCGAGCGCGTGGCGCCGGGCGGCCGCGTGATCGGGCTCGACCGCGACGCCGAGGCGATCGCGAGGACCGAGCGCCGCCTGCGGGAGAAGGGGCTCGCGGTGACGGCGCGACGCGGGAACTTCGCCGGCGCCGGGAAGGTCCTCGCCGAGGAGGGGATAGACGGGTTCGACGGGCTCCTCGCCGACCTCGGGGCCTCGTCGGTGCAGCTCGATGACCCTTCGCGGGGCTTCTCCTTCAAGCGCGAGGGCCCCCTCGACATGCGCATGGACCGCTCGCGCGGCCTCACGGCGGAGGAATGGCTGCGGCGCGCGAGCGAGCCGGAGATCGCCGATGCCCTGGAGCGCTGGGGCGAGGAGTCCGAGGCGGAGCGCGTCGCCGCCGCGATCGCGGCCCTCGTCGCGCGGTCTCCGGGCCCTCTGACCACGCTCGACCTCGCCGCGGCCGTCCTGCGGGCGAAGGGCCTGCCCCAGGGCTTCCGCGCGAGCTCCCCCTTCGACCAGCACCCCGCGGCGAGGGCGTTCCAGGCGATCCGCATCGCCTTGAACCGCGAGGAGGAGAGCCTGAAGACGCTCCTTCGCGCGCTTCCGTACGTGCTCCGGCCGGGGGCGCGGGCTGCGATCCTCACCTTCCACGGCGGCGATGACCGCCTCGTCGCGGCGGCCTTCGAGGAGGGCCTCGCCGCCGGGCTCTACTGTGCCACGAGCGACGAGCCGGTCCGTCCGAGGGCCGACGAGGTCCGCTCGAACCCCCGGGCCCGCTCGGCGCGGCTCCGGTGGGTGGAGAGGTAGCGAGTCGGCCGCCGTGGCCCGCGCCATCGCCTTCATCAACCCGCGCCTGACGACGAAGAACGTCGGGGACATCTTCATCGAGGACAGCGCGAAGCGCATCCTCGTCTACGACCGCGCCCGGAGCGTCGACATCGACCCGCGCATGCCCGTCACCGCCGCGGAGATCGACCGGATCAACGCCTGCGACCGCGCCGTCATCGTCGGCACGAACCTCTGGTACCGGGACCTCCGGAAGCGCGGGCGCTGGACCTTCACCATGGATGACCTGCGGAGGATCCGCGTGCCCGTGATCCCCTTCGGCATCGGGACCTCGAGGCGCTTCGGCGAGGACAACGGGTTCGGCGCCGAGACCCTGGAGCAACTCCACTGGATCCACGGGAGCTGCGAGCTCGCGAGCGCCCGCGACCCGCGCACGGCCGAGGCGCTCGCGGAGGCCGGGATCCGGAACGTAGCCATGACGGGCTGCCCGACCCTGTTTCGCACCTTCGCACCGCGCTGGGAGCTCCAGCCGCTCAAGGACACCGGGCGCGTCACGGTCACCGTGCGGGACGGGCAGAAGCTGAACACGCGCGTCCTCCTCCACCGCATCCGCGAGCTGGGGCTCGAGCCCATCGTGGCGGCGCAGAAGCCCAAGGACCTGGGGCACCGCATCCCGCTGCCCTTCTCCTCGGAGCCTCGCCGGCTCTTCCGCTACGAGATCGGGCCCTACCTCGAGCTCGTCAGAGAGACGCTGGGGGCGGTGGGCTGGCGCCTCCACGGGAACATGCTGCACCTGGCCCACGGGAACCCGGCGGTCTTCTTCGCCAACAACTCGCGCGCCGAGAGCTTCTGCGAGGCCTTCGGCCTCCCCTGCATCTCCTGCGCCGACGGCGAGCGCATCCCCGAGGGGCGGATCTTCGAGCACCTCGATCGCCTCTTCGATCCCGCGACCTTCGCGGTGCTGCCGGTACGCTACGCCGCGGCGCGGGCCGAGATGGTCCGCTTCCTCGAGGCGAACGGTCTCGAGCACCGGCTGGGCCCCGCCGTTCCCCCCCCGCAGGCGGGCGGCTAAGATCCGCCCATGCCACGAACGGGAGCCTCCTTCGCCCTCGCCGTCCTCTTCGCCATCAACGCCGTCAACTTCTACGACCGCCAGGTCCTCGGCGCCCTCGCCGAGCCGATCCGCAAGGACTGGAGGCTCTCCGACGGAGACATCGGACTCCTCGGTACGGCCTTCACGTTCGTCTACGCCGCCGTCGGAGTGCCCCTCGGTCGGCTCGCGGACGTCGTCTCGCGCCGCTGGATCCTCTCGGGCGCCGTCTTCGCCTGGAGCCTCCTTACTGCCGCCTCGGGCCTCGCGCGGGGCTTCGGCGAGCTCTTCGCCCTCCGCATGGGCGTGGGGATCGGCGAGGCCGCGTGCGCGCCGGCCGCGAGCTCGCTCATCGGCGACCTCTTCCCGGCGGGCCGGCGGGGGAAGGCCCTCTCGGCCTTCATGCTGGGCCTGCCGCTGGGCCTCGCGCTGAGCTACTTCGTGAGCGGCCGCGTGGCGCAGGCGTACGGCTGGCAGCGGGCGTTCCTCGTCGCGGGCGTGCCCGGGATCGTCCTCGCGGTCCTCGCCCTCGCGCTCCCCGAACCGGCGCGAGGCGCGGCGGAGGCGCGCGAGCCGGCGGGGGCGGCGGCGGGAGGGCCGGCCGCCGCGCCGAGGACCGCGGGCCCCGAAGGCCGCCTGGCGCCGTACCTCCGGGTCCTCTCGATCCCGACCCTGCTCTGGATCGTGGTCTCGGGCGCGCTCCACAACTTCAACATGTACGCTCTGGGGTCCTTCCTCGCGCCGTACCTCGAGCGCTTCCACGGCCTCAGCTTGAAGGAGGCCGGCGACGCGAGCATGGCCGTGAGCCTCTGCGGCGCCCCCGGCCTTCTCCTCGGCGGCCTCGCGGCGGACCTCGCGGCGCGGCGGAGCGCCCGCGGTCGCCTCGCCGTCGGGGCCTTCGCTGCGCTCGCCTCCGTGCCCTTCGCGTACCTCGCCCTCACGCGCCCCGCGGGGCAGGCGCTCGGCTTCACGGCGTGCCTCGGCGCGGCGGGGCTGCTCATGTACGTCTACTACTCGAGCGTCTACGCGACGATCCACGACGTGGTCGAGCCGCGGCTGCGCGGCACGGCCATGGCCCTCTACTTCTTCGCCATGTACTTCCTCGGCGCGGCGCTGGGCCCCTGGGCGACGGGGGCCTTGAGCGACGGGCTCACCCGGCGCGCGGCCCTGGCCGCGGGCGTGACGGTCACGACCCCCGAGGCCCTCGAGCCCTTCCGGGGCGAGGGGCTCCGCGGGGCCCTCCACCTCGTGCCCGTCCTCGCGCTCCTCCTCGCCTTCGTCCTCCTCGCCGCCACGCGCACGGTGGCGCGGGACATGGCGCGCAGGCGGGGCGGGTGAGGGGCACCAGCGAGTCCCATCACTCCTCGAGCACGATGGAGTCCTGCGCCGCGAGCACCTTCGTGCCGCTCCGGAGCTTCACGTGGACCGTCTTCCGGCCCGCTCCGGCCGCCAGGGTCCAGGAGAGGCTCGCCTGGAACGGCCGCCAGCTCGCGCCGGGGAACGCCGGGTCGTTCGAGACCTGCATCTCCTGCGCCCAGTCCGAGCCGTGGACGTAGAGGCTCACCTCCCGCGCGCGCGTCGCGGGCGCCTCGAGGTCGATCACCACGGGGTAGACGTCCGGGCGCGCGCCGAAGTCCTGGCCCCAGTAGGTGCCGTACGTCGAGCCATCGACCGAGGCGTGGCCGGCGCCCAGCTCGCGATAGTTGGGGTTGAGCACGTTGGCGCGGTGGCTGTCGCTCGCCATCCAGGCCTCGATTGCCTGCTCCGGCGTGAGGTACCCCGCCGCGATGTTCTCGCCGAGGTACGTGCCGACGTAGCCCGCGGCCTCGATCCTCTGGACGAAGCTGTGGCCGTCGAGGCTCCAGTGGCCGAAGTAGTCGTTCTCGCCCATGTCGAGGCAGTGCTCGCGGATCGCCAGCGCGAGGGACGCGTTGTGCTTGAGGGGCGGGAGCCCCGCCTCGGCGCGCGCGAGGTTCGTCAGGTGGTGGAGCGTCGCCGCCTCGTCGGCCCCGGGGCGGACTTCCTCGCACGGCGCCGGGGCGAGGGCGGAGCCGTAGGCCGCGCAGTCGAGGCGGTCCGTGGTCGGGTCCGAGCCGCAGCCCGGGAAGGGCCGCGCCGGAGCGCTCTTACCGAGGTACAGGTACCCGAGCGCCAAGACGGCATCGCTCATGTCGAGGGCGCCGTCGTCGTTGGAGTCGGCCGCGTCGCGGCAGCGGGGCGCAGCCCCCCCGAGGTAGAGGTGGCCCAGGAGGCTCACGGGGTCTGCGCCGTCGAAGGTGCCGTCGCCGTTCGAGTCGCCGCGGCGGAACCGCGGCGCCTGCGCGAGGCATGTGCTCGCGACGAGCCAGACGAGGACGGAACCCAAGAACTGCCACCGGGAGCGCGAGCTGCGACGCGGGATCGACATGGATGGACCCTCCCGCCCCTGCAAGTTGACTGAGACCTTCTTCCCGGGACCCGTGTCGACCCGAGAAGTGTACGATAAGCCGTGCGTTATCGGCAACCGCCCCGTGTGACAGCGCGCGCAAGTGGGGTCGGAGCCAGGCCTTGCGCTGGGGCCGGGCAGAGGCGATTGACCGTGACCGTCCTAACCTGTCCTGGCCGGCTCGAAGCGTACCTCGCTGACGACCTCCGCACCGAGCGCATCGAGGATCCGACTTGCCCGATCGACGGTAATGCCGTGGTACTCGTTTCGCTCATCGCGAGACACCTGTGACTCGTGGAAGTCCAGCTTTGCCGCGAGCTCCCGCTGGGTCAGGCCTCGCGCGATGCGCAGCGCGACCAGGAGCCGGCCGAGCCCATGAAAGTTCTTGAGCTCTTCGAAGTCACGCCGCTGGAGGCGCTCGTAGCTCTCGACCTCCTCCTTGAGCTGGAGGTGAAACGAGCGAAGCGGGTCCATGACGCGCTTGATCTCCCGAGGGTTCAAACCCTGTCCCTTGAGCCGCTGCTCATGGTCGGAGAGCCGCTTCTTCTCCTGGCGGAGACGCTCCAGAGCCTCCTGGTGCTCGGCGTCGCTCCGGATCATGGGCTGCCTCCGATCTTGACGATGCCGCGCGGCCGGCCGTTCCGTTTGCAGTATCCTTGGCTTGTCCGGGGGCCGGACGTCCGGGTGACCGGAAACGGACGATTTCCATCCCCGGGAAGGCACCGCCGCCAGCGCCGGGCCGGCGCACCGCCTGCCGGCTGATCTCGACGACGATAGCACGCCTGCGTGTCGACTCGCTCGGGCGCCATCCCGTCGGCGAGCGTGGGTTGTGCCCGCGCGTACTTGTCACAAGCCGTGCACGGTCGACTCTCATCTCAGGAGCGATCTAAGGGCCTCAGAAACGACCGAGGCGGGTGGGGCAAGGCTCGAAGGAGGTTACCATGCGCTGCTGTGCTTCGATCTCGAGCGGAGTCGTCCTTGCCGTCGCGCTGTGCGCTGCCTCCGTTCTGCCGGAGACGGCCTGGGCGGGAACGGGCGGCGACATAGGGGTGGTGGCCGCGGACGGGGACAGGGACGGGATCCATGACGCCCGGGACAACTGCCCGGCCGCCTTCAACCCCGACCAGGCGGATGAGGACCGGAACGGCATCGGCGATGCCTGCGAGGCGCCCGGTCAGGGTCCCACCTTCAAGCGCGGCGACGCCAACTGCGACGGCTCCGTGGACGCAGGCGATGCCGAGCTCGTGAAGCTCTTCCTCAACCAGATCGTCCAAGAGCCCTGCTGCCTTGACGCGGCCGACGCCGACGACGATGGCGAGATCAGCATCGGCGATGCGGTCTGGATCCTGAGCTACGCCGAGGGGTTTGGCCAGCCGCCGATGCCTCCCGGCCCCCAGGAGTGCGGCCCCGACCCGACCCCGGATCGCCTGGGCTGCGCTGACTACCCTACTGGCGCTTGCGTCCTGATCCACTGCTGCCTGCCCGATGGGAGCTGCGTCCTGACCTGCCGCGAGTGCTGCGCGAAGCAAGAGGGCACGCCGGTCCTGGAGTGCCTCGGGGACGGAGACCGAAACGGCAGGGACGACGCCTGCGAGCCGGCGCCACCGCCCCCGCCGCTGCCGGAGCCGGAGCCCTCCTTCCAGCGGGGCGACGCGAACAGCGACGGGCGCCTGGACCTCTCGGACGCCGTCTTCGAGCTGGGCTGGCAGTTCCAGGGCTCGCGGGGCCCCGACTGCCTGGACGCGGCGGACTCGAACGACGACGGGCAGATCGACATGTCCGACCCCATCTTCACCCTGCAGTACCTCTTCTGGGCTGGCAGGGAGCCTCCGGCGCCGGGGCCCATGACCTGCGGCGCCGACGCGAGCCCGGACGGGCTGGGCTGCGATGCCTCGGTGCCCTGCCGGTACGGCTGCGCGTGCGAGCTCGGCGACGTGAAGCTCGCGAAGGACGGCGACAAGCCTGTTTTCGAGGTGACCTACGATCCTGCCTTCGTGCCCGAGGGGGAGACGGGCACCGCCGACAGAATAAAGTACAAGACGAAGCTCGCCATCGACCTCAAGGCCGCGGGCGACAGCGGCAAGGTGGAGTACAAGGTCACCCCCACCGTGAGCTTGAGCATCTACAAGGGCACGAGGGCGGACCTCCAGGCGTGGTTGGACGCAACCAAGAAAGGCGACGCGAAGAAGGCGGAGGAGCTCTGGAAGAAGGTGGATCCGCGCTCGATCGACGTCAAGAAAGGCGAGATCGACGAGAAGGCCCTGAAGGATGAGGTCGACTGCCCCTTTGACGGCACCGCCGAGCAGGAGATCACGGGGGAGCTCTGGTGGCAGGGCGCGGACTACCGGATCGGCACCGCGGCGAAGCCCCAGACCCGGAGCTTCTTTCTCACGCTGCAGCTCAAGGTGGAGTGCGGGGCCGACGCCCCCAAATCGGTGGTGATCTACTGGGCCGCGGACGTCGGCTGGGACGGCGACAAGGTGAAACTCTCCAACCTGATACTCGGTTACACGGAATGAGCCGGCCCTGCTCGCCGGCTGCTCGCGGCGCCTGGCGCTGTCTCACTGCAGCCCGGCCAGGTACTCCACCAGGTCTCGCAGCTCGCGGCGCGTGAGGTGTTTGACCAGGTCCTCGGGCATGGCAGAGACGGCGCTCGAGCGCTCGCCGACCTCGTCCTTGGGCACGACGAGGAGGGCGCCCTCCGCCGTGACCACTTGGAGCGCGCTCTCGTCCTCGGCCTTGAGGACGCCCACGACGACCTTCCCGTCCTTCGTGACCAGGGCCGCGGTCTCGAAGCCCTTCGCGATCTTCGCGTTGGGGGCCACGATGGACTCGAGGATGTGCTCGCGCGTCTCGCGCGTCCCGATCCCGGCGAGGTCGGGGCCGACGTCGCCGCCGTTCCGCCCGGCCTTGTGGCAGCGCTGGCACTCGACCTCGCGCTTCTGGAAGAAGACGCTCCTGCCGCGCACGGCGCTGCCGCCGGCGAGGCAGTCGCGGTACCTCGCGATGGGGCTTGCGGCGGGGATCGCGGCGGCGCTCTCAGGGGAGCGCGACGCCCCGTACGCTGCGACCTCGTCCCGGAGCGCGCCGCGTTGCGCCGCCGCTTCGAGGAGGTCGAGCTGGACCTCGAGGGGGACCGAGCCCTCGCGCAGGCGCTTGAGCCAGCGGCCGAGGACCGAGTCCGCCCTCGGGTCCTCGAGCCCGCCCAGGGCCTGACAGGCCGCCTGCCGCTCGAGGGGTGAGCCGTCCTCGAGAGCCCTCTCGAGGAAGGGCAGGGCCTCCGCGGGTCGCACGCGCGCGAGCAGGCGCTGGCCCTCGAGCCGCACCTCGGGCTCCGGGTCGCGGAGCGCCGAGCGCGCCGCGTCGGCGAGGCGCGGGTCGCCGAGCCTCTCGAGGGCCGCGAGGGACGAGGCCCTGAGGCCCGGGGGCGCGACGGCATCCGACGCGAGCTCCTGGAGGAGCGGCGTCGCGTCCTCGAGGCCGAGCGCGGCAGCGGCCTCGACCGCCGCCGCCCGCAGGGGCTCCGGCGCGCGGCGGAGGAGTCCGGGCAGGATGCCTCGCAGCGCGCCCGCGGCCTGCGCGCCCGGCCTCGCCGAGATCGGCCGCCACAACCCCAGGACCCGGTCGCGCCCCGAGGGCGCGGCCCACGCGGCGAGCATCGAGAGCGCCTCGAGGCGGACCTCCTCGGCGAGGCCCCCGTCCGCCGCTGCGGCAGCCACGGCGCGGGCTTCCTCGCCGCCTCCGAGGCGGAAGCGCGCGTTGAGGACGCGCAGGGACACCGCCGCCGGAGTTGCGGGCCCAAGCGGGAGCGTCGCGAGGCGCGGGAGCGCGGCCTCGATGGGCACGTCGTGCACGGCCCGAGCCGCCTCGAGGGCGATGTCGGGCTCGGGGTCCCGGAGGAAACGGGCGGCCTCGGGTATCCAGGCAGAACTCCCCAGCAGCCCGGGGGCCTGTTCCGTCATCGCGACTAGTAAATCGCCCTCATCGAGAACGTAGCCGTCAGGAACATCGCCGGTGTAGAACTTTGTCTTGTCGCCTTGATCGCGGTAGCCGCCTTCTTCGTTGAAGCTGCCCGGCGTCAGCAACACATAGGGTCCGTC
>JACQVW010000620.1 GCA_016209535.1 Planctomycetota bacterium | reverse complement strand
CGGGGCCGCCGGGGCGGCCGAACGCGGGGCTCCGGCCCCGGCCTCGGCTCCGGAGCCGGCGAAAGGGGCCCCCGCCGGCCCGACGGCGGCGCCCGAGGATCGCTACGCGATCGAGTCGGAGCTCGGGAGCGGCGGCTCGGGCCGGATCCTCCTCGCCCACGACCAGAGGATCGGACGCCGCGTGGCCATGAAGGTCCTCCGCGAGGACCAGCGGACGCCCCGGGCCCTCTCGCGCCTCGCGGAGGAGGCGCAGGCGACTGGGCAGCTCGAGCACCCCAACATCCCTCCCGTGTACGACGCGGGCGAGCACCCGGAACACGGTCCTTACTTCACCCTCCGCCTCGTGCGGGGGAGGACGCTGCGCGAGATCCTGCGCGACATCTCCGTGGGCCGCGCCGAGACCGCGCGCCACTTCACCCTCACCCGCCTCGTGCAGATCCTCCAGCAGGTGGCCATGGGAATCCACTACGCGCACTCCCGCGGCGTGGTCCACAGGGACCTGAAGCCGGAGAACATCATGGTGGGGGACTTCGGCGAGGTGCAGATCCTCGACTGGGGCGTCGCGAAGGTCGCGGGCCGCAAGTCGGACAGCTCCTTCCACGTGGCGCCGCTCGCCTTGAAGCTCTCGAGCCGCGAGGAGACCGCCGACGGCACCGTCTCGGGCACGCTCTCCTACATGGCCCCCGAGCAGGCGCGGGGCTGGGTCGAGGACATCGACCACCGCACGGACATCTTCGGCCTGGGCGCCGTGCTCTACGAGATCCTGACCTTCCACCCGCCCTACGAGGGGAGGAGGCTCCAGGAGGTGCTCGAGCGCGCCGGGGCCTGCGACGTGGTCCCGCCGCGCGTGCGGGCCCCGCGCCACGAGATCCCGCCGAGCCTCGAACTGATCTGCCTCAAGGCCCTCGCGGCCTCGAAGGAGGACCGCCACCAGGACGCCATGGCCTTCCACGAGGACCTGCAGGTCTTCCTCGACGGCACCCTGGAGGGCGAGCGGCGCGCCCGCGAGGCGGGCCAGCACGTGGCGCGGGGGAAGGAGCTCGCGCGCGAGTACCGCCGGCTCGCGGAGGCGGAGGCTGCCCTGCGCCTCGAGGGGCAGAGGAAGCTCGAGCTCTTCCAGCCTCATGACCCGGTCGAGCGGAAGGCCGAGGGCTGGACCTTGTTCGACCTCGCGGCCAGGAAGGAGGCCGAGCGGATCCAGGTCTTCAGCGAGGCGACGGCGCTCCTCCAGACCGCGATCAACATCGACCCGGCGAGCGCCGAGGCGAAAGCGGCCCTCGCGGAGCTCTACTGGCAGCGGTTCGAGGAGGCGGAGCGGGCCAAGAGCCGGAGCGAGATGGCGATCTACCGCCGCCTCGTCGAGCGCCACGACCAGGGCAGGCTCGCCGCGCGCCTGGAGGACAAGGGCCTCCTCACGGCGGTGACGAGCCCGCCGGGCGCCCTCGCGTTCCTGCGCCGCGTCGTGGAGCGCGAGTGGAGGCTCGCCGAGGAGGAGGGGGCTTGCCTCGGGACGACGCCCCTCAAGCTCGACCTGCCGACGGGGGACTACGTCCTCGTCTTGAGGAAGGAGGGGTACCGCGACACGCGCTTCCCCGTCCACCTCGGCCGGGGCGAGAAGCAGCTCGCTCGCGTGAACCTCCACCGCGAGGAGGAGATCGGGGAAGGATTCGTCCTGGTGCCCCAGGGCGAGCTCGTCCTCGGCGGCGACCCCGCCGCGCCGGGCTCGCTGCCCGCGGGGCGCCGCTTCGTGGGGGACTTCCTCATGGCCGAGCTCCCAGTCACGTTCGGGGAGTACAGCGCCTTCCTCGACGACCTGCGCGCGCAGGGGGACCCGGACTTCGCGCGCTGGCTCCCGCGCACCGAGAAGGAGGGCGACTGCGTGCGGCTCGGGCCGGACGGGCGCCACGCGCCGGCGCCGGAGGCGCTGGACATCGACGCCGTGACGCGCGCCTACCACGCGGGGCGGGCGAGGTTCGAGGAGGACCTGCCGGTCGTGGCCGTGAGCTGGCACGCCGCGGAGCGCTACGCGGCATGGCTGGCCGCGAGGACGGGCCGCCGCGTCAGGCTCCCGAGGGACCTCGAGTGGGAGAAGGCGGCGCGGGGCGTGGCGGGGTGGACCTATCCCTGGGGAGACCGCTTCGATTGGTCCTTCATGAAGGGCGGCCTCTCCCGCCCCGGCCGCGCCCAGCCGGAGCCCGTGGGCGCCTTCCCGACGGACCGCTCGATCTACGGCGTGCGCGACCTCGCGGGCACGATCCGCGAGTGGTGTCAGGACTGGTTCCTCGAGGGCGAGTACCGGCTGACCCGCGGCGGCGCCTGGTCCAACGTCCACGAGGGCGGCTTCCGCGCCGCCCACCGCCTCGGCTCCCGCCCCGACACGCGGAGCTCGGTGATCGGCTTCCGCGTGGCGGCGGACGTGGGGTGAGGCGGCGTTCTTCCTCCAGGCGACCTCGTCCTCGAGCCGATAGGTCTTGGAAGGAGGCTGCCGAGGACGATGCCCGAGCTCGAGCTGGACGAGACGCCTCGCGCGGCGAGCGCGAAGGTCCCGGAATCCCCCCTCAGGATCGGGCTCTACCTCGCGGGCGGCGCCGTGGCCGTCTACCTCGCCACGTGGGTGGGGCCGGCGGCGTTCTTCCTCGAGTTCCAGAAGCCCCTCGCGGCCCGCGAGCTGGGCCCGGACCACAGCGTCCTCTGGCTCGAGCCGCAGGCGGCGGGCGGCGCGCCCGGCGAGGGGGCCGGAGCCGGGACGGAGCTTGACGGCCTCGATGACGAGGGGGTCACCGTGATGCGGCACCCCGAGGGCTTCCTGTCGTCCCTCCTCGAGGAGAAGCTCGAGGCGCTCGGCGTGAAGGCCGCGGGGGGCCTGCGCGACGCCGCCGTCCTCGAGGTCGTCGCCCGCGAGAGCCTGCGCGGGTACGACTTCGGCGCTCCCGAGCCCGATCGCCAGCGCTACGCGGCGCGGCTCCTCGCGAAGATGTCCCTCTGGGACCTGAGGCCCGTGAAGCGCTTCGAGCTCGCCCTCCGCGAGGGCTCCTGCGCGGCGCTCGTCGAGTACGCCGCGGGCGACGCGAAGGTGATCGCGGCGACGGGGGGCGAGACGATCGTCGTCCTGATCTCCGCCCAGGCCCCGGCGGCCTGGAAGGATGCGCCGGCGAGGTGGCTGCGCTGACGTTCCCTCGCGGTTGTCGGGCGCGGGCACCGCCGATATGCTGACGGCCATGAGCCGCCCGCTCGAGGACAAGGTGGTGGTGATCGTGGGCGGCACGACGGGCCTCGGCCTCGCCGGGGCGCAGGCGTGCGTGCGGGCCGGGGCCCGCGTGGTGGTCGTGGGGCGGAGCGCCGAGAGCGCGCGGAAGGCCCTCGAGGTTCTGGGCGATCGGGCCCGCGCCGTGGTGGGCGATGCATCGCGGCCAGAGACCGTGCGCGAGGCGATGGACCTCGCCGCTCGCGAGCTCGGCCCGATCGCGGCGCTCTACCACGTGGCGGGCGGCAGCGGCCGCAAGGCCGGCGACGGGCCGCTCCACGAGGTCACCGACGAGGGCTGGGAGGAGACGCTGCGCGCGAACCTCACCTCGCTCTTCCACTCGAATCGCGCCGCCGCGCGCCGCTTCCTCGAGCAGGGGACGCCAGGGAGCGTCCTCAACATGACGTCGGTCCTTGCGTTCTCGCCGTCGCCGCGCCACTTCGCGACCCATGCCTACGCGGCGGCCAAGGCCGCCGCCATCGGCCTCACCGTGGCCTCGGCGGCGTACTACGCGCCGCGGGGCATCCGCTTCAACGCCGTGGCGCCCGCCGTGATCGAGACGCCCATGGCCGCGCGCGCCGCCGGCGACGCGGAGATCCGGGAGTTCCTCGAGGCGAAGCAGCCCCTCCAGGGCGGCCTCGGGAGGCCCGAGGACCTCGACGCGGCCGTGGTCTTCTTCCTCTCGGACCAGTCGAGGCACGTCACGGGCCAGGTCCTCGCCGTGGACGGAGGGTGGTGCGTGAGCGAGGGGTTGGGGGCGCGGCGGGAGCCCGCTCCATGAAGCATTCCGAGCGCGAGCTGCGCGCTGTCAACGTCCTGGCCTTGAGCCTCACGGGGATCGGGATCCTGTGCATGGTCCTTGTCGTGACGGTGCTGGTTTCCGGCGGCTCCGACCGGTACTCGGGGAAGGGAGGCGAATCGCCTCTCCTCGGCTACATGGTGGGCGGCGCCGTCTTCACCTGCTCGGGGTTCGCGCTCGGCCTCGCGCTCCAGCGCGTGAGGGCACGCGGCGGGAAGGAGGGGGGGCCGGACGATCCGAGCCACCCCGCAGAGCCGTGACCTCGCCCGAGATCCGCCAGGCCCGGACTCCCGCCCACGTCCGCGAGGCTCGCCGCCTCCTCGAGGAGTACGCCGCGGGGCTCGGGATCGACCTCTGCTTCCAGGGCTTCGCGGAGGAGCTGGCCAACATCGCGACGTACACCTGCTGCCCGGTCGCCGGGGCGAAGTGCCTCGCCCTCGAGCTCCGTTGACCGCCGCGCTCCCCGGCGCTCCAATGGGCGGCATGACGCCCACCCGGACCTACCTCGAGAGGTGCCGCGGCCTCCTGGAGGCCGCGGCGGCCCAGGAGGCCCTGATCGCGAGAGCCGCGGACTGGTTCGCGGCCACGATCCTCACGGGCCGCATGGTCCACCTCTTCGCCTCGGGCCACAGCCGCGTCCTCGTCGAGGAGATGTGGCCGCGCTACGGCTCCTTCCCCGGCTTCAACCCCCTGGTCGAGCTCTCCCTCACCTTCCACAACCTCGTCGTGGGCCCCAACGGACAGCGGCAGGCCATGTTCCTCGAGAACGTCCCGGGCCTCGCCGAGCGGATCCTCCGGAACTTCGTCCTCTCGGGCGACGACTCGGCCCTCGTCATTTCCTCGAGCGGGTGCAACGTGGTTCCCATCGAGGTGGCCGAGGGCTTCCGGAAGGCGGGGGTGAAGGTCGTGGCGATCGTCTCGAAGCGCCACTCCGAGGCCACGCCGAGCAGGCACCCGAGCGGGAAGAGGCTCCAGGACTTCGCCGACCTCGTCCTCGACACGGGCGCTCCGCCCGGCGACGCCATGGTCGAGATCCCGGGCCTCGAGGCGCCCGTCGCCCCGGGCTCCACCGTGGGCGGCTGCCTCCTCGTGAACTCGATCAAGGCCGAGGTGGCGGTGCGGCTCGTGCGCGCGGGCGCGCCGCCCCGGGTCCTGAGCGGCGCCGCCGTCGTGGGCGCCGCCCGCGCGGCCGAGCTCTTCGAGGCGGCGTACGACGAGCACGCGCGGCGCCTCGCGAAGCTCTACGAGACCGCGGGGCTCTCACGGGAGGACGGCGCGGTGAAGGGAGGCTCGCCATGAAGGACCGGCCCCTGCGCACGAGCGTCATCGGCAGCTACCCGTTCCCCGGGTGGCTCGAGCTCGCCTCCGAGCACCTCGACCGCTTCGGCCCCGACGACCTGAGGGAGCTCCAGGAGGACGCGGTGCGCGTCGCGGTGGGGGACCAGCTCGAGGCGGGCCTCGACGTGATCACGGACGGCGAGCAGACGCGCCTCGACTTCAACCTGTCCTTCTACGGCTTCCTCGAGGGCATCGACCGGGAGGCCGCCCCGCCGCGCCGCTTCGGGCCTCCCGCCCACGACCAGCGCGGCCGCCACCGGATCACGGGCGAGATCCGGGCGCCCCGGGGCCTGGGGACCGTCGAGGAGTACGAGCGGCTGCGGCGCATCGCGCCCGCGGGGCCCGGCGCGCCCGCCTTGAAGGCGAGCGTCCCGGGGCCCTACACGCTCGCGGGCCGGCTCGCCCCGACGGGGCCCGGTGGTGCCTACCCGGACCGCCACGCGGTGACGGAGGCGCTCCTACCCATCGTCCGCAAGGAGCTCGAGGCCCTCGTCGCCGCCGGCTGCCGGGAGATCTGCGTCGACGAGCCCTCCATGAGCTGCTACGCCCACAAGGAGGACCCGCGGCGCCTCGTCGAGATCTTCAACCGCACCGTGGAGGGCGTCGCCGGGGGGTGCCGCCTCGCGACCCACCTCTGCTTCGGGAACTACAAGGGCCGCGCCGTGGGGCCGCGGCGCTACGCGCCCCTCTTCCCGCACTTCCTCGACATGTTGGTCGACGAGATGCACCTCGAGATGGCGAGCCGCGAGCTCGCCGAGCTCGAGGCCATCGGCCCCGTCGCGCGCCGCATGGACGCCGCCGTGGGGGTCATCGACGTGAAGAGCTACTACATCGAGTCACCCCAGGACGTGGCAGACCGCATCCGCTGCTGCCTCAATCACGCGCCCGCGGACCGGCTCGTCCTCGCCCCCGACTGCGGCTTGAGCCAGACGGCGCGCTGGGCGGCCAGGCAGAAGCTGAAGAGCCTGGTCGAGGGCGCGCGGATCGTGCGCAAGGAGCTGGGGCTCCCGGAGTG
>JACQVW010000618.1 GCA_016209535.1 Planctomycetota bacterium | reverse complement strand
GGCTGCCTCACGAGGTGGAGTGGGAGATGGCGGCCCGCGGCACGGACGAGAGGTGCTATGCCTTTCCCGAGATCCTCGACGACATCGGCCGCAATGCTCTGCGTGCCGCCGGCCCGAGGAGCGTGGGAAACAACCCGCACGACAAGAGCCCCTTCGGGGTCCTGGACATGACCGGAAACGTCGGGGAGCTCACCATGACCGTGTACGACCCATTGCTCCTCCACAAGCTCCATCAGCGGCAGAAGGAGGGAGCCTTCAAGGGCTGGGACCCGAGGGATCCCTTCATGATAGAGGGCCTCCTCGCCCCTTTGCCGAGCGATCCCAGGAAGTCTTGCACGGTCGCCGTGCGGGGAGGCGCGTGGGCGGAGCGGGAGGTGTTCTGTCAGGTCAGCGTGCGGCGGCAGCAGGAGTATTCGACGCCGGACCTCAAGGTGGGGTTCCGCCTCCTGCTGGTCAGGAAAGACCCGCTGTGAGACTGCGGACCTGGACCAAGTTGTTTTTGGTGCTCTTGCCGTTGACGGCTCTCGTCGTCGGCGCGCTTCACGAGCCCACGCGGCAGGCTGCCCGTGACTTCCTCTCCAGATTCGGGAAGTCACACTGGTCGGCGTCCTTGGCACCGCAGATCGCCGAGCTGAGGGCCGCGATCCCAGGAATGGAGGATCCGAGGCTAGGGAGAAAACGCCACGATGAAATCGTTGCGAGGCTGCTCCATGCCGAGAAGGACGGCGTGCTCCCCCAGAGAGTCCTGGCGGACCTCCGGAAGGAAGCCGCCGAGTGCGGCAGGGAGCTCAAAGAGCGGGAGATCGAGGTGACGCTTCTGCCCCTTGAGAAGCGGGTCAAGGACGCGCTTGCGGGCGGGGACGCAGGCAGCCTGGCGAGGGTCGGCCGAGTGCTTCGGTCCCTCCTGCCCACCGTGCGTGATTCGCTCGGTCCCGACCACGCCCGCGTAGCGTCTCTCGAGGACTGGATACGGCAGACCTCGGCGAGGATCGCCGGCGGTCCCCCTCCGCCCACGGTCGCAACGTCGAGCCCCGAGCCTAAGCCCATCTCGTCCGTCCGCCCGACGCCTCTCGCGAGCAGACCCGATCCCCCGCCGCCCGCCCCCCTGCGGTTTGAGGCGCTCTCAGACGAGATCTCGGCTCTTATCGCCCAACGGGATTACCAGAACGCTTCGGAGCTCATCGAGGATTGGAAGAGGAAGGTGCCGAGCGGCAAGAGAGTGCCCGAGGAACTGCAACGGGAAGAGGCTCGACTTCCGCAGCACTTCAGCGTTCCGAATGTATGGTTCTTCTATGTGCCCAAGGGGCAGTACAGAGTAGGCACCCCAAAGGGCGAGGTCGGCCGAGTGGATCGGGACGAACTGGAGCCGTTCGACAAGGACATCGAAGGGTTCTGGGTCAGCGAGACCGAGGTGACGCAGGCAGCCTTCTCAAAGGTCATCCCTGCGCACATCTTCCCGAAGGAAGTGAGCGGCGGCGAGTTCCCGGCGTGCGCCGTGGACTACACGGAGGCCATCAACTACTGCACGACCTTGAGCGGCCAAGACCAGGACTTCGACTACTGCCTGCCGACGGAGCTCGAGTGGGAGGTCGCTTGCAGGGCTATGCAGTCCCCCGAGCTGTGCCCCGTTGCTGTCGGCCCCAGCGACGCCCCGAAGTTCCAGAAGAAGCTGGTCGACGAGCTCGCACAGTGCCTGCAGCCGTTCTCATGGTTCCAGGCCAACAGCAACAGCGCCTACCCGTTCATGGTAGCTCAGAAGCGCCCCAACCCGATGGGGCTCAGAGACATGATGGGCAACGTGTCGGAGTGGTGCCGGTTCGATGACGCAGTCACCTATGACGAGTCAATCAAGTTCGGCAAGCGGCCTCAGCGAGGAGGATCCGTGCAGAGCCCATACTTGCTTTGCCGCGCCGGAGCCAGGAAGCTCGGCAAGCGGACAGAGAAGAGTATGAATGTCGGTTTCAGGCTCATCGCCCGGCCCAAGCCTCTATCAATCTGCAAATGCGACTGATAGCTCCCGGGTCGAGGGATTCAGTCGACTCCTCAACATACTTGGCAACCAGCCAGAGATGGAAGCATGCGAGTCCTCCACCGCCTGCGGTCGTGGAACCGAGTACGCGTGGCGATCAAGAGGGTCATGAGCGAAGATGCTCCGACGGCTGCGGAGAAGCTGCTGCGCAGGTTTCCGGCGGAGTGCGAGGGCATCTCCGAGCGGGCGCTGACGTTGTCCGCTCGCGGCCGACCCTGGTACGGGCTGCTGCTCGCCGTGAGCTTGGCGCGCTGCGGGGCACCCCAGGCTCTGGATCTTCTTCGGCACCTGGTCAGCTTGGAGTTCTTGGGCTGGCACCACCTGGGGGAAGAGGCGCTGCGCAGCCTGCAGGCCTACCTGCTCGAGCGAGGCGAGGCCTCCCTCTTCCATGCCGTGCGGCAGCGGTTGGATGGCCACCAGCTTGGCTGGGTGTTGCCCGATGTCGACGCGGACGGTTTTGTAGCTGCCATCGCCCGCGGCTGCCGGCAGCGCCTGCCCGCCGGCGTCGTCTGGTACATCGCGCAGTTCGTCGAGGAGGTCGGGCTTGGGAGACGCCCCCCCGGCCAGGGTCTCGACAACGCCGCCGCCGCGGCGGAGATCCTCTGGCAGCGCGGCCAGGAGGAGGAATCCGTCCTTCTGCTAGCACTGCTGGCGCTGACCCAGCCCGTGCTCTTCGAGGAGCCAAAGCGCCTCCGCCCTGTCGCCGACGCGCTGCCCGGCTGGATCCCAAGCTCGAGATCGCTCCGCATCGAGGGCCTCCCGGACGGGGTTGCTCTGGACTCGTTGTCGCTGCCGATCGCTCCCGTGCCCCCGCGCGTCGTGCGAGCCGCCGATCTGCTGGCGGAGTTCCCGCGGTTCGACTGGATCGAGTCTTTGCGCTCCGCCTGGCTCGCGGTGGAAGACCTGGTGCGCCGCGACGCCCGTGAGGAGGAGGCCGAGCACGACCCGCAGCGGCTCATGGCCGCCCAGTCGATCGCCGCTGCACTCGGCGCCTGCGCCGCCCTGGACCGGGAGATGCGAGTCCTCGTCCGAGACGAGAACAAGAACAAGCGCCGTCACGAGGACCTCCGGCGTGAAGTGGACCAACGCAACAAGGTAGTGGTTGACTACCAGAAGCTCGTTGCTGAGTTTCACGCCGGCAAGGAGATCCAGGCTTCCATCCGCAAACTTCGCGAGCAAATCGGAACAAGTGATGCGGAGATCGCTCGCAAGCGCGAGGATCTGCGCCGGGATCTGACCCCGGCCGCCCTCTTGCTCCACGCCGTGAGCGACGAGCAGGCCTATCCACTCGAAGTGCGGCAGGGCGCAGCCTGGGGGCTGTACCGCATACTCGAGGGCGGGGCGCTCGAGGGCGCTGCGCGTGACCGCGTGCACCAGACGCTCCGCAGCGTGTTGCACGGGGAGGAGTTCGACGAATCGGCGGTGCGTGACCGCATCGCCGCCGCCCTCCCGCCGAACGATGAGCGCATACGCGAGCTGCTGATCGCCGCGGAGCGCTATGGGGACGACCGCGATGCCGAGGCGCTGGCTGCCGCCATCGCCCAGGTGGCGCCCGGACTCCCGGCGTTGGCGGAGGCTGTCCGCGAGGTCGTCGATGCCACCCGGCGGCCGCGGGAGCGGGACGAATTCGGCGAACGCATCGTGCGGCTCCTCCCTGGCGCTCGACTGCTTGAGCTTGTCGGCTCGCTGCGCCGCGGCCTGCGCTGGATGGTCGAGCTCATCGAAGGGCGGGCCGGCGGCGATCCCTCCCTCGAGGGGAACTTGAGGTGGATCGTCGCCTTGACCGGCAAGGAGCTCGCAGGGGTCACCGAGTTCATCAAGCAGCACCCGCTCCGGCTAATGACCTTGAACCGCCACCGGCGGATCCTCGGGCAGTACTGCTGCGAGAAGGTGCACCTCAGCTTCTGGACGCGGTACACGCCGCCGCGCTGGTTCCGCGGCGCCGATCCAGCCCAGCTCGGCGAGGTGCACCGCCGCTACCTGCAGCTCGAAGACCGTTCGACTCCGAACTCGATGGGCGTGTACTACCGGCTGTTCGAACACCCGTTGCTCGTGCTGCCGGTGCTCTACCACGAGTTCCTCCACTACGGCGGTCCTCGCGGCGAACCGGACCAGGGCATCGAGAACGAGACCGAGGTGCTGCTACGCGAGACGCTTTTCGGCCGCTACCTGGTGGCGAAGCTCTCCCCCACCCGCGACGAGGAGCTGCCGGCCTATGAAGCGGCCCTCGCGGCGACGATCGACCGAGCCGACCTCGTCGGGTTCATTCAACGGCTTTTCTTCGACTTCGAGGATGACGTCTGTCTGAGCGCAATCAACGAGGAGATCATTCGCTCCTACGGCGAGGTGCTCTCCCCCGATGCGGCAAAGGCTGAGGTCGCCCGCCAGACCCAGCACTGGAACCGGACCGTCGAGCTTGAAAACCTGGTCGATGAAGCCAAGCTCTCCTGGTGCCCCGATCGCGAGTGGCCGCTGCTTGGCACCGAGCAGACGAGGGCCCTCACCGATCGCTTCCAGGCCGTTGTCAGTCGATTGCTTGTGCAGGACCACCGTCTCGATCCGGAGCAGCGCGACCATGTGCTGACCGATCCGGTTTGCCGCCACCACCGCGATTGCTGGGCCGCCTATACCGCCCGCCCGGGCGCCGCCGTCCTCCTCGCCAAGAGGTCAGCTCAGGACCGAGCCGCCGTTTCCTCCCTCCGGGCCATCCTGCACCGCTACAATCTCGAACCTCGGCCGGCGGAGATCCTGCGCCTCTTCGGCTCGCTCCTCTCACGAACCACGGAGAGCGCCGGTGAGCTCGACCCGCGGTCATTGTCGGGACCTTCGTCCTGAGATGGCAACGGTAAGCGCGACCGGAGCGGCAGGACTACCACGTTCCCTCCTGAAATGTGGGAAAGGCATCGTACCCAATCCACCGGCGTGCTTCACCCCGGTGAGGAAAAGCGCGATGCTCCGTCCCTCATGGAACTCGTCGCCCCCGTCGAGGTCGCTTGCGGTGACGCCCCAGGGCTCGCGGCCTCTGGGGAGCAGCGTCACGGCCTCGGCGAAGCGGAGCCGTGGCGCGAGGTCCTGCGCGTCCGGCGTGCCGTTCCGGTTGCAGTCGGGCTCCTGTGCGGTGGTCTGGACAGGGCAGAGCGCCAGCGCCGCGCAGCAGACGGACAGGGTCGATGTCGCGGTGGCGCTTCGAACCATGCCTATCCGGTTCATTGCCAAAACGGACCTTCTACCGGATGACGGCGTTCAACTCCGTCCTCGGTCTCGGAGCGCACGCTGTCCCGCCCACCTTGCGAGGGGTTTTAGAACGGCGAATGGGCCTGCCGGACTGTGCGATGGGATGTTTTCGCAACGCGGGCCATGAAGCTGATGCGGCCCGCATGGGTTTCCGCTGTAAGGGGTATGCACGTCACTCAACCTCGCAGCGGCGCCGCCCATCGACCGAGGACGTGACGTCCGCCGAGCGGCACCTCGCGCCGGGCGAACCGGCTCCTGGCTGCGGAGCTTCCGCAGGCCGTGCCACTGCGCCGCGCGTGCCTCTGCCTTGGCAACCTCTTGGGGGGGCCGAAGGGGTCCCCAGGGCGACGCCTTCGCGAGGCGCACGTGGGCCCGCTCAGAGCGGGAGGGCGCGCAGGCGCGAAGCCAGCACCGAGAAACGCATGGCCTTCGCTCCTCAGGTTGAGTCAAAGGCATACCCCTTTCCGCTGTTTGGCAAGCAAACGGATAGGCATGCTTCGAACCATGTCCGCATTATCGGCATGTGCTCGGCGAAACTTGAGTCAGGTGAAGAGCGCGCTGCCTCCCGCAGGCACCACCGAGCGACCCTTCTCCCGCCGCCCCGTCCTCGCGGTAGGCCTCGATCTGGCCGGCGCGGGAGGAGGTGTGGTCGTGAGGCCCGCGACGCGGAGGCTGGTGGGGTGGCCGGAGCCGTGCGCCGTGCCCTCGTCCTACGGGCACCCCGCCCCGCACTCGGCGAGCGCGTCGGTCGGGTCGGTGTCGGGGCCGCAGGCCTCGGGGCCCGGCGGCTCCGGGGGCGGGCCACCGCGGAAGAGGTGGCTCGCGAGGTAGACCGGGTCGGTGAGGTCGAGCTTGCCGTCGTCGTTCACGTCCGCGGCGTCGGGGCAGTCGGGGGCGGGGCCGCCCTTGAAGAGGCGGTTGAGGGTGAGGACGGCGTCGGTGAGGTTCACCTTGCCGTTTCCGTCCGCGTCGCCGCGGCGGAAGGTGGGCCCGGGCGACGCGCCCCTCTGCAGCTCGATCTCGCAGAAGGTGACGCCGAGGGGGATCGGGCAGGCAGCGCTGTCGCCGCAGCGCGAGGTCACCGCCAGGCCCGCGAGGATCCTCTCGGGGAGCGGCGGATCGAACGCCGTCCGCGAGACCTCCTGCCAGCTCGAGCCGTCCGGCGAGTACGATCCCACGAGCACGCTC